>JAEEJM010000167.1 GCA_016281895.1 Clostridiales bacterium
GCCCGCATAGCCAGGGCGGAAGGCGAAGCCAGGGCCGTATATCTCGCAAAGAAGGCCGAGGCCGACGGTATCCGCGAACTGGTCGCCTCCGCGCCGACCTCTCAGGTCCTCGAGCTCAAGCAGTACGAGGCGCTCGTGGCCATGTGCAACGGCCGGGCCGCGAAGATCATAGTGCCCACCGACGCCGTGAAGACCGTGTCCCGCAACGTGCTGTTCTCCGAGACCACGGGCCTCGGCGACGCGACAAAGGAGGCCCCCGCAGAACCCGCCGAAGCCGCGAAGGATCCCTGCTGCAACGACGCGGACTACCGCGAAGAGCACGCCTCCGACACCGCAAAGTGAGGCCTTTCCAGCCGTCCGCAAGGCTGATATTCTGGCCGTTTGATACAAAAAAACGGCAAGCGTTAGACAAAAAAACGGAAAATACAGTTGATTTGACGAATAATCTGTGATAAAATTAGAATCAAAGAGGCGAATATTCGCGATTAAGCGCACAGTTCGCCAAAAAATGCATGAGAGGAATCTAAAATGGGAAAATTTGTCATCAAACAGACTCCCAGCGGCTTCAAGTTCGATCTGAAGGCCGGCAACGGAGAGGTCATTGCCAGCAGCGAAACCTACAAGACCGAGGCATCCTGCCTTAAGGGCATTGCCAGCGTCAAGAAGAACAGCGCCGGCGGAGTCGAGGATCTCACCGCCGATCCCGTGGTTGCGGTCAAGCACCCCAAATTCCAGGTCTATCAGGACAAGAAGGGCGAATTCAGATTCCGTCTGAAGGCCACCAACGGCCAGGTCATTGCCACCGGAGAAAGCTACAAGGCCAGAGCCGGCGTCCTGAACGGCATCGAGAGCATCAAGAAGAACGCCCCCGAGGCCCCGATCGAAAAGACCTATTGATAAGGCGCCCTCCGGGCGTGATACAGTAAGCGGTCCGTCCGGACTCCGCGCAAACGGAGTCCGGACGGACCGCTTTTAAGCCGTATTATTACATGTAGTGCGCGGACTCAGTCTGCCGTCCCCGCGACGGGGATGCCGCGGAAGCGGGCGGCGTACGGACCTTCGTAGAAGGCGGACGAGTAGCGCTCGCGGGAGAAGACCATGTCGCGCTGCGCATCGATGAGGATCCCGTTCACGGAGCCGCCGGTGACGGGCACGGCCCTGCCGTCCTCTATGAGGTAGGCAAGGCGGATCTCGCCGCCGAAGTGGCCGGAGAAGGAGTCCATCTGGAAGTCGGAGAAGACCACGGGCCACAGGCAGGGGCCGCTCTTCAGTTCCTCGAACGAGGCGGAGCCCGGGTTCTCGCAGATCAGCCTCCCGTATTCGCCGGTGGGCTCGATGCCGAGGTAGCGGCAGAAATCCGTGCGGCCGTGGATCGCGGATAGGCGGCCGTCCTCCATGAGCTTCAGCCGCTTCATGGGGATGCCGTCGGAGGAGAAGGGAACTCTGGCGTCGAGGGAGATGCTTACGGCGTCGCCGCCGGAGCAGCCCTGGACGTCGTCGCCGGTCTTCCACTGTGAGTACTTGGGGTAGATCATGTCGGCGGAGGATTTCTCGGCGTAGTACTCGAGCACGGTCACGAGATTGACGCCGCTGAGCACCACGTCGTAGCTGCCGCTCTTCAGTATGCTTTGGGCCCTTGCGCGGTCGGCGGCGAAGCGAAGGTCCTCGCCGACCCTCTGAGTGAGCGAGGCCGCGTCGCAGTCGCCGTATTCAAACTGGGCGAAGAGCTCGACGTCCTCGGGCTCTTTGCACTGGACGACGTACTCGCCCTTGCAGACGGCGTCGGTGTAGGAGACGTCGGTGCCCTCGGACGAGATGACGCGGTTGAAGGTCCTGTGGCAGAAGACCTCGAGGGAGTTTATGAAGGACTCCTTGCGGGTATCCGCCGCGAGGGCCGCGGCGGCCATTTTTCCGGCGCTCTGCTGCAGGGGCGCCGAGGCCAGCTCGCCGGCCTTGAACACCGTCTCGCGCCTGACCGGGGCGGGTGCCTCGTAGTCCGGATTGAGGGCGAAGCCGGCCGCGTAGTAAGCCCCGTTCAGGGCCCCGTCTATCTGCGCGTCCGTCATGGACGGAATGAGCTCGACGGCCGTCTTTCCGACCATCGCTTTACCGTCGGCCTCGGCCCGACGGAATACCGTTACGCTGAATTTGTGCGTGTCTTTGATGCGCCGGGTGTCGAGCTCGTGCTTTACGAAGAAGAGCTCGGCGGATTCCTCGACCTTTTCGTTGATCCTCCAGCGGGAGATCCCGCAGCGCCCCAGAGCTTCTATTATCCTTTCTGTCATTTGCGGTCCCTCCTCAACCGAGCCTTATGCGGGCCTTCATGTAGGGGCCTCCGTCGGAGACCTTGACCCATTCCTTGCTGCCCTTGCCGCAGAAGCCGCCGCCTTCGGTGACGGGATCGGGGCACATCATGCTGACGGACTTGAGCAGGTCGGGCACGTAGCCGGTCAGCACTATCGGCGAGAATATCCTGCCGGTCAGTTTGCCGTCGCGGATCTCGCGGGCGATGTTCACCATGCACTGGATGCCCCAGTTCTTCGGGTCCTCCATGCCGCTGAACGGGCTCTCGAGCAGGAAGCCGTAGCTTATGGAGGCCATCATCCCGTCGAGGGTGGACGAGCCGCCCTCGAAATATGTGTTGGTCATGCGTGTGTAGGCCTTGCGCTCGTAGCTCTCGCGCCTGCCGTTTCCGGTCGGGGCGACGCCGAGCCTGAGGGCGGAGAGGGTGTCGCACATGCCGCGGCGCAGGATGCCGCGGTCGATTATCACGGTGTCGCCGGTCAGCACGCCCTCGTCGTCGAACCACATGGTGGCGGTGTCGCAGACGGCGTTGCCGTCGTGCATGGTCACGAGCGGCGATGCCACAGGCTTGTCTATGAACAGCCTGGCCTGGGCCCTGTCCTTTACGAACATGTCCATCTCGACGCCGTGGCCGAAGGCCTCGTGAACGATCATGCCGGTCGTGGCGGGGTCGCATATGCAGTCGTACTCCCCGGGGATCATGGGCTCGCTGTTCAGCAGCTCTACGGCCTGCTCGGCGACGGGCACGGCAAGCTCCCCGAGCGAATCCAGCAGCTCGGCTCCGCCGAGGATGGAGCAGGAGCGGTACGCCTCCTTAAGCTCCTCGCCGCGCGGGGCGAGGGCGAAGACGTGCCCGTTCGTCCACATAACGGTCTGGTCCAGGTCGCGGTTCTCCGAGAGGAAGAGCTTGCGGTAGGCGCGGTAGCTGAGGTTGGCTCCGGCGTCAAGGACGCCCTCGACGGCCAGGGCCTTTTCGCGCACCGCGGAGATGCGTTCGAGTATGGCCTCGTCGCCGAGCTCGCGGGGATCGGTCTCGAAGACCGCGTCCTTGCGCAGCACGGCAGGCTCGTCCGCGGGCACCGGAGTGGGGAGCGGGCGGACGCCCGAGGGAAGGGCGGCGTTCTGAGCCGCCAGGCGGGTGCGGAGAGTCTGCGCGACGGAGGGGATCATATCCTCCGAGAACTCGTTGAAAGAGTACTCGGCGCAGCCGGTGCCGTCGAAGACGCGGACCACGAAGCCGGTCCCGCCTATCCAGCCTCCGGAAGAGATAGATCTGCCGCTGGAGGAGATGCTCCAGCTCCGGGTGTCGTCCGCCACCGCGAGCACGGAGGCGTAAGCGTACTCTTTGCGAAGCTCGCCGATCAGCTTTTTCAGCGCGGGCTTCAGTACATCGATTGAATCAAACATGTCGTCTCCTGTATCTGAAGTGTTATTTGCGTCATTCACGCGGGGCGGGGCCGGAGGTACCGGCGTCGCCCGACCCGGGGCCAAACAGGCCGTGGCGCGCCTGGAGCGGCTTTATCGCGAAATAAAGCGGCACGCCTATGGCATAGCAGGCTATCGTCTGACCTATGAAGACCGACAGCGCAAAGAGGGCAAGGACCGGCAGCGTGTCGGAAAAGCCGAGGAAGTCCTTCTCGCCGTAGCCGTAGTAGATGATGAGCGGGACGGTCAGGGCGTTCAGCACGACGGCCGGGAGGGGCCCCAGGGCTATCCTCGCGTTGCCGCGGAACAGCCGGCCTATGAGCCATGTCAGCGTGGCGGCCGCGAGCGTCGTGAGCGAGCCGAAGATCGCGTCGGGGATGTTGCCGGCTATCATGTTGGCGGCGGCGCAGCCGAGGAACAGGCCGGGCACGGCCGCCGGAGTGAACAGCGGCAGTATGCAGAGGGCTTCGGATATCCGCACCTGGATCTGCATGGAGGAGAAGCTCCAGCAGGCGACGGTGAGCACGGCGTAAATGGCGGCTATGGCGGCCGCGTTGCACAGGAACAGCGCGTTGGTTCGGGTCTTCCGGGTCATGATATTTCTCCTTAGTTTTATTCTTGGGACAAAGTCCCCGGTGAGGATGGTCTCGAACTCACCGGGCCGCGTAAGGCGGCCGCTTTTTTGTCTATCGAAGATCTCCTTCTTACTTCTTCAGCTCCAGCGTGCGCCGGTAGGCGCTGACGACGGCGTCCATGGCGGCGGCGCGGAAGCCGTCGCTCTCGAGCGCGTGCACTCCGGCAATGGTCGTCCCGCCGGGGCTGCACACGTTGTCCTTCAGCCGGCCGGGATCGCCCTGCCGGAGTACCATCTTAGCCGAGCCGAGGAGGGTCTGTGCGGCGTACGAGACGGCCTTGTCCCTCGGCAGGCCGCACTCGACGGCCCCGTCGGCCAGGGCCTCGCAGAAGATGTAGGCGAAGGCCGGGCCGCAGCCCGAGAGGGCCGAGGCTGCGTCTATGAGCTTCTCGTCGATGATATCGATCCTGCCGGCCCCCGACAGCACGTCGACGAGGCCGTCGACGGTCTCCGCGCTCACGCCCTTGCCGGGCGAGCACAGTATCATGCCCTCGCCGCACAGGGCGGGAGTGTTGGGCATTATGCGTATGACGCGGCAGCCGCCGGTGAGCGAGGAAACGTAATCTATCCCCAGGCCCGCCGCCATGGTGACGACGGTGAAGTCGGTCCTTCCCTCAAGCAGGTCGCGGATGCTTCCCGTGACGCTCTCCATGACCTGCGGCTTCACGCCGAGGAACAGATAGTCGCAGCTGACGGCGATCTCGCGTATCCCCAGGACGTCCGTCCCGAATTCGCTCTGAACGGCCCGGGCCTTTGCCTCGTCGGCGTCGCATACTGCTACGGCGGAGCCGCCGAGCCTCGAGGCAGCCGCGCGCGCCAGGGTCCCGCCCATGTTGCCGCAGCCAATGAATCCGGCTCTGTATTTCATCTTGTCTGTCCTTTCCCGCGGACGACGTATTTGTACGACGTCAGTTCGCGCAGGCCCATGGGGCCCCTTGCGTGCAGTTTCTGGGTAGATATGCCTATCTCGCAGCCGAGGCCGAACTCGCCGCCGTCTGTGAAGCGCGTGGAGGCGTTGTGGTACACCGCGGCGCTGTCTACGGCGTTGAGGAAGTATTCCGCGGCCTCGGGGTCGTCAGTCACTATGCAGTCGCTGTGGCGGGTCGAGTGGGCGGCTATATGCGACACGGCCTCGCGGACGTCCGCGACCACCCCCACGGCCAGTTTGTAATCCAGGAATTCGGTGTCGAAGTCCCCTGGGCCGGCCGGCGTCCCGGAAATGATCCGCGCCGCCTCAGTGTCCAGTATAAGCTCCACCGGCGTCTTTCCCGCCGCCGACCTCGCGTCCCGCAGGCGGGCGGAGAGCAGGGGCAGGAAGTCCGCGGCGACGTCCCTGCTCACGAGCAGTACCTCCTCGGCGTTGCACACCGAGGGCCGCTGCGTCTTGGCGTTGTCTATGATGTCGAGCGCCATGGAAAAGTCGGCCCTTCCGTCGACGTAAACGTGGCAGATGCCGGTCCCCGTCTGGATGCACGGCACCTTCGAGTTCTCGACGCAGGCCTTGATGAGCCCCGCCCCTCCGCGGGGGATGAGGACGTCGACGAGGCCCGTGGCGTTCATAAGCTCCGCAGCGGCGGCCCTGGAGCCTTCGGCCCCCGTCAGCACGCACACGGCGTCCGCGAGCCCGTAGGGCTCTGCGGCGCCCCGCAGCAGCTCCGTTATGGCGGCACAACTCCGCAGGGCGTCGCTGCCGGGCTTCAGCACGCAGACGTTGCCGCTCTTGAAGCACAGCGCCGCCGCGTCCGACGTTACGTTCGGCCTGCTCTCGTATATGATCCCGACCACTCCCAGCGGCACGGAGACCTTGCTTATAGACAGGCCGTTCGGCCGCTCGAAGGACTCGAGCTCAAGTCCCACGGGATCGGGCAGGGCTGCCACCTCCAGGATCCCGTCCGCCATGCCGCGGATGCGCTTTTCGTCTAGCGTCAGCCGGTCGATCATGGACGCGGAGAGCCTGCCCCGCGCCGCGGCAACGTCTTCGGCGTTGGCGGAAAGTATCCTGTCTGCCCCGCCGGCGAGCGACCGGGCCATAGCGGCCAGGCAGGCGTTCTTATCCTCCGTCCCCAGCGCAGCGAGCCGCGGTGCGGCCGCGCGCGCTCTCAACAGCGTCTTTCCGGTCTCAGTCATTTTCACGGTTCCTTTCCGCGGACGGCACGAACCGCGTGCACGTGACGTCCTCGCCGGCTATGATGCCGTATAAGACGGACGGATCGTGCCCCGAGGCTATGACGCACTCGCAGCCCGCGCGCAGGCAGATGTCCGCCGCGCCGAGCTTGGTCTTCATGCCTCCGGTCCCCAGGCCCGTCGTGCCTCCGGCCAGGGCGTATATCGAATCGTTTATGCGGTCGATCCGCGGTATAAGCTTCGCGTTTGGATCGCGCCGCGGATCCGAGGTGTAGAGCCCGCTGACGTCCGAGAGTATCACCAGCAGCTCCGCGCCGATGCTCGTCGCCACGAGCGCCGAGAGCGTGTCGTTGTCGCCGAACTTGATCTCGTCGGTGGCGACGGTGTCGTTCTCGTTGACCACCGGCACCGTCCCGAGCTCCAGCAGCCGGTCGACCGTATTCCTGAAGTTCGCGTGCCGGTCCGCGTGCCTGAAGTCGGACGAGGTCAGCAGTATCTGCCCGACGGTCCGGTTGTACTGGCCGAACAGCCGGTCGTAGGTGTACATGAGCTCGCACTGGCCCACCGCGGCGGCCGCCTGTTTGGTGGCGATGTCGTCCGGCCTGCCGCCGAGCGACAGCTTGCCGACGCCCATGCCTATGGCGCCGCTGGACACTATTACCACGTCGTTGCCGGCGTTGGCGATGTCCGCCACGGTCCGGCAGATCTGCTCCGCGCGACGGATATTGAGCCGGCCGTTCGGGTAGGCGAGGGTCGACGTCCCGATCTTTATAACAATACGCATACGGTCCCTCCGCTCCTGGGCCGGACGGGCGTCCGGCCGTCAGGCTGAATCTCCCGGCGCCTCCCGCGAGGGCCGGATACAAGAATAATTATACCATATTTGCGGGGATTTGTCATTTGTTATGCGGGATTTATTTCGGTCAGGACGAAAAAGACGGGCCCGTTTGATGCAAAAACGGCAGTCCGGCAGCCAGTTTTTGATGCCTGGTCGTTGACATTCCGCCGCCGATGTGTTATTCTGTTGCCGTCAGCAAAAGAATCAGGAGAACCGAATCATGGACGCCTTCTTCGGAGTCGTTTTCGTTGCCGCCGTCGTTCTTGCGGTTGCCGTCGCTCTCTATAACCGTACGACTTATAAGAAAGATACCGGAAATTCGTTCTGGCGAATGATGACCGACGCCGGCATACGCGGCGAGTATGAAACGTTCCGCAGACTGAAACAGTATGAGGCGAAAGGATTCAGATTCCTGTTCAACGTGTATCTGCCGAAAGATAACGGGAAGACCACGGAGATCGACGTCCTTATGATCTGTTCCGACTGCGTATTCGTGTTCGAGAGCAAGAACTACAGCGGATGGATCTTCGGCAGCGACAGTCAGAAACTTTGGACACAGGTCCTTCCCGTCGGGAAGGGAAAAGGCCGGTCGCAGAAGAACCGTTTCTACAATCCGGTCTGGCAGAACAGAACTCACTGCGCCGTTTTGAAGCGGTATCTTCCCGAGGGCGCAGCGATCCATTCGGTAGTTCTTTTCTCAGAGAGGTGCACCTTAAAGGACGTCACTGTCGGTTCTTCAGACGTTGCGGTCATAAGAAGACCGGATGTCGGGGCCGTCGTATCATCGCTGCTTGAAGGACCCCACCCTGTCCGGCTGGACGTCGGTGCGGTCTATGATAAGCTGTACCCGTTTTCGCAGTCCACGGAGAGCGTCAGACAGACTCATATAGACGATGTGAATTCGTACAGGCAGCCGTGACCGCCGGCGATATGCCCATTGAAACTAAAAAACATGCAGCCGCGGACTGAACTGGCCGCGGCTGCATGATCTTCTTACGGGATATCTTTTCCCCGTTTTTTCATATTATCATAACTTTTCATCAGGAAGAAAACCACGGACAGGATAAGCGACAGCGCCGACGAGAGGCAGGAGAGTCCGGCTGTCAGCCAGATGAGGCCGAAAAAGGGAAGCAGAATAACGAACAGCAAATAGAAGATCACGGCGCCGACCGCCGACGCGACGGCGCTTTTTTTCACGATCAAGTATTTTTTCGTGCCCTGTCCGTTCCCGACTTCTTTCACGGACGGTTCTCTTAGACAGGCGGACAAAAACAGGACGGCGCCCGAGGAGACGGAAAGGACGGCCAGGTAAACGAGCACCACGCGAACGAGCCCCTTACCGTCAAGAAAAGACGCGTCGTTTTTCCTCAGTTCGTTCCATATGAAAAGCGCGGCGTATAAGATCATGCGGATCCCGAGAAGAACGCCTGCGGCTACCGCCGCGCCGTTCATACCGGCTTTGTTTCTTACGGCTTCTTTTTTCATTATAGCAACTCGGTCTTCCTTTCTCAGTCATCTATTTCTTCAATGACTACCATCTCGTCGACCCACGCCGGATCGGTCCTGATCCCGGAGACGGTTTTCTTACAGTTCGGGCAAACTACCGCTGCCTCGCGGAAACGCTTCCCGCACGACCTGCATCTGTACGTAACCGGATCGAAGAGGTGTTCCTCTTTCAGCCAGACGGTGGAATCGCCGGGGTCGGTTGAATCGGAAAGAGAACGGAATAATGACATCTTAGTTACCTATTTTATTGAATCCCTCAGCTTTTTTAAAAGATCGACCGACTCCTGAATAAAAGTATTTAGGTGGTCGCGATCAAACAATTCATAATACTCATCGTTGGGATTTTTGAAATTGGGGCCGGCTTCCTGCTCACTTTGATTGTTAGAGGCAGCATATTGCCAATACAGCCACCAGTCTTTCCCAGAGCTGATTTGTTCAGGACAATAGAGGCGGGTTTTGATCGTCTCGATTATAGTTTCATCCGGCCTTTGTAATTGTTTAAGAGTACCGTCCGATTCAATGTACCAAACGCAGAATCCGGCAAATGCGCGATAATCAATTTCAAATCTTAGTACGAGGAAGAATTCTTTATTATAGTTGTCAATCCCTATGCTGCCAAGATTATAGTTTAACCCAGGGTAGGTCGATTTTTTGAAAGAGTAATATGAAGATATTCGTTCAGTGTTATTTAATTGCTCGTTCAAACGAGGGTCAAGGTCAAACCTATCGTCACCTTTCAAAGAATTGCGTATTCCATCGATATAGTCAGAAAGCAGCCGTTCCTTTTTTTGCTCAATGACTTTCTCAATAACAATTGCTGCTTTTATTTCTTCGGGCGAATTGATCAATTTGTCTATTTCCATATAAAAGTCTTTTTGCTCCTTATTCACTAAAACAGCAAGCGCTTTGCAGTATTGTTCGATTACACCTTGAATTGGTGAATCGTTTTCGCTTTCCTCTTTCAGCCATTCCAAAATCTGTTGCCAACTGATTCCTCTAGTATGCCTTGCGACCTCGCCGTCATCGGACAAAGCTGCTGTATCTGGGAGCTTGCCGTCAATCGACAGGAAAAAGAGAGATGCATTGGGGTCAAGAGAGCGGGCATATGAAAGATAATCACAACATTGGTTATCGTGTTCATCAGAATAGATCTTGGCTTCAATTGGAATAAAACGACGGGCTGTTTTTATAACAAGATCAATCCTTCGCCCGGTTTTTGGAATGTAGTATTCTCTGTATGCGAATGCTGTATTAAGTTCCGTGCCGGTTATGTCTGACAATTCCAAAACATTAGCAATAAAACTCGAAAGGAAGGGCTTGCAATTGTCAGTTTTATAGTTTAGTATGAACCAAAGAATTTTGCACATGGATAGCTCATCGTAACCTTTACCGAGGAGCCCGATGACATTTTGGTTTTTATCAAATCCATCATGGTTCATATTTCTAATGAGTTTGTTTTTAACCTCGGTTAACAATACTTTTGTCGATTCCATAGTGTGATTCCATTTTTGAAACGTGTCAGTTTTCCGTTTTTAAATAGTAGCTTTTGATTATTCTATCATGTTCTCAGGGACGTTTTCCCTGAGATATCCTCAGCCTTTCTAATGGCGTCGGATTTGAACTTGTAAATATCCATTTTATTATCCGAACCGATCTCCGGGCAGGTCACTGATTCGATTGCTGACCGGAGTCCTTTCTGTATTTCTTCGCGGCTACTTCCAGAAACGCCTGCACCTGCGACCTGATATGCTCCGGGGCGATGATCTCGGTGCAGTCGGCGTACTGGACGGCCCAGTAGAGCATGGCCTTCGGACTCGAGCGAACGCTGGCGATCAGTCGCCCGCCCTCTCTCGTGAAGGTCACGCCCCTGCCGAACCAGTCGACGATCTGATCGACGGCCGACTCGTCCGCGTAAAAGGTGACCCGCTCGGGCTCGTCGGCGTACATGTAAGGCATGGCGGTCGTGAGCCTGGAATAGTCGATGCCGTTTTCAAAGCCTTTGACAGATCTGATCGGGACCGCGGTGCGGTCTGAGACGCGGATGCCGGTTATGCGGTCGAGCCGGTGATAGATCATATGCTCCCAGTAGCTGCTGTAGCCCATGAGGTAGTAGCGTTGGTTGTGGAGTATCAGCTGATAGGGCGTCACGCGCTGGAACGACGACTTGTGAAGCTTCTTGTCCACTCCGTATTTGTTGTAGTCGTACTCGACCATCCGGCCGGCGTCGATGGCGTCGTCTATTACGCTTATGTTGTAAAACAGATTTTTGTTTTCGGTCTTGTCCCACTCGTTTACCATATGGATGTTCTTCACGTGGCGCCTGAAATACCTGTTCGACATCGAGCAGAGACGCTCGATGAGATCCCGCGACTGACCGGCGGGGATGTGCTTGCTGCCGAGGACCGAGTCGATGAGCATGTGAAGCTCGGTATCGTCAAACTTCCGGGAGGCAAGCCAGCATCCGCTCCGGGTGCTCTCGATGTCAAAGCCGGCCTCTCTCAGCAGCGACAGGTTCCTGCCGACCGCCTTCCGCTCGATGATGATGCCGTACTCCGACTCAAGGAGCCGCAGTATGTCCTCCTGGGTCAGCGGGTGGTCGGCATCGCTGTGCCGCTCGAGGATCTGCAGTATTCTCAGCAGTGCGAGCTTTTTGGGTTCCGGTCCTGACATCATTACCTCCAGCAAACCTTTGTTGATATTACTGTACCAAAACCGGGACGAAAAGTCAAGCGGGAATTAAACTTAAGGAGGGGATAATAGCAGATTTAGTTCGTTACATGTTATCGAAAAAAATGACTGCATTTTGTATCTGTGGTATACTTTATGTACCAGGGCGAGTGAGAGTGGCAACCCGGTTACCGGAGACCTTCTACGCAGAGACCCCTGGCTTTTTTTGCATTCCGGCTACCGTTTCTTCAGTCATCATTCAGTTCGAATTCGCCCATTATAAAACTCAGATACTCAAAAGCGCATTCGCGTACGACGTCGTCTTTGGATTCCGTTCCGCTGACGGTGAAGAAACGGTCGCAGTCAGAACCGCTCACGGTGCAGTTCCACTTGCGATGACCGTAGCAGTCCAGGCCCTCGGTGAGGCTTATAACGGGTTCTGCGATCATTCCGGCATCGGCAAGCATCTTAATCTGCTCCGGCGCCCGGTCGCGCTCCGGAGGCCCCGCGATGGCTCTCAGACGGTTGACGATCATACCCGAATCGGTCAGTTGCCGATAAGCGTTCCGGGCCGCGAGCCTTCTTCCGGAAGCCGCGCTCCGGGCGGTACCGCCAAAGTGCAGCTCCTTATTGTCAGGGAAGGACAGTTCGCATTCGCAGTCCCCGTTTGCGGAATATGAGTATGAATAGACCGGCAGACCGTATCCTTTGGAGAGCGACCATTCCCGGATGATCCCGATATATCTTTCCCCGTCCGTATCTTTGCCGAAGAAGAAGGCTTCAATATCGATCAGGACGCCGGCCGCGCAACAGGCCGCGGACAGATTCCAGCCGGAATCGAGCAGTACCGCGCCGAGTATGGCCTTGAGAAGGTCCTCGTCGGGATCATGGCTGGCGGTCGGGCCGGCTTCAGGTTTATCACGGCCGGCATTCAGATATCCGGACAGACCAAGACTCCTTATGCACCGGGTCAGATGCCCGCTCCGGCGCATCTCCCCGATAATGACTGAACAGTCGCCGTCGCGGAACTTGCCCGAGCGGTATTCGGGATGCTTCAGACGGTAGAAACGTTCGTCTTCAGAATGATTTGTCTTGCGGGCGATTTCGCCGTCCGCCCCTTCGTTCATTATTTCAGTTGCTCTGACATATGTTCCGCCGTTCGTTTCTTCAGTTCTTCCTATGTCCGTCCCGCCGTATGTTTCGGTAAGGAAACTGATGACGGCCAGGTTCAGTGCTTCGTTTCCTATCATGCGCAGGACAAGGCCGTCCGGGTCACAGCCCGTGCCTGCGGCTGCGGAGAGGAAGCACTGCTTCAGTAAAGCAGTATTGTCAAAAGTGTATCCGATAGTTTTCCGGATGCACTGTACGTCATTTTCGGTCAGTTTGTCCATAATATTCATCTCCGTTATTGTGACCTCTTTTCTCAGGCGTATCGCTTCAAACATCAGGCGCAACTGCCGTCGGTTGGTTCCGCCGTGCGGCGGATCCTTTCCAGGTCGTCGGAGCAGAGATATTTCCTGTTTTTCAGCTCTTCCGCGACCGCTCTGACAAAACCGGAATGCGCCCGGATGACGGAACACGTCTCACCGTAATACTTTTCCAGAAGGGAGCAGACTTTGTCCGTCACGGCCGCTTTGCGGGTCTCGGACAGCCTGCGGTCCCACGGGTGCAGGTCGTTGCCGAATTCGAAGCCGAAGGAAAAGGTCTTTTCAGTACATCTTCGTATTATCTCAGCTGCAGATTCAATGTCCTTTTCCGTTCCGATATCTTTAATACCCAGAAGCGTCTCGACCGCGGCCTTGCCGGCCAGAGACACCCTGACGTCGTTCATCAGTTGTTCGAACGTCTTTCCGCCGTCGCCCTCGAAGGAACAGCAAAAGCCCTTGATAATGCCCGTTCCGATCGTCGAGATCAGCGGCACGGTCCCACCGACTGCAAGTCTCATAACGGCATGGCCGGCCTCGTGATAAGCGACGGTGTTGAGCTCCCCGGGGGTCCGTCCGGCGCCGCTGCCTGTATCGCCCGCCTGTGTGCAGTGAACGATGCCGAACACGGCCTCAACAATATCGTCCCTCCTTATGGCTGCCGCGCCTCTGTAATTGGCCCGGATGGCGGCTTCGTTGATCACTTCCTCGAGCTTAGCCCCGGAAAAAGGTCTGCCGATAAGCTGCACGACGAATTCCGGGTCCGGGCCGTCCGATGCGCCAAACGATCTGAGATAGTTTTCGGTGATCGCGACCGCGTCGCGGTAGATCGGCTCGTCGATCAGCATCCTTCTGCCGAAACGGCCGGGACGCATAAGGGACTCGGGGATTATCTCGATGTTGTTGGCCGTCGCCAGGACGAAAACGTCCCTGTCCCTGACGTCCTCCATACAGGACTGGATGATGGCAAACTCCTCCTTGTTGGAGTCCTCGCGCAGATTGTCCTCCGCGTATTTGTCGACGTCGTCCAGAAACACGATGGACGGGGAGGAGGCGGCGGCGTCCTCGAAGGTGGTCTTGATCTCGGTCGTGAAATCCCTGTCGGATCTGCTCTTGCGGCAGGCAAAGCTTTTTCTGCCGCTTTCCTCGATCAGCGCGCGGGCC
>JAEEJM010000168.1 GCA_016281895.1 Clostridiales bacterium
AACACCTCGGCGCCGGTCCGCGGGTCGGACAGGCGCATAGAGACGTCGCTCCTGCCGGAGGAACTGACGAAGCTGCCGGCCGCGGCTATGAAGAGCGGCGAGCCGCCCGTCAGGTCGAAGGTGTAGGAGTCGCCCGGCACGGGCGGGGTCTCGCGGGCAAAGGCGTCCAGCACGGCCCCGAAACCGCCGCCGGCGATCTCTCGGAACACCGCTTCGGAACCGAACCGGCCGCGGAACAGGCTTATTATGCGGGCCTGTGTGCGCTCGTCCGGCAGAAAGCCCGGGCCGCAGAAGAACACGGTCCGGTCGTATGCCCGGCAGAGCGACGCTATGAGGTTTTCCGTCGCGTCGGTGCTGTACAGTTCCAGCAGGATCCTTGACATGCGGTGATGACTCCGGTCAGTTTATGTTTATGAGGGATTCGTCCCACATCCCGGGGGCCTTCCTGCCGAGCAGCTCGGCAACGGTCGCCGCGATGTTGGACAGGCCGAAGGTTCCGCGGTCCTCCTTGACGGAGATGCGGCCCTGG
This sequence comes from Clostridiales bacterium, assembly GCA_016281895.1. Taxonomy (GTDB): domain Bacteria; phylum Bacillota; class Clostridia; order Oscillospirales; family CAG-272; genus CAG-390. The sequence continues at coordinate 530 of JAEEJM010000168.1, forward strand.
CCGGTCGCGTCGTATATGAAGCAGGGGACGGGGTTCAGGGTGTGGGATGTCTTTGCCTTGAACGAGCCGTCGGCGTTGAGCTTCGGTTTTCCGGTCTTCTTGTCGATCTCGGCCATCTCGTCGGCGTTGCCGTGGTCGGCCGTAATGACGGCGACCCCGTGCAGCCTGTCTATGACCGGGAGGATGCGCCCGAGCTGCAGGTCGAGCGCCTCCATGGCGCAGATCGTCGCCTCGAGCGAGCCGGTGTGGCCGACCATGTCGCCGTTCGGGAAGTTCACGCGGTAGAAGTCGTACTCTCCGGCCTCAAGCAGCTCGATGAGCCTGTCGGTGATCTCGGCGCACTTCATCCAGGGGCGCTGCTCGAAAGGCACGATGTCGGACGGGATCTCGATGTACGTCTCGAGCTCTTCGGAGAACTTGCCGGATCTGTTGCCGTTCCAGAAATACGTGACATGTCCGAATTTCTGCGTCTCGGACATGGCCAGCTGGCGAAGGCCGGAGCCTGCCAGGTACTCGCCCAGGGTGTTGGTGATCTCAGGCGGATCGACGAGATAATGCTTCGGTATGTGGAGGTCGCCGTCGTATTCGAGCATGCCGGCGTAGAACACCTTGGGCACCCTCACGCGGTCGAACTTGTCGAAGCCGCCCTCCGGTGCGTCGAAGGTGCGGGAGATCTCGATGGCGCGGTCGCCGCGGAAGTTGAAGAACACGACGCTGTCGCCGTCCTCCACGGCGCCCACGGGCCTGCCGTTCTCGGCTATGACGAAGGCGGGCAGATCCTGGTCTATTACGCCCAGCTCGTCGCGGTAGGTTCGGATGGCCTCGGCCGCGCTCGGGAACTGGCGGCCCTCGCCGAGCACGTGGGTGCGCCAGCCGCGCTCGACCATGGACCAGTCGGCCTCGTAGCGGTCCATGGTTATCTTCATGCGGCCGCCTCCGGAGGCGATCTTCACGTCGAAATCCGGGGACCTGAGGCCGGAAAGGAAGTCCTCGAAGGGGAGGACGTAGTCGAGGGCGGAGGTCTCGCCGACGTCGCGCCCGTCGAGCAGTATGTGGACCCTTACGCGCCTGACACCGTCTGCCTTTGCGCGGACGATGAGCGCCTTGAGGTGGTCGATGTGGGAATGGACGTTGCCGTCGGAGAACAGCCCGAGGAAGTGCAAGGTGCGGCCCGTCTGAGCGACGCCGGCAAGCCTGCGCCAGGTCTCGGAAGCAAAGATCTTTCCGGACTCGATGGACTGCGTGACCAGCTTTGCCCCCTGGGCAAAGACCTGGCCGGAGCCGAGGGCGTTATGGCCGACCTCGCTGTTGCCCATGTCGTCGTCGGAGGGCAGGCCTACTGCGGTGCCGTGGGCCTTGAGCCTGACCCACGGAACGGTGGCAAACAGCCTGTCGAGCGTGGGGGTGAAGGCCCTGCTGACCGCGTTGGAAGGCCCTTCGGGAGCCAGACCTACTCCGTCCATTACGATGCAGAGTACGGGTCCCGGTACGGGGGCCGCCGATGACAGTTCGAGTCTCTTCATTTGCCGCCTCACTCTCCCCGCGTCAGGCCGAGCCTGCGCTCAAGCACGTCCGCGGCAGTATCCAGATAATCGTTCTCCATGAGCTCCAGCATCCCCCTGTCGCAGAGGGCGGAGAGTTTAGGATCGAGCGGGATCCGCGCAAGGAGGTCATAGCCGAAGTCCCCGGCGATCTCCTCGATGTGGCTCTCGCCGAACACCGGGATGTGCTTCCCGCAGTCGGGGCAGACGGCGTAGCTCATGTTCTCGACGAGACCGAGAACGGGGATGTTCATGAGCTTTGCCATGTTGGCGGCCTTGCTGACTATCATGGAGACGAGCTCCTGGGGGGAGCTGACTATGACGATGCCGTCCAGCGGGACCGTCTGGAACACGGTGAGCGGAACGTCGCCGGTCCCGGGAGGGCAGTCTATGAGCAGCACGTCGGTGTCGTGCCAGATGGTGTCGGTCCAGAACTGTTTCACCGTCCCGGCTATGAGCGAGCCTCTCCATACGACAGGGCGCTTCTCGTCGTCGAGCATAAGGTTCACGGACATGACGTCGATCCCGGTGGCGGTCCTCGGAGGGATCATGCCGGTCTCGTCGCCGGTGACCTCGGCGCGGAGCCCGAAGCACTTGGGCACGGACGGACCCGTAACATCCGCGTCGAGTATGCCAACGTTATAGCCTTTCCTGCGGAGCAGCACGCCGAGCATGCAGGTGACGAGGGATTTTCCCACGCCGCCCTTTCCGCTGACGACGCCGACCACGTGTCTGATGTCTGATAGGGGATTGGGTGCCTCCCGGAGATCGCCGGGAGCCTTTTCGCGCGAGCTGCAGTTTGCGGTGCAGGTCGAGCAGTCATGAGTGCATTCTTCTGCCATTGTCAGTCCAGTTCCGGTGCGGCTGTATACCGGTCCGTATCGGGAAATGCTGCCGCTGTATTTGCATTTATCCAGATAATTATATCACAATAAGCGCGCGAATGGAAGTCTTTTCCGTCATTTGGGCCGAGTGCGGGCCGTCCATCCGCCCGGTCCGTCCGGTTCGCGCTCCGCGCGGCGCCGGCGGGCACGTTTTTTCGCGCGTTCACACGATATGACTTGACTTTTTTTCCCGCGGCGGATATACTAATACCCGGAACGGCCGGCCCGCCGGCCCCCATCTGGACAGAGGGAGACTTCAAATGGTTTCAGTATCGTTCCCGGGACTGGGTATCGGTCCCATAACATTCGACAAGGTGGCCTTCTCGGTCGGGAAGATCGAGGTGCGCTGGTACGGGATCCTGATCGTCACGGGGATCATACTCGCGTTCTTATACGCCTCCTGGCGCGCAAAACAGCACAGCATATCCTTCGACGACATGCTCGACGTCGCGGTCTACACCGTGCTGTCAGGCATCATCGGCGCAAGGCTTTATTACGTGCTGATGAGGCTCGACTCTTATTCATCGTTCCTCGAGGTCATATCCATATGGAACGGAGGGCTTGCTATCTACGGCGGGATCATCGGCGGCAGCATAGCGCTGTTCATCGTCTGCCGCGTGAAGAAGCTCAACGCACTGAAGCTCTTCGACTGCGTCTCCCCGGGAGTCATGCTGGCCCAGGCCATCGGGCGCTGGGGGAACTTCTTTAACGGCGAGGCCTTCGGAGCCACGCCGGACGAGAGCCATCCCCTGTATTTCCTTCGCATGGGTCTCCGGCACGAGGGCTGGTCCCAGGAGTACATCTATCAGCCCGACTTCCTATACGAGTCGTTATGGAACCTGCTGGGCTTCATACTCATCAATATCTTCTACCGCAGGAAGAAATACGACGGGCAGATCTTCATAATGTACCTCACCTGGTACGGCTTCGGGCGCATGCTCATCGAGGGCTCGCGCACCGACAGCCTGTACCTCGGCGTCTTCAGGGTGTCCCAGGTGCTCGGCTTCCTGTGCTTCGTCATAGGCACCGTCCTGCTGATAGTGCTGGGCGCGAGGGCGCGCCGGCTGAGGCTGGCCGAGGGAAGCTACGATTCGGTCTACGGCCGTGTGCTCGGCGAGCGCGAGCGCGGCGGCAGGCCCGCCGCAGCGGCGGACGCCGCGGCCGAAGCCGCCGAAGCAGGAGCCGAAGAGGCCGGTTCCGAAACAAAAGCAGCCGGCGCTGAATCCGCAGAGGCCGGCGATGAAACCGCAGCCGGCCCGTATGAAAAAGCCGGAGCCGAAGCGGACTCCGGAACGGATGCTTATGCGGAAAAGCCGGACGGGCAGTCCGGCGGGGAGGCGTGAGATGCCCGCAAAACTCATTGACGGAAAACTGGTCTCGTCGGTCCTGCGCGCCGCCATCCGCGAGGAGGCGGACGCCTTTGCCGCAAAGCGCGGAAGAAGGCCGGGGCTTGCGGTCGTCAGGGTCGGCGACGACCCCGCCTCCGTGGTCTACGTCAGAAACAAGATGCGGGCCTGCGACGAGGTCGGCTTCACCTCCGCGGTGTTCGTCCTTCCGGGGGATACGTCCGAGGAGGCTGTCCTGTCCAGGATAGCCGGGCTCAACGCCGATCCGCTATACGACGGCCTGCTGGTCCAGCTCCCGCTGCCCGCTCATCTGGACGAGCGCAGGATCATCTCCGCGGTGGCAGACTCCAAGGACGTGGACGCCTTCCACAGGCTCGACGCGGGCCACCTTACCCTGGACGGCGGCAACGTGCTGCCGTGCACCCCTTACGGCATCATGGAGCTGCTCCGCTACTATGAGATCCCCGTCCGCGGGCGGGAGTGCGTGGTAGTCGGGCGCTCGCTCATAGTCGGCCGCCCGATGGCGGCGCTGCTCCTAGCGGCCGACGGCACCGTCACCATAGCGCACAGCAGGACGGCCGACCTTGCCGCAGTCACGTCGCGCGCCGACATCCTTGTCAGCGCCGTCGGCAGGGCGGGGCTCATCACGGCCGGCATGGTGAAGCCCGGCGCGGCGGTGATCGACGTAGGCATGAACCGCGACGCACAGGGGAAGCTGTGCGGCGACGTAGACTTTGCAGCGGTATCCGAAGTCGCCGGCTACATCACGCCGGTCCCGGGCGGAGTCGGGCCCATGACCGTGACCATGCTCATGAGGAACACGCTGAGCGCCGCGCAGGCGGCGTCCGGGCAGATGCCGGACTGAGGCGGCGGGCTCGAGGCTTAAGACTGAAGCATCGAACGCATCGCGCCTTACGGCCGCAGGACGTCACCGAACGATAATAAACAGCATAGGCATAAGCAATGAGCCGCCTGTCCCCGGTATTCCGGGAGACAGGCGGCTGCTTTTGCCGCGCGGCGCCAGGCCGGCGGCTCAGGTGAAGTGCCTCTTGTAATAGATGATGAGTACTACTATGCCGACCGCTATGACGGATATGACGACTATCCAGAGGATCAGCACCGAGTCGGGTCCGCTGTCTGAGGAGTCTCCGGTGGTCTCGGGCGTCTGTCCGGTGACAGGCGACTGGTCCGCCGTCGAGACTTCCGGAGTCCCGGGGGTCGACTCCTCGGGCGGCTCGGTCCCGGTATCGGGTCCCTGTTCCGTGTCGGAACCGGAATCGGTATCGGGCGTCTGCGTGATCGGTGCCGAGGTCTGCACGGGAGCGGTCGTATCGACGTGGGTGCCCGACAGGTTGACCTCGACGTCGACGCCGACCGTGTGGCCGCGGCAGGAGAAGTAGACCTTGGTCACGCTCTCGTCGAGCGGGCCGGAGGGGGTTATGGTGTACTCGCCCTCATGGAGCAGCACGGGCGATACGTTCGCGTCGCGGTAGTTGAGCACCAGCTTGAGGCCGGTCGGATCGAAGCTCTGACCGGTGCGGTAGACGGTGGTCGTCGGCGTGGAGAGGATCGATATGGACTTGACCTTGCGGGCCTTGACGCTGACCTTGCAGTCGGCGTCGAAGTTTTTGTAGCTGACCGTTATGCGGTAGGCGCTGTCGTCCTCGTCGCTGTCGAGGAAGAAGGGCGAGGTCTGGGAAACTGTGTAGCCGGTGACCGGGACCAGGCTGCCGTCGTTGTAGACGAGACAGACGACCATGCCCTCGGAGCTGAAGTTCTCGCCCTCGTTGTAATCGACGGTCGCGGGCGGAGTCGTTACGGCCAGCGCCGTGGGCTCCTTTGCCACGACCTCAATGAACTGCGTCGCGTCGTAGTGGACGGTGGGGCTGAGGGAATAGCGGACGGTGAACGAGGTCATGCCCTTGGTCACGGGGCTGTCGAGAGCCGGCACGGTGCTCAGCATCTCGAACGGGACCTCCTCGGGCTCGGCCACGTCGGTGTAATAGACGAGGACCCTGATCCCGGAGATGTCAATGCGCTGGCCCTCGACGTACCTGATGAGAGTCGGGGGGGCTGAGATCTCGATGCGGTCGACGCGCCGGTCGGAGAACACCATGAACTCGCACTCGGCGGAGTAGCCGTACCAGCTCACGTAAGCCTTGCTGTCTGTGGCGGAGAGGGGATCGGGAGCTGTGACCTGGCACTGGGCGATGTCCAGCTTGACCGTGCGGCCGTTGTCGTACGTAAGGACCATGATCATTCCGGCGGGGTCGAAGCTCTCGCCGACCGAGTAGGCGGTCTTGGTCGGAGCCTTCAGCACGGCCAGTGTGCCGCTGTGAACGGTCAGTATCCCGGACAGGTCGACGGGGCGGCCCTGCCAGGAGGCGGTCACGGTGCTTCCCGACGTTATGGCCGCCGGATAGGTGAACTCGGCCTCGTCGGTGATGTCGATGCGGAACTCGTCGCCGTACATGGCCTTGAGCGTGATGCCTTCGGTGGTGAAGACGTCGCCGGCGTAAAGATCGAGGTGGCCGACGCGTTCGGCGACGATGCTCTGGAGCGGTACGGTGTCGACCCTGATGACGGTCGATCTGCCGTCGAGCGATATCGTAACCGGCGAGGTGCCGTCACTGCCGGGTGTCAGGGGCTGATCCGAGACGTCGTAATTGAAGACGGGGGAGGATTCGGTCTCGCCCTCGTAAAGGGCTCTCACGGAGAGCTCTTCGGAGGTGCATGAGAACAGCTGCCCCTCGTAGTACTTGGTTGACGAGGTGAACGTGGCGTACAGGGTGCTGACCCTGCGGACCTTGACGCTGACCGATGTGCTGACGGTGTGGCTGCCGAGAGTGTAGGAGACCGTGACGGATGTGATGTCCGGGGTCATGGGGATCTCGGCGTCGCAGGAGAAGACGCAGTCGGCGACGGGGACCTGCTTCTCGGTCCCGTTTGCGTAGACGAGGGAGATCTCCATCCCCTCGGTGCTGAACTTGTCCTCGCAGGACCTGTAGACCGTCTTGTAAGTGCCGCCGACCTTCAGGGAGGAGACGGGCACGACGGTAACCGGGACGCCGGACGTGGTGCCCGTGACCGTGCACAGGAACTGCGCCGTGGCGCTGCCCGTGCCGGCATCCGGGACCAGCGGGGCCGTCGTCAGGCAGACGAGCTGATCGGCCGCGAGCGGCGAGACGGACCCGTCGGAATAGACGAGCGAGCCTGAGTAGCCCTCGGGAGAGAACAGGTCGCCCTCGAGGTACGAGGAGCAGCCCGACACGCAGGTGACGAAGAATCCGGCCGGCACGGGCGCCTCGGCGGCGGCGGGCGGGTCCTCCGGAGGGGTGGCCTCTCCGGCGGCCGCGCAGAGCGGCAGCCACAGGCAGCACAGCGCGGCGAAGAGCGCCGCGGCCGTTATATTGAACTTCAGGCGTTCAGACATAAAAGTGATCCTTTCGGAAGTGATAGGGGCCGGCGGCGCTCCGCGCCGCGGCAAGGCTCCAACAGTCTATATTATACCATTACGGTCTTTTGCTTTCAAGTATTTTCACCAAAAGAACAGAAAAGAACCGATGCGCAGTCACACACCGGTTCCGTTCTGACCGAAGTCATTCAGCGTAAACGCTGACCTGCTTCTTGTCCTTTGTCTTGTGCTCGAACTTGACCTTACCGTCGATCAGAGCGTAGAGAGTGTAGTCGGTGCCCATCCCGACGTTGTTTCCGGGATGGATGGCCGTGCCTCTCTGCCTGATGATGATGTTGCCGGCGACGACCCTGGCACCGTCAGCCTTCTTGACGCCGAGTCTCTTGGACTCGCTGTCGCGGCCGTTCTTGGTGGAGCCAACGCCCTTTTTATGAGCAAAGAACTGCAAGGAAATTCTGAACATCTTTTTTCTCCTTCCTGGTTTCGCGCCGTATCATACGCAGTCGCGGTCTATTACGTCCACGTCGAGAAAGTCGGAGTAGTCGGCGAGCAGATCGTTGAGCTGGTAGTAGTAGGCAGTGAACAGCCCGGCTACCGCGTAACGCTTTCTTTCGTCGCTCTCGAAACGGGGCAGGGCGGCTCTGGCAGTGACCCGGATGCGGGTCGCTCCCTCGTTCACCTCGTAAACGACGTCCGAGGCGTAGCCTATCTCGACCGCGTTGACGATGAGCATCGTCATGGCCGACAGGGCGGCGCACAGCACGTCGTCTCCGGCTTCACCGTAACCGGTGTGCCCGTTTTCCTCGAAACCGTAAAAGACTCCGTCGCTTCTGTAGAATACGACCTTTGTCATTGAAAATCAGCCCTCGATTTTCAGGATGTTGACCTTTGTGTAAGGCTGTCTGTGGCCGATCTTTTTCTTCTCGTTCTTCTTGGACTTGTACCTGAAGACGGTGATCTTGGGGCCTTTGCCGTTGGCAAGGACCTTGGCGGTTACCTTTGCGCCCTGGATTGTGGGGCTGCCGGCCTTGAAATCGCCGTTGGCGGACAGGGCAAGAACGTTCTCGAATACGACTTCGCTTTCTTCTTCCGCGTCGAGCTTTTCCACGAAAATGGTATCGCCTTCGCAGACCTTGTACTGCTTTCCGCCGGTCTCGATGATCGCAAACACGAAAAGCACCTCTCTTTCACTAAGACTCGCTGTATGGACGGCGCCGTGGGGACGGACTTTCTGGCCGTAAACAAGCGGCATATTATTATACTACGGCGATCGGGTGATGTCAAGGACTTTTTCAAAAAAAACTTGCAGTGCCGAGAAGGGCAAACTGCAGTGAATTCCCAAAGTAAATTCCACAGTGGAATTTGAAGTGGAATTTAGTATGGGAAGAAAAATGTGGTAGAATTTAGTCTGGGAAAAGGAGGCACCAGACTATGAATAACGAAAAAAAGAACAAGCACCTGACGTACGATGATCGGCTTGAAATACAGGAGTGCCTGTGCAAGGGTATGACATTCAAGGCGATCGGAGAAAGGATTGGAAAAGATCAGACTACTGTATCCAAGGAGGTAAAGTTACATGGTAAAGTATACTCAAGCGGGTTTACAAAAACAGATGAATACTGTCCGAAACTTCTGAAAGCTCCGTTCGTATGCAACGGATGTCCGAAAAAGAATCATTGCAATTGCAAGTATCCCCGGAGGGTATACAATGCCAAGTCCGCTCAAGAAGAATACGAGCGCGTACTGGTTGAATCGAGAGAAGGTATTCCGCTTAACAAGGAGGAATTTTACAGGACCGAAGAGATTATTTCATCAGCGGTAAAATCAGGGCAGCACGTATATCATGCTATCCAGACAAACAATCTCTCGGTATCAAAGACAACTGTTTACAGGCACATTGAACAAGGATACTACACAATATCCAAAGTAGACCTTCCCCGTGCCGCCAAGTTTAAGCCCAGGAAAAAACAGAGGGGAGAATACGTGCCAAAAGGCGTTAAGGCGGGCAGAAGTTTTGAGGATTTCCTGCTTTTCCTTGAGGAAAACCCTTCGACCAACTATGTTGAAATGGACACAGTTATAGGAAGAGTCGGCGGAAAGGTTATTATGACGTTTCAATTTGTAAACGTGGACTTTATGTTCGGATTACTGCTGGACAACAAAACCGCTGCCGAAGCTGCCGGCAAAATCCGCAATCTGAAAATGAAACTCAGTTCCTCCAGATTCCGTTTCGGTGATGTCTTCCCGGCTCTTTTGACTGATAACGGCGGAGAATTCAGCGACGTTTTTTCTTTTGAAAACGATTTTGACGGCAACTCCGAAACGAAAATGTTTTTCTGTGATCCGAACGCCCCATACCAGAAACCGCACGTTGAAAACAATCATACCCTGTTCAGGGGTATTGCAGAATCCGGAACCTCTTTTGACGGCTGGACTCAGGAAAACGTCAATCTCATATTCTCTCACATTAACGCCGTAAAGAGAAAGCAATTCAACGGGAAAACCGCATATGACATGTTTACGTTCGCCTATGCGGAAGATCTTGCCCATGCGTTGGGAATCTCTTTTGTTCATCCAAAAGATGTTATTCAAACTTCAAAATTGCTGAAGCGTTTTTCTTAAAGTAAATTCCACTTGCTGTGGAAGTTAGTCTGGGAAATTACACTCTCAGGCTTTTTTGGCATACCTTTTTTTACTTTTACCCTCGATTTTCCTCCGTTTTTCCTCCGTTTTTCCTCCGTCTTTGGCTTTTCACAATCTTACTTCCACGAATTTCTCATAGTAATTTCCACCGCTTTCCTACTGTGGAATTTACTTTGGGAATTCACG
>JAEEJM010000169.1 GCA_016281895.1 Clostridiales bacterium
CCGCCCCGGACTCCCACTGGGCTATAAGACTGCGCGAGACGGCAAGCCTCTCCGCCAGTTTCTCCTGAGACAGACCGGCTTCCTTCCGCAGTGCGGCTATTCTTTTTCCGGTATTCAAACTCGATACGCGGCCCGGCGGACTAACCGTCCGCGGGATCCGGCCTCCCTCCGTCATCACTGTCGTTCGGTCGGAAAAAGAATACCACACGGACGGGTAAAAGTAAAGACAGAAATCGTTACAATTGAATAAACACCGCCGGTGTGGTATAATAATAACGCTGTGAAAAAACGGTGTGAAAAAACGGTGTGATACAGTACCGGCGGTGCGGTACAAAAAAGAAAGACGGGCAGGCAAAGGCCGGCCCGGTCACGGAAGGTGCGATATGACATTTCTGAAGAACAAACCTCTGGCGATAGCCTCTATGGCGCTCCTGTCCGCCGCCATGATACTGACGCTGCCCGGCTGCGGCAGATCGCCGGCGACTCCTGAGGAGTCGTCCGTCGCGGAGGAGACCGTCGATCCGCGCTTCGAGTTTTCAAAAGACTTCCACATCGTCCGCCCCGAAAGAAACAACGAGTACGAGATCGCCGCCCTTCAGCTGCTGTCCAGGTGCATCATGGCCGTCTACGGCTATCCGCTGTACTGCACGACGGACTTCGTCCTTGAGAGCATGGGCATAGTGCCCGGCGAGTACGAGATACTCCTGGGGCCGACCTCGCGCGCCCCGTCGGAGCGGCTCTGCTCCGGCCTCGGCGCCGACGAGGCGGCATACAGCATCGTCGACGAACACACGATAGTGATAGCGGGCGGACGTCCGGCAGCGACGTTCGAAGCCGCCGTCGCGTTCTGCCGCGACGTGTTCGGCTACGAGGAGATCCCCGGCGACGCATCTCACGCGGTGATGAGCAACGGGTCGCCGGCGATGCTGACTCCCGGGACGTTCAAAACGCTGAACGTGGCCTTCATGTCGCACTATCTCAACGGCACGGACCTCCGCGACTACAAGATCGTAACCGAGCTGCCGGAGGGCACGGTCTCCATACTTGCCGACGCCATAAACGAGGCCTGCGGAAAGGCCCCGGAGATCCTTGCGCCATCCTCTTACACCGCCGGGCCGGCCATCTTCCTGGGATACGTGCCCGGGACCTCAGGCGGGCATCTGGACGAGGCCTTCGACGCCGTTTCGTATTACGCAAGATGCGGCGACGGAACGATAGCCCTCGACTGGGGCCAGAGCGCCTCGGCAAAGGCGGTGCTCAAAGACTTTGCCGCCCTGATAATCCCCGACGCCTCCGCTTCGGGATCGGTCGCCCTCAGGGACGGTGTCACGCGTCTGTACACCGTGACCGGCGAGTACAACATCCTCTACATCGAGTCCTCCGAGACCCGCAGGCTCGCCGAGGGCGTCGAATACACGAAGCTGCTGTACAGGGACGCCGGCGGCCTGCCCGTTAGGGCGTTTGCCGTTGCCGTGGAGAGCGGACGCGGCAGATTCTACACCTGCCTGCCCGACGACGCGGACAGCGAAACGGCCGGAAAGGCCCAGTCGGTGCAAAATCAGGTCAAGGCTGCCTCCGGCCACGGCATCGAGCCTCTGGCAGCGTTCAACGGCGGCTTTTTCGACATGGACGGAAACAAGCTGTCCCGCGGGCTGGCGGTCCATGAGGGAAAGGTCTGCGCCCAGAACACCACAAGGCCCTTTTTCTGCCAGCTCAGGAGCGGCGAGGTAATGATACTTCCAGCCTCCTCGTACTCGGCTTATAAGGACAGCATCAACTCGGCCAACGCGGGGAGCGCCATCCTGCTCAGGAACGGCAAGGCGGCAGACATCGCCCAGGGCACCGAGATGGCCAGGACCCGCCATCCGCGCACCGGGATCGGCATAGACGCATCGACCGGCAGGGTGGTGATAATGGCCGTGGACGGCCGTCAGTCATCGTGGTCAAACGGCGCCAGCTATCTAGACCTCGTCTCCCTGTTCAGGGATCAGGGCTGTACAGAACTTCTGAACCTCGACGGAGGAGGCTCAACGACCGCGGTGGTCATCTCGCAGAACGGGTCCCCCGCTCTGCAGAACAGTCCGTCCGGAGGCTCGCAGCGCGCGGTCCAGGATACGCTGTTCGTGCTCCCCGCCGACTGACGAGGCGGATCGCCCGTTCCTGCTCAGTAAGAGATGTTGAATTCCGTGCCCGACCAGGTCACCTTAGTCCCGTCAACGTAAAGATCCCCGTCCGACAACTCGATCTCCGGGGCGCCTTTGCCTTCCGATATCACGGCGGTCAGAAGGTGCCGGCGCGAGAAGTCCGTAAGATCCAACACGAAATATTTGAGCCCGAAGACGCCTGAGAAAGGATCATAGCATATAAGAAGGTCTTCGATCCCGTTCCCGTCGTAGTCCCACACGGCCGTCCCGAGCGGATGGAAAACTCCGATGCTGCGGACGGCGCCGCGGCAGACTATGAA
>JAEEJM010000170.1 GCA_016281895.1 Clostridiales bacterium
GGGACTCGAACCCCCGGCCTACTGCTTAGAAGGCAGTTGCTCTATCCGGCTGAGCTAAATGCGCACGCTGTGTGCCGGAAGGGTGCGGCGCAGGCCGCCGGCCCGATCTGCGCTCTGCCCGCGGCGCGCCGAGGCGCGCCGCGGAGCATATGGAGCGGGTGATGGGAATCGAACCCACGCGGCCAGCTTGGAAGGCTGGAATTCTACCATTGAACTACACCCGCGGACGGCGGTCCGTAAAACCGCTTGAATATGATACCACAATTTTCCCCGCTTGTCAACTGTGTTTTTTCGGCTTTTTTCTTTTTTCCGCCCCGCGCGCACATGTCCGCGCGGCCCGCGCGGTATTGACAAAAGGTGCGGGCCGATCTATAATATATACGGGATTCTGTTCCCGGCCGTACCCCTTATGCGGATCCGCGGAAAGTACGGGGAGGACGACTGAGCCCCGTCGCCGGCATATTCGCCGCGGGATCTCCGCTCCCGCGCGGCCTTGCGGGCCCGCCGGCGGCAGATCCGTAAAGCAACACCCATGACACTGGAGGCTGGAATGCGTGCTTCGAACCGCAAACACAATATAACGTCCCGCCGGATCCTGGCGGCGGCGCTCGGCGCCCTGCTGGCGGCGGTCCTTGCCGCCGGGGCCCTTGCGCCGGCTTCCGCCGCTGACGGAAGCCTCAGCCTGAACTACTCCAAAGGCGAGTCCGTCTTCAACAGATCCATACAGGCCGTGGAGGTCGTCAGGCTCATCTGCGGCGAGGAGTGCGGAGAAGCCGAGCGCGCGTGCCTCGAGACCGATCCCGACCTCAACTTCACTTACACGCCCATACTGGACAGCAAGAGCGTCACGGTGAGCGGCATCGGGGACAAGATCACCGTGAAGGCCTCGGCCGTCACGTATACCGCGCAGAACGGCGCGGCCGTGGTCTGGTCGCCGGTCAGCGCCCATCTGCAGGACGGCAGCGCAGACGGCATGGAGGCCGCTCTGACAGAGGACGACGGGCTCTGGGAGCACACCTTCACGGGCTATACCGAGACCCTCATATACACCGTGACCGTCGTTTACGGGGCCGGCTTCGAGATCGGCGCCGAAGACGCGGACGCGGTCATCAACTACGCTTACAGGGCGGCAGCTGCCGCGGCCGGAAGGCAGAGCGACTACGACTCCGCCGCGGCCGAGTACGCGGCCGCAAAAAAGGCCTACGAGGACTACCTTGCCGCCGTCTCCGAGTACAACGCGGCCTACCAGGTCTACTCGGCCTACGCGGCGCGCAGGGAGGTCTACCTCGGGAAGAAGCAGGCCTATCAGGACTACCTTGCCGCCGTCGAGCGGTACGGGACCGACAGCGCCCTTTACGCTGCATACCTGACCGCCGCCGCGGAGTACGCGGAGGCGCTCGAAAGATACAACGAGGAGGTCGCCGGCCTGGCGCCCGCCTTCGAGGCCTACAACGCCTATCTTGCCGAATACGACACGTATCTTGCCGGAGTCTCGGCCTGCCTCGCCTCCATGACCGCACTCGAGAACTGCTATGCCGCGAGCTCGGGCGGACACGTCCTGTACTCGACCATCATGGGAAGCACCGTCGACTCGGTCCTTGCAAAGAGGGACGAGCTCGTCAGCGCCGGAGGCTCGGCGCTCGGGCAGTACGTCGACGCCGCCGGATCCAGCACCGACGCCCTGCGCGCGCTGCTGACGGAGTACAAGGGCATAAGGAAGGGCGACAGCCGACAGAGATTTGACTGGTACGTCCTTCATTACGCCGAGCTCAAGTCGAACTTCCGCACGCTTTACGACAGCCTCAAGACCCTGTATTCGTCGAGCGTCGTGAGGCTCGGCATGAGCGGCGAGGGCGGCGACGGAAAGGACCGCACGATACGCTACTGCGAGTTCGTCGCCCACCTCTACATCATAAGCACCTGGCTCGACGACTCGGCAAAGACCGACACCGCCAACTGGTTTATGAACAGCAAGCAGATCCGTCTCGCCTACGAGGCGATGGGGATCACGCACACCGCCGACTATACACTCGCGGACTTTTTCTCCACCGACCCGGAGAACGCGCTGACCGACACGAACTCCGCCGATCCCTCGTCCCTGACGTGGCCGGAGGAGCCCGAGCCC
>JAEEJM010000171.1 GCA_016281895.1 Clostridiales bacterium
GCCGACCTTCTCGTCGGCCCCCTTGGGGCCGTAGAGCACGAAGTAGTTGCGGCAGCCGCTGAACATGCCGTAATGCGGCCTGTTGGCGCGGTAGACCTCGGGCTCGTTCAGCACCAGTCTGAAATCGAGGCCCGACTCGGCTGTGATGCGGCCGATCTCCTCCCGGAGCGCCCCGGCCTTCTCTTCTTCGATCGGTCTGTCAAGGTACTTTCTGACAGAGTGTCTCGAACGCATAACTTCCCAGATCTCTTTCTTTTCCATGCGGACCTCTTTCTTTTATTTCATCTCGGCGGCGTCGAGGGCGGAGATGATCTTCTGCTTCTCGCCGCTGCCGGTGGTTCCGAGTCTCAGTATGGGTATGCCGAACTTTCGCAGGACCGAATCCTTCACCCTGTCGCGCTCGGCCTGCTTTTCATTGCTGTGATATGCGAAGCCGTCGACCTCCACCACGAGCACCGGCCGGTGGGTCAGGAGGGAGTATATGAGGAAATCGACGTGCGTAAGGTGATTCGTCGCGAAGGCGAGCTCCCGCGTGTCCAGCCTCTCGAGCGTTCCGAGCAGCATCCTCAGCGGAACGTGCATGACCGCTCCGTATTTTGAGAATCTGTCGGCGGCAAGTATCTCGCGTATCAGCCCCATCATTAGGTTCTCGCTGTCGAACTCGCTTCTCCTGCCGTGCTTTTTCAGCACCGCCTCCCTGGCTTCGGCGTTCTGGCGATAGAGGCAGTCAAAGATCGAGTGTATCTCGCTGTCCACCGTCTCGTGATTGTTGTACTGTATGTACCCTATGAGCTCGTGGATCGGCGACGTCGTGTCGTTGCCGTTGCCGTCCGTCACGACGATGAATCTGTCCTTCGCGCGGGATACCGCGACGTTCAGGCGGTTCGGATCCGAGGCGAAATCCCCGATCTCGTTGTCCACTGTGGAGAACACGATGACGCTCCGCTCCTGCCCCTGAAACTTGTCGGCCGTGTCGGCTTTGACGGAGGTGCCGGCAAATGTCTCCTGGAGGGCGTTTGCCTGTGCGCGGTAGGGCGTGACTATGCCGACCGAGCCGTCGTCCGGATCGAGCTTTTCTCGCGGGAAGACCTCGTCCCTTATGACCTCGATCTGCCTTTGATTCACATGCCCGCGGGCGTGGTTTCCGGGAGCCGTGCGGTAGACCGACATGGGACTGCCGCTGTCCCCGGGCTCCGTCATAACGATGAGTTCGCCGCCGTAGAATCTTTTGTTGCAGAAACCGATGATCTCCGGGTGGCATCTGTAGTGTTCCCGGAGCAGGACCCGCGGGGCCTTGGGGAACAGTTTTACCGCGGCGGAGAGCAGGCTGTTCTCGGAGTAGCGGTACGCCTCCGGGAGGTCGAAGGCCCGGAAGATCTCATCGGTCTTCTCTCTGGCCTCGGCGTCGACGACGTTCGGAAGCTGTTTCAGATCGCCGACTATGACCGCTTTTTTTGCGCAGGAGAGGGCCAGAGCCGCGGTCGCAAGATCGACCTGCGAGGCCTCGTCGACGATCACGTAATCGTAGACTATCCTCGGCGACAGGCTGGACCTGAGCGAGTAGGTCGTGCTCAGCACGACGGGATAGTCCTGCATGAAGGCCTCGGACTTCTGGACCAGATCCTTGCTCTCGTAGTATCTGCGCCGGCCCATGATGCCGAACTGCTTGGCCAGATACATGCGGAACTCGTCCATAGACAGGGCGGAGAAGCGCTTCATGCGCTTTTCGAAATCGAAGCCGTCAAGATCCCTCTCCAGATCCGCGAGGCGGCCCCTCAGTTCCTTTATGCGCCTCGTGTAGAAGAGGTTCTGGCAGAAGGCCGTGACCGGTTCCGGCGCGGCGCCGGAGAGCCGTTTGCCCCTTGCCCGGTACCTGAGTTTCAGCAGCAGCCGCCTGAAGGGCGATACGTTCCCGCTCTCTCCGGCGTACATTTCGTATTCGGTCGCGAACGCGAGTATCCTGTCCGAATCCTCCGACGCGGGGAAGGCGACGATATCCTCCTCTATGCCGAGGCCCCTGTAATAGTCGCCGAAATGCTCGTATTCCTTCTCGAGGGCGTCCAGCTCGGCGGCGAGTTCCGCCTGAAGGTTCTTCTTTTCAAGCTTTTCGTTGAGCAGGACCTCTTCATTGTCCAGACCGGTCCTGCGGTATTCCGGTTTTATCCATTCGCTGAGATCAGGCAGCTCCGTGGTCTGGTTCTCGACGAACGAATCCTTGTTGGCACGGCTGCCAAGCGGGGCGGCGATGAACTCCAGCCCGTACTTGACGAGCTTTTCGTAGACGTTGCCTGTCGCGGCGTTGTTGCCCGACACGACGGCGACGCTCTCGCCGCTCATTACGGCGTTGGCGATGATGTTGAGTATCGTCTGCGTCTTTCCGGTGCCCGGGGGCCCCTCGATTATGCTGATCCCGTTCGTCAGGGCGTTCTCGACTGCCTTCTTCTGACTCAGGTTGAAGCCGAAAGGGAAGTAGACGTGGGACGGCCTCGGA
>JAEEJM010000172.1 GCA_016281895.1 Clostridiales bacterium
TATGATCTGCAAGGCCGTCAGAGCCGGCGGCTTCCGCAACATCGGCAAATGCGAGGTGCCTTTCACCGAGGGCGTCAACCTCCTCTTCGGCGCAAACGCCCAGGGAAAGACGAACCTGCTCGAGGCCATCGGCTTCTTCTCCATGGGAAAGTCCTTCCGCGGGGTGCGCGACACCGAGTGCATCGGTTTTTCCGAGCAGGAGGCGGTGCTGTCGCTCGATTTCCGCGACTCGCAGCGCGACCAGAACCTGACCGTGTGCATCTCGCGCACCGCCCCCAGAAAGACGACGCAGAACGGGGTCAAGGTGACGCGCATCGCCGACATGATCGGGCAGTTCCGCGCGGTGCTCTTCTTTCCCGAGCACCTGAACATCATAAAGGAAGGCCCCTCCATGAGGCGTTCTTACATGGACGTGGCCATCTCGCAGCTGAGGCCGCTCTATCTGCGCTCGCTCCAAAGGTACAACCACGTCCTCCAGCAGCGCAACAGGCTGATAAAGAACGCCCGCGACGACCGCGCGGCCTTTGACCGGACGGTCGAGTTCTGGTCGTACCAGCTGGCCCGCGAGGCCGCCTTCGTGACCCGCTCCAGGCTGGGCTACCTCTCCCTCGTCTCAGAGGAGCTCTCGCGCTGCTTCTCCGAGATGACCGGCGGCAGCGAAAAGCCCGCCCTCTCCTACGACTTCTCATTCAGGATCTCCGGGGATGACGCGCTCAGGACCGAAAGGTACGAGGAGCTTTTCATGGCCCAGCTGATGGACAACCACGACCGGGAGATCGCCGCCGGGGCCACGCTCTGGGGCGTTCACAAGGACGACATCGACATAACGCTGAACGGAAAGAGCGCCCGCTTCTTCGCGTCGCAGGGCCAGCAGAGGTCCCTTGCCCTGGGGCTCAAGCTCGCCGAGAGCGCCATATCCGAGGCGGACACCGGGGAGCGCCCCGTGCTGCTGCTCGACGACGTGTTCTCCGAGCTTGACGCCGCGCGGCGCGAATACCTTACCGGACGCATGACCAAAGGCCAGGTCATTATGAGCTCCTGCGGCGACGTCGACCTCGGCGCCGTGGGCGTGAACGTGATCGCCGTGGAAAACGGGAGGTACACATGTTCGTCCACGTAGGAGGCAGCCGGGCCATCCGGGAGCGGGACATAATCGGCGTCTTCGACACCGACAACGCCACGCTGAGCTCGCCGCTCACGCGGAGCTTTCTGCGCGAGGCCGAAAAGCACGGCAGGGTCGAGGCGGCCGGAACGGACATCCCCAAATCATTCATCATCTACCGCCACCGCACCGGAGGCGTGCCGGACGGCTACCGGGTCTGCTTCTCGGAACTGTCCGTATCGGCGCTCATGCAGCGCCTCGGCTCCGATCAGGCGCAGGGCTGAAGTCTTCCCCGGAGCCGGAGTCTTCCGGCAGGGTTTGAGTTTTTTTGCAGTACAGAAGTTTTTTTGACAGGGCCGGAGTTATTCCGGCAGGCAAACGTTTTTAAGGCAGGTATTGTATCGACATGTCAGAAGAAAAGAAGAATCCCGAAGAGACCGTCTTTCCGGCCGAGGAGCCGGAACTGACCGAGGACACAGGGGAAGGCGCACCGGACGTCGAACTCGACGAGGGCGCGGCGGAACTGGACACCACGGTCGCCGAGGGCATGTACACCGACGACGCCATAAAGGCCCTCAAGGGGCTCGAGGCGGTCCGCGAAAGACCGGGCATGTACATCGGCTCCACCGGCCCTGAGGGACTGCATCACCTCATATACGAGATCGTGGACAACTCCATCGACGAGGCGCTGGCCGGCTACTGCGACCGCATCGAGGTCACGCTGAACGCCGACGGCTCCGTCACGGTCGAGGACAACGGGCGGGGCATCCCGGCCGGCATACATCCGACCGAGGGCATACCGACGCCCGAGCTCGTCTACACCCGGCTGCACGCCGGCGGCAAGTTCGACGACGAGGGCGGCTACAAGATCGCCGGCGGCCTTCACGGCGTCGGCGCTTCCGTCGTGAACGCGCTGTCTGAATGGCTGGAGCTCGAGGACGTCTTCGGAGGCGTCAGATACACCGAGCGCTTCGAGATCGGCGAGGTCGCCCGCCCCTACGCCTGCATGGGCCCCGTGCCCGAGGACTCCAAGAAGTCCGGCGTCCGGGTGCGCTTCAAGCCCGATCCCGCCGTCTTCGTTCAGACCACACGCTTCGATTACGACACCGTCCTCACCCGCATGCGCGAGCAGGCCTTCCTCAACGCCGGCGTGCGCATCGTGCTAACCGACATGAGGGAGCAGGGAGCGGACGGCTCCTACAGGCAGGACGACCTCAGATACGAGGGCGGGATCAGCGATTTCGTCTCCTATCTTACCGGGCAGAAGTTTGCCGATCCCATCCACCCCGGCGTGATCTACATGCGCGGCGAGGAGAAAGGCGGCGGCAGCCAGGCAGAGATCGCCCTCCAGTACAACACCTCGTACACCGAGACCGTGCTGTCCTTCGCCAACAACATGCACACGACGTTCGGCGGCACGCACGAGGACGGCTTCAAACAGGGCCTGTACCTGGTGCTGAACGACTACGCCAAAAAGAACCGCCTTCTCGGCTCGGGCGACCGCCTCACCGGCGACGACGTCCGCGAGGGCATCGTGGCCGTCATCAGCGTCAAACTCAGGGACGCCGAGTTCATCTCCCAGACCAAATCCAAGCTCGGCAACGAGTTCATGAAGGAGATCGTGCGGACCACCGTCAAAGAGCGCCTCAGGGAGTACCTCGACGAGCACCCCGAGGAGGCCCGCGCCATCATAAACAAGGCCCTGGCCGCGTCCATGGCCCGCGAGGCCGCCAGAAAGGCAAAGGAGCTCGCCCACCGCAAGGGGCTTCTGGAGAGCTCCTCCCTTCCCGGCAAGCTCTCCGACTGCCAGGAGCGCGACGCCTCGCTCACCGAGATCTACCTTGTCGAGGGAGATTCCGCAGGAGGCTCCGCCAAGGGCGGGCGCGACTCGGTCTTCCAGGCCATCCTTCCCCTGCGCGGGAAGGTGCTCAACGTCGAAAAGACGCGCCTCGACAAGGTCTACTCCAACGTATCCCTCATCCCCATAATACAGGCGCTGGGCACAGGCATCGGCGAGGACTTCGACATAACCCGGCTGCGCTACGGAAAGATAATCATAATGGCCGATGCCGACGTCGACGGCTCGCACATACGCATACTGCTGCTTACCTTCTTCTTCAGGCACATGAAGGCCCTGATCGACGAGGGGCACGTCTACCTTGCACAGCCGCCCCTGTACAAGATCTACCGCAGGAACCGCTCCGGCGGCGAGAGGTACGCCTTCTCCGACGAGGAGCGCGACCGCATCATCGCCGAGCTCGGCGGCGGTGCCGTCGAGGCGGAACGCTACAAAGGTCTCGGCGAGATGGACGCCGAACAGCTCTGGGAGACCACGATGAATCCCGACACCCGCACCCTCCGCAGAGTCACGCTCGAGGACGCGGTCACCGCGGACCAGGCCTTCTCGCTGCTGATGGGCGACAAGGTCGAGCCGCGCCGCGTGTTCATAGAGGAAAACGCGAAGTACGCGCAGAATCTGGACGTGTGACGCCATGAGATTTGCCGTTCTTTCGGTCAACCCCGGCATAGACAGGACCCTGTACATGCCGGAGCCGGTGAGGCCGGACGCTGTCAACCGCGCCTCGCGCAGCATCACCACCCAGGGCTCTAAGGGGGCCAACGCCGCCGTCATGCTCCGCCGGCTCGGCTGCGACGTCACCTACTACTCTTTCGGCGGAGGCGTTTACGGAGACGTCTGCGGAAGCATCCTTGCCGCCGAGGACCTCGACTGCGTCTACGTTCCTTCGGCCTGCGGCATAAGGGTCAACACCAAGGTCATCTCGCCGGACGGGCGCTGCACCGAGCTCAACGAGCGCGGCGGCCCGTTCTCAGCGGCCGAGACCGGGGCCCTCTGCGCGGCCTTCCTGAGCTCCGGAGCGGACGTTTGCGTCCTCACGGGCTCTCTTCCCGCCGGGACCGATCCCGGCTTCTACGCGGCTCTCATACCGCGCCTGAGGGCCTCCGGGGCCGCGGTCGTGCTCGACTGCGACGGGCCGGCCCTCGCTGCCGGCATAGCCGAGAGCCCCGACGTCATAAAGCCGAACGGGCGCGAGCTTCGCGGCCTCATGGAGGTCTGCGGCCTTGCCCCCTCGGGCCTGCCCGAGGACGACGCCGCCGCCGTAAGGGAACGGTTCGGCGTCGGGACCGTGTTGCTGACGCTCGGCGGGACCGGCTCGGTGCTCTGCGCGGACGGGATCTGCGATTTCCGCCCCGCGGCGCGCGTTCCGGCGCGCGGCTTTGCCGCGGCCGGCGACTGCTTCCTTGCCGGCTACCTCTGTGCTACTTACGCGATGGGCCTCCCCGCCTCCGACGCGCATCTTTTCGCGTCGAGCTGCGGCGCGGCCAAGGTCTCGCTCGAGGCCTCCCTCCTTCCCCGGGCCGTAGACGTTATCGGCCTATATAATTCCAGAAAGGCGTCCTGCTGACATGAAACGAGAGGAAAGGGACATTTCGTTCCCGAATCAGAAAATAGTCGACATCGAGATGGAGCGCGAGCTTAAGCAGTCCTTCATCGAGTACGCCATGTCCGTTATTACGGCCCGCGCCCTCCCGGATGTCAGGGACGGCATGAAGCCCGGCCAGAGGCGCGTCCTCTGGGCTATGTACGAGGACCGTCTGACCTCCGACCGGCCCTTCTGCAAATCCGCCACAACGGTCGGAAACGTTCTGGGCCGGTACCATCCGCACGGCGACGCCGCCGTGTACGGCACCATGGTCCGCATGGCCCAGGACTTCTCGCTGAGGTACCCGCTCATCGAGGGCCACGGCAACTTCGGCTCCGTCGACGGAGACCCGCCCGCCGCCTACCGTTACACCGAGGCGCGCATGGCAAAGATCGCCGACGAGATGATGCGCGACCTCGACAAGAACGTCGTCCGCATGGACCGCAACTTCGACAACCGCCGCGACGAGCCCTCCGTGCTGCCCGCCCGCTTCCCCAACCTGCTGGTCAACGGAGCGGTCGGGATCGCCGTCGGTATGGCCACAAACATCCCCCCGCACAACCTCGGCGAGGTCATCGACGCGACCATCTACCGCATGGACCACCCCGACTGCGACTACACCGAGCTCATGAATTTCATCAAGGGCCCGGACTTTCCCACCGCCGCCATCATCTACGGCACGGCCGGGATCCGCGAGGCGTACAAGACCGGAAAGGGCCGCATCAAGGTGCGCGCCCGAGCCGAGCTCGACGCCGACCGCCGCCGCATCATATTCACCGAGATCCCGTACGGCGTGAACAAGAGCGTCCTGTGCGAATCCATCGCCTCCCTGGTGAAGGAAAAGCGCATAGCGGGGATCACCGACGTGCGCGACGAGTCCGGCCGCAACGGAATGAGGCTCGTCATCGAATACAGGCGCGACGCCAACGGCGAGCTCATCCTCCGCCAGCTCTACCGCTACTCGCAGCTCGAGGACACCTGCGCCGTCAACATGCTGGCCCTCGTGAACGGCGAGCCTAAGATCCTGCCCCTTGCCGCCATCCTCGACGAGTATATAAAGCACCAGGAGTCCGTCATCTCCAACCGGACCCGCTTCGACCTCGAGAAGGCGCTGGCCAGGGTGCACATCCTCGAGGGATACAAGATCGCCATAGACAGCATCGACGAGATCGTCGAGCTCATGAAGACCTCGGGCTCCATACCGGAATCCCGGGTCCGCCTCTGCGAGAAATACGGTCTGTCCGAGACCCAGGCCCAGGCCATCATCGACATGACGCTCGGGCGGCTGACCGGACTCGAGCGCGACAAGATCCTCGACGAGCTGACCAGACTCTACGCAAAGATCGAGGAGCTCCGCGCCGTGCTGGCCGACGTCGACCGCGTTAAGGAGATCATAAAGAGCGAGCTCACCGAGATCCGCCAGACCTACGCCGCCAAGGACGGCCGCCTCACGGAGATCGTTGAGGCCGAGGACGAGACCCTGGACGAGGATCTCATCGAAAAGCACTTCTGCGTCGTGACCATAACCCACGGCGGCTACATCAAGCGCCTCCCCGCCGACTCGTTCAAGGTGATACTCCGCGGCGGAAAGGGCGTCATAGGAATGACCACTAAGGACGACGATTTCATAGAGACCGTCTCCGTCGTGTACAGCCACTCCAACTTCCTCTTCTTCACCGACAGGGGAAAGGTCTTCATGATAAGGCCGTTCGCGATCCCCGAGGCCGGAAAGACCGCGAAAGGCACCTTTATGCGCAACATACTCGAGCTCGACGAGGACGAA
Organism: Clostridiales bacterium; assembly: GCA_016281895.1. Classification (GTDB taxonomy): domain Bacteria; phylum Bacillota; class Clostridia; order Oscillospirales; family CAG-272; genus CAG-390. Next base: position 6,329 of record JAEEJM010000172.1, read on the forward strand.
AAGGTCACCGCGACCATCGCCGTCGACAGCTTCGAGGACGCCGCCGACCGCTACCTCTGCATGGTGACGGAAAAGGGCATCGTAAAGCGGACGCGCCTCGCAGAGTTCAGCCGCGTCAACCGCAACGGAAAGCGCGCCATAGACCTCGACGAGGGCGACCGCCTCATCAACGTCCTCTACACCGACGGAGCCATGGACATCGTCATCGCCAGCTCGCGCGGCATGGCGACCCGCTTCGCCGAAGAGGAGGCCCGCTGCATGGGCAGGACCGCCCGCGGCGTCATAGGCATCCGCCTGCGCGAAGGAGACCGTGTGGTGGGGACCGTCGCCGTGGACGAGACAAAGGATCTCTTCACCCTCACTTCCAACGGCTACGGAAAGCGCACCAGGTACGACGATTTCCGCACCATGGCCCACCGCGGAGGCATGGGCGTCTGCTGCCAGAAGATCACCGAAAAGACCGGGGCCCTTGTGGGCATCGGCCAGGTCGACGACGGCGACGACGTCATGATCGCCACCGACACGGGCAACTTCATAAGGACCCATGCCGCCAACATCCAGGTCTACTCCCGCTCCGCCCAGGGTGTCATAGTCATGAGGATGGACGAGGGCCGCAGCTGCGCAGGCTTCACCGCCCTTCGCGCCGCGGCTGACACCGACTCCGAAGACGGAGACGGCTCCGGCCCGGAAGACTCCGGGACCGACGCCGCGGACGGCATCGCCGACGCCGGGACGGGCTACGCCGCGCCGGCCGGAGAAGACGAATGAAACCCGCCGCAAGGATCGCCGCCCTGGCCCTGCTCGTGTCGCTGTGCGCCGCGTCCGTATCCTGCGGCACCCCGCCGCCCGAGCTCGACGAGGTCCGCGGCACCTTCGAGGCCCTGATCTCCGCATCCGCCGAGATAAACGACATTTTCTTCGGGGCAGGCCTGCCGGTCTACGACCGCGAGACCTCCACGGGCGACGCCACCGCCCAATACGACGCCGCGACCAGGACCTACTTCTGGTACCTCGACGACCCGGCTTACGGTACCGTCGTGAAGTATTATCCCGAGGCCGAAAAAGTGTACCGCTTCGCCAGAAAGGTCTACCTTGCCGGGCGTCAGCCGGGGGCAGACGAAACGGTCTACTCAGACGCCGGCGGAGAATACGTCCTCGAGGACATCCCGGACTACAGGGAGACCGAGCGCGAGCTCGTCTACGACGAAAACTCGCCGGTTTATTACGACTACGTCAGGCTCGAGTGCCCGTATCAGTCCGTCGATCAGATCAAGGTCGCGGCCGAAAAGGTCTACTCGTCGGCCTACCTTGATTCGGTCTACACGATAATGTTCGACGGCCTGGTCGTCGGAACGGAGATAATCTACGCGAGATACTCTCCGGACGAGTCCGGCGCCACGGACTTCCTGCTCAAGTCCAACCGCTTCGATCCGTACTTCACCGAACAGACCGAATACGACTTCTCCTCCATGAAGATCGTCATGCCGTCGCGCGGCGACATGGTGAACGTCGAGATAACCGCGACCGGGTCTTATCTCGACCTGGAGAAGCTCGAAAAGGTCCGCGGCACATACACGAAAAACCTTAAGTTCGTCCTACAGGACGGCCAGTGGAGACTCGACACCCCCACATACTGAGTCCCCGGGGCCGCAGGCCGGGACACGGAGGTCATTATGATAATACACTGTTTTCCTCTCCCGGCGCTACCGCGGCCGCGTCCGCGAAACGGAGGCGATCCGCTATGACGCTCCGCCCCGACTACAGGCGCCATATAACCGCGCCGCTTCTGGTCCTGTCCGTGTTCGTTCTTCTGCGGCTGACCTCGCTGATAGACACGGCTCTGCTAAACCGCGAGAACGAATACGCCGCCACCATCCTGCTCCAGATCGTAGTATTCATTATGCCCGCCGCCGTTTATATGGCGCTGACGGGCGGCTCCGTAGCCGCGCTTCGCATAAGGCCCGTGGGCGTCGGCCACATCCTGATACTGATCTCCGCCGTGGCCCTGCTCACATCGGGCTCGCTGCTGATCAATCTGAGGCTGGCCGGATACGGCTACCTCGAGAGCCGTTACAACCTCTACGGCATATTCGTGTCCAAGAACAGCGGCTCCGCCGGCGACGTCATCTACCACGTGCTTGCCTACGCCGCTCTGCCCGCGGTCTGCGAGGAGTACCTCTTCCGGGGCGTGCTGTGCGGCGAGTACGATCGCGAGGGCACGGCCGCGTCGCTGCTCATGTCATCCCTCTTCTTTGCCCTGCTGCACTTCGACCTGCGCATGTTCCCGACCTTTTTCTTCGCGGGGCTCGTCCTGGCCCTCGTATTCTACGCGTGCAGATCGCTCGTCGCCTCGGTGGCGGTGCACCTGGTCTACAACCTGTTCTCCCTGTTCGGGCGGACGGTCATACAGACGCTTTACGACCTGGGCGGCTCCAGACTGTTCACCTTTATATGCGGAGGGGTCTTCCTGTTCTCGGCCTTCGTCTTCTGCGCCGAGGCGGCAAGGCTGTACGGCCTTTACTCCTCCCGCGGATACCCGTCGTCCTACCGCGATCCCGTCCCGCGCCGCCGGCGCGAGGGGCAGACCGGCATCCTCAGCGAACTCTCCGAAAAACACCCCAGGGCCTCCGGCCTTGTCAAATCTCTTCTGCACCCCGCGGCCCTGGCCTGCTACGTCTTTTACGCCGTAGTCATCCTGACCTGAGGCCACAGGACGCGCGGGCGCACTCCGCCGGCCGCCGGCCGGATCTCAACTCAGATGTCACTTTTCAAACGAAAAAAAAGAAACGTCGGCGAATACACCGGCGACGATTATGAAAACGCTCTCCGGGAGCTCGACAGCGACCCGGACGACGACTTTTTCGGCACCAACACATTTACCGAGTCTGCCAGTACGGTCACCGCCCTGATCAAAGGCATCGTTTACATCGCCTTCGTCATCGTGGCGGCCTGCACGCTGGCCTATTTCGGCATATCCTTCTTCAACGACATCTTCGCCTTCGTCAAGGAGGACCGCGAGGTCGAGGTCGTCATCCCGGAATACGTCACGTCCGACGAGCTGGCGGACATCCTCGGCGACGCGGGCGTCATAAAGCACCCCGGCGTGTTCCGCTTCTACGCGAAGCTGAAGAAGATAGACAAGAAGGAGCAGACTTACAAATTCAAGGCCGGCACGTACACGGTCAACGCGAACACCAACTACGACGGCCTGTTCCTGTCATTCGTTGAGAAAAAAATAATAACCACGGTGCGCATAACCGTGCCCGAGGGCTACACCGTGGACGGTATAATAGATCTGTTCCTGGCCCAGGGCATCGGCACGCGCGAGGGGTGGGTCGACGCCGTCCAGAACTACGACTTCGGAGAGGAGTACCCCTATCTCGCCGACATCCCGGAAAACGAGGGCCGTATCTACCGGCTCGAGGGCTATCTGTTCCCCGACACCTACGACTTCTACACCGGTATGCCGGAATACTACTACCTGCGCCGCATGCTGGACCGCTTCGACGAGATCTTCAGCAGCGAGCTGCGCGATGCCTGCGAAGAGCTCGGAAAGAGCATCGACGAGGTGCTGACCGTCGCCTCCATCATCGAGAAGGAGGCGTTTTACGCGAACGATTACGAGCTGGTCTCGCAGGTCATCTGGAACCGGCTCGCGGATGGCAGCCCCATAGCCTACCTGGAGTGCGAGTCCACAGTCATCTACGCGATGTCGCACGATCTTGGCCGGAAGGTCACCGAGGCCGACTTCTCATACGTCAGCCCGTACAACAGCAGCTTGCAGCGGGGCATGATCCCCGGCCCCATATGCAACCCCAGCTACAACGCCATAATAACCTCAATATATCCCGGCGAGAGCACGAAACCTCTGTACTACTTCGTGACCGACCTCGACAAGAACGTCAGGGCGGCCTCGACCAAAAAAGAGCACGATCAGAACATAGAAGACATCAAAAAGGAGGCGGCTCAGGCTCACTGAGGCGCGCTCCCGCTTCAGTCCGTATCCCTGCCGCCGGCCCCGCCGGCGGCAGGGTTTGTTTGCGGCTTCTTGCGCAGATATCAAATGAATACAGGAAGCATAACAGTATCCGATTGAATACGCCCGGGCAGAACCTGCCCAGGCGTATTCATATATCGACCTGCATTTCTTCCCTTCACTGCCGCCCGCAGGGCGGCACTTCATTTGCGCACCCGGCGCGCGTCTTCATTGCCGGCGCGGCCGGCACCTCATTGCCGCCGTCAGGCGGCACCTCATTTGCGCGCTCGGCGCGCAACTTCATTCCCCCACCGTCTCGTACCCCGCGGCCCCGACCGCGCTTCTGGCCAGTACCCTCATGGGCTCTATGTAACTGCCGATCTCGACTCCGTACATCCTGATACCCGGAAACAGCTCCGTGCAGCCAAGAATGACGGTCTGCGCCCCTCGCTCGTAGAGACTGTTCAGCACTCTGCCGAACGCCGATGCGTCGAAGCCCGCGTTTCCCGCCTTTACCCCTTCGTATATGAAGCGCATGACCTCCGTCTGCTGTTCCCCGTCCGGCTCAAGGAGCGATATCCCCGCCCGCTCGAGCCTGTCCGCGTACACACGCCCTTTCATGGTGCCGGTCGTGCAGAGGATCCCCGCGGTCTTTATCCCGTCTTCCGAAAGCCTCAGGGCGGTCTGCTCAATCATGTCGATAAACGGCACTCCGACCTCCTTCCGCAGGCGGTCTATGAAATAGTGCGCCGTGTTGCAGGGCATGAGCAGAAGATCCGCCCCCATCCTCTCGAGTTTCCTGGCGGAAACGGCCATGGCAGGGACGGGATCGGGCCCTCTTCCGAGGAGCGCTGCGGTCCTGTCCGGGATCTGCGGATTGTTGTCGATGAAGATCCTTATATGTCCGGCGTCGTCCGGACTTTTTGTATTCTCGACGATCATGCGGAAAAGCTCCGCCGTGGCCAGCGGTCCCATTCCCCCGATTATCCCGAGTTTTTTCTTTTTCGCGGTCATTCTTCCGCTCCTTCGCAATAAAGTCTGATACCTCCGTGGGGGATCCCGGCCCCGAGCAGTATGTTCCGCTCGCGGCTGTGGCAGGTGAACATCACGCACTGCAGCCCGCCGTCGCAGAGAAGCCCGAGCGTGCGCAGAACTTCCGCCGTTCTACGGTCATCCAGCTGCGAGCATACCTCGTCGAGCAGCAGCGGAGGCGGAGACGAGCTGAATATCATCTCCAGCAGCGCCGTCCTGAGGGCGAGGTAGGCTGCGTCCCTTGTGCCTCCGGACATTACCGAGACGTCCTTCGTCCCGGACGGGGTGGCGACGCAGACGGAAAAGTCCTCCGACACTCCGATATCCGTATACCTTCCGCCGGTTATGAGCGAGAGCAGCTCCCCGGCCCTTGCGCGCAGACGCGGGGTCACGTTGCGGCGAAGAGACTCGCCGGCACCCTCTATTGTCTGCTGGGCAAGTATTATGGCCCTGCAGCGCAGTTCGGTCTCCTCCCTCTCGGCAGAGACCGCCTCGAGCTCGGCGTGCAGCCTGGCGGGATTCTCCGCGGTGTGCGAAAGTATGGCCAGGTTCTTTTCCGCGTCCGTCAGACGCTGAGTTGCCGCTTCGAGCTGGGCCGCCAGAGCGTCGCGCTCCTGGGCCAGCCGCTGCGGACCTATCCTGTCCAGCTTTTCCTCGGCCTCGGGCATCAGATGGGCCCTGAGAGACACCTCGTCGTAACCCGCGAGCTCCGATGCGAGCCTTTTGCGGGTCCCTTCGAGCTCGGATAGTGTCAGCCGGCTCGCGGCGTGTTTGGCGGCCACCCCCGACGCCCTGTCGGCGGCGCTCACGAGCGCTTCGGCGAGTCCGGAGGCGTCTTCCGGAACATCGAAGAAGCGGCCGAGCTCCGCGGCGGCTTCTTTCCGCACGGAGTCGAGCTCTCTCTGTTTTACGAGCGCATCCTCTCCGGCCCGCTCGACCGCGAGCCTGCGTGCGTCGCCTATCTCAGCCTGTTCCGCACATCTGTCCGCGTGGGCGGCAAACTCCTCTTCGGCCGCGGCACCGCGCGCGGAGCCCTCGTATCCGAAGCCCCGCAGGTACAGCCCTGCCTCCCTGAACTTCCTCGAGCAGGACGGGAACAGGGCGACCCCTGTCACGCACATAAGGAAGCCGGCTATGGCCGCCGCAAGCTTCGCGTCCCTTCCCAGGGTAAACGGAAGTTCCGGTGCTGCAAAAAAGACATAAAGAGCCAGTGCCAGGATGACAAGCCCGGCCCCGGCCAGCACGGCTACGACAGCCGTCCTCCTCCGGGCGGAAGCCCTCTTCCTGCGGTATGTTCCGATAACCTCGGCGGTCCCTCCGGCAGCCTCGATATCCGAATGCCTGGCGGCCAGCAGAGGATCCCCCTGATCGGCAGCCTTTTCCACGGCAAGCGCCGCTCCGGCCACGGCAAGATCGCTCTCCGCCCTGCCCAGTCTGCGGGACAGGCTGTCAAGTTTTACGGCGTACTCGCCGTCGGGGAGCCCGCCTCCGCGGCCGAATCCCTCGGCAAGTTCGGCGTCTTCGCGCTCTATGGCCTCTATCCTCCCGTCGGTCTCGTGCAGACTCTCGAAATCCCTGAGGATCCTGACGGTCTCAGCCGCGTGGCAGCGGTCGTTCGCGGCGTCCAGCTTCTTTCTCAGTTCGGATGTCAGGACCCGGTACTTTTCGGCCGTGGCCTGAAGGGCCAGCACGCTCCCGGCGTTAGACATGGCCTCCCTGAGTCTGTCGCTGAGCGCTTCCTCCCGGCGTTTCAGGTCGTTTATCCTGCCGCCCTGCCCTTTTAAGGCCAGAAGCTCGCGGCGGGCCTTGTCCAGTCTCCGGACGGCTGCCCCGGTGTCGACCGACTCGTCTCCGGACAGCATTATGTTCTCTATGGCCGCGCCGACGGCCCGTCCGTCGACGTCGCCCACGCCGAGCTGTCTCACCGAGCAGATGCTGTCAAAGACCTCCCTCGACACGCCGGTGAAGACCTCGCCGGCGTCCCTCCCGGGAAACACGGCCGCGCCGGTGGCAAGGCTGACGATCAGCTTTCTTTCCGCCCCTCCGGCACCTATGCTTCGCTCGATGCGGTAAGCTCCGTCGCGGTCGGAAATCTCCATGAAGCCCGAGGCGCTTCCGGTGCCCCAGCTCAGCGAGCGCTCCCTCTCGGCCTGGTTTTCCGCGCCTCGCGATGCCGGCAGGCCGTAGAGAAGGAATCTTATGAAGTTCAGGACGGTGCTCTTGCCGGACTCGTTGTCCCCTGTGATCACGTTGAGTCCCCGGGACAGGGTGAAGTCCAGATCCCTCAGTCCTCCGAACTCGTTTATATGCAGTCTTTCTATTATCATGACGTCCCTCAGAACGGCCTGTTCTCAAGGGCCAGAAGCCCTATCCTAAGCGCCTCGGAAGCCAGCCTTCGCTCGTCCGCGTCTGCAGACGAGAGCCCGGGAAGCAGACTGCGGTAAAACTCGCCTCTGACCGTCATGTCCGACCCCAGGTACTCTGCGCCCAGCACGGGCAGGGTGTTGTCCCTGACGGTCACGCTCACATCGCCTCGGCGGGCGGCCTCCGCGACCGCCGCGGCTATCCTTTCGGTATCGGGCCTGTAGTCCGGCGGGACGGCCCCTTCCAGACGGAACATCACTGAGGTGTTGGCCAGCCCCGCGGCCATGGCGGCGAGCCTGGCGGCCGTGCCGGAATCGCTGTCCTCACCGGTTATATCGGCGGTCATAATCTCGTACCGGTGGTGTCCTGTGACTATCTTTTCTATCGTGGGAGGGTTCCCCTCCTCGAAAGTGACCGACACGACCGTCCCGTTGCCGGGCTCGTCCCAGCTTCTCCCCTCCGGGAAGCCGCAGTAGGAGGCGAGCGTCCTCCCGTACACTGCAAACGGCGGCGCCTTATGGATATGACCGAGCGCGGCATAATCGCAGCCGCTGAGCGACAGTGCGGTCTCGGTGACCGGGCAGTATCTGCTGATCGGCGACGACATGTCGCCGTGTGCGCATATCAGGTTGAGCCTGCCGGCCGCCGGGCTGAGCCCCCTGTTCAGCGGGCAGCTGTCCATGCGGTCCGACGTGAACGCCCAACCCCATACGGTCACCGGTCCGCCTCCTGTCTCGATATCGAAGCGGGATAGCTCCGGGGAACTGAATATAAATACGTTGTCGGACCATTTCCCCAGGGTCCAGACGCTGCCCTGGACATACGGATCGTGATTGCCCGGGGCGATGACCACCGGCCTGCCGTAAGCCTCAAGCGCGTCGCGGACCGCTCCGACCGTGTCCGGAGACACATAGCCGCAGTCGAAAAGATCCCCGGCGATGAGTACCGCGTCGTAATCCGCAGCAAAGGCCATGATCTCTCCGAAAAGGCTGCGCAGCTCCGCACGGAGGCGCTCTCCGGCTGACGCCTCCACCCCCGAAAACGGGGAGTCCAGATGCATATCGCCGAAATGAAGAATCCTGATCATCGTTGCTCTCTTGCCTTTTCTGCCGGCCGCCCGGCGGCGAGCCGGTCTGTTATAAACTTAAGTTTATTATACAATAGTCGGGACCCGTTGTCAATCGCAGCCAGATCGGGGATCGTGTCAAGTTGTTCTGGGATTTTTAGGAAGCGCAGGCCGGGAGGTGAGAGAGGGTTTGAAGAAGAACAGCCGTTCCGGTTAATTTTCCGTTAGTAAGGCCAGGGAGTTGTGAAGAAGATCCGAAAACACTCCAAAAAGACAAAGGACTTAGGAGCCGGTCTGCTCCTTCAGACAAAAGGCGACAAAAGGCATATGCCCAAAACTCATTTTTATGATTGACATTTCAACGGGTTTGTGATACAATAATCAAGCTGTCTTGCAAAACGACCGCAAAACAGCCGATCCGGGGGTGTAGCTCAGCTGGGAGAGCGCCGCGTTCGCAACGCGGAGGTCATGGGTTCGAATCCCACCATCTCCACCGATACAGCGAGAGGGGACGCAACCGCGTCCCCTCTCGCTGTATCGAAGATGACGGTGCCAAATTTGAGCACGGCAGCGAAGCTGCATGGGTTCGCATTCGCCGCCCGGAGATCGGCAAGCTCGCTTGCCAGGCGGAGGGCGAGCGAATCACGAGCGAAGCGAGTTACCCCACCATCTCCACCGATATCCGGGCGGGGGCGTAATGCTTCCGCCTGCGTTTTGTTTTTAAGGTATGCAGCTCATAGCCGTTGTAAAAACATCGTGACCTTATTCTGAAAAACGGTATTGTCAGTTCAATGAACTCTCACGGATGTCCGTACGATAATTCATGCATGGAGAGTTTTTTTGCCAGCTTGAAGAAAGAATTGATTTATCGCAAGAAGTTTGATACAATAGAAGAGGTAAAGACAGATGTTTTCAGATATATCGAGCTGTTCTATAACAGAAAACGTCTGCACAGCAGTTTGGGTTATATGAGTCCGGTGGAGTACCGTCTGAAAAACTGCATCTGACACATGTATCGTTCAATGAAAGCGGAGCGGCTGTTCAGCCTTTCTCCACTCCGCTTCGCTCCGTTTCAAAAGACTGAACAGCCGCAATAAGTGACGTACAGACACTTTTTGCGTCTGAAAACCAACAATTTCTGTACAGATCGGCAATGCATACGGTTTTTGCGCTACCCTCTTATAAAAACGCAACCAATCCAATCATCACAGTGAGGTTTACTCAACGGTATCTCATGTAAACTTATATGAAATCGTTTCGTACTCTTCATACATAGTTGGCCTTGAAGTTGATGGGATGGAGATGGGCGACAGTTTGGTGCCGGATGTAAGCGGTTCATTGGCTAATCTTTATCCGTCAAGGTGCATTGCTCAAACCGGCTACCATATGACACCAGTGCTGGATGATGATGCAATTGCGAGTTATCTTTCTCGCATTAACTGATTAAATCTATCATGAAAACTATATTAAAAAAAACACTTGTTATTCTTAAGATAATTCTTAAGATAATATTTGGGGTTACTTTGAGTATAGTATTGTCTGTTTGTTTACTGATGGTACTGCTATTCCTACCAAAATCATGTTCACATTCGGATGAGTATATTGTGACATATCCTCAAAAATATACAACAGCTTACTGTGAGGAAAATTATATTCGCGCAGATCCAAACTTGATTCATCTGATAGCCGCAGAAAACGAAATAGGAAAAATTGAGATTCCCGGAGGATGGGGGTATTATCGTGCGATAAAAGATGTTTCTATGGAGGACTATTTAGTAATGACTAAAGTCCTTATGTTTGGCATTAATGGACGCGACATTGTAAAAAACAAAAACAACGATGCGCTTCCCGAGCAAGAGATATTATCGTATCATATTAAAAAGATTGAAATATATAAAAATGAAAAATCGTTAAAAGAATTATATCATATTGACGTTCTGAAGTTGGGAAACGAGCTTGTTACAAAAGTGATTTCATCATTTGACGGTGAAAAGGCAGATCGATTTCAATCTGATCTCATTGAATGCCTGGAAAAAGGCAACTATAAAAACGGGGATGAGATTACATTTGATATATTTGAGCTCAATATAAGGGTAACATTTGACAATTATGAATATCTTGTATGGGATGGCGGTGTAATTAAGAGTAAGGAAGATAACAAATTATATATTGTGTTTTATAAACCGACCGATGGATTGTGGAAGAACATATTAATACCGTTGAATAATGATATTGCAGAACTGGTTCCAGATTTCGAATAAAGGTCTGTTGTAAATGTTATAACCCGACTTTTACAGTTTGAGTGCGGCAGCAGATTTGCGGATGAGGAAAAAACAGCGGTATTGAAGAAAAAAACGGGACAAAAAAGCCCAAAAACACTATGGAAAACCGGTTTTATGGATAAGGTATGACTATTCTTTAGTCCCAAACACCTTCACCACAGATGGAGATTTAATGGTTCCCAAATGGAGCGCCGCGTTAAACGGCGAACCAAATAATAATAGGATTTATTGTTGTAGTGGCATTAATAGTTCTCATACATTTATATTAGAAGATGATAGTGTTTTCTCATTTATAAAGGACTCCATTCTTGGAGTTTACGTATATAATCCGAATGATACAAGTTTTATTCGCGGTTATAATTGATGAGGTACCAGAATGAAGCCTACTCGACGTTCAATAATAATTCCTCTTATTATTGTCTTATTTGTTTTGCTCATATCATGCCACCAAGTATCAAAACATGCCTATAAATATCCTGAGGAATACTCTGCTGAATACTGTTATTATGAATACGAATTGTTTGATCCGAATATAGTTTATACTGAATGTTACGAGTTCGTTTCAAAAAAAGACTGGGGATGGAACCCCAAAATAAACTTTTCCGCCATAAAAGGTTGCGATGATCTGTCTTTTATGGTGTACTACAAGAAAGGATGGCTCGTCGGGGCCGTAACAACCGTTTGTGTGGTAAGGCGATGCGACTGTGATATCAATCCTTCCGCAGATTATACACCCGCAAGCGCCGAACTGTTCTGGTATGACGGCAATAAGGCAGGTATCACAGCTGACGGGCGGATTGATGAGGAGTACTATTTTAAACCTCAGTATTTATCTCAGACGGCCGTTGCCGTCGACAAAAAAGAAGCTGTCGATGAGATAATGGATATTGCTGTCAAAAAAACCTTTCTGTCATTTGATGAATACAGGCAGGAACAAACTGTTTCCGTTTCCGACACAGGACTTCGGGGATTATATTCTGATAATTGTGAATTGTACGTCAAAGTATCTTTCGAGGAATGTGATGGCTTGGTCTTTATCGGAAAAATCATGGTTGATGACAATAATCGCTGTTTCTTGCAGCATCGTGTGTATCATTGCGGTGAATACGAAGACACAACAAATGAATCAAAATTACAAGGACCTAATTTATCCCAGGGACGGGCGTCTCCTTTATACTACAGATTAGGAGAATACATGGATGCGCTCGTTCAACAAGTGATTTCTTAGAATGGGTGGTATTATTATGCGATATGAGATGACTCACGATCTGAACGATATAATTGATTATTATAAGGAAATCAAGAAAAAGTTCGGAAGAAAATATTGGAATTACGATCCCTATACAATCACAATGGCATCTGGTTTATTCAGGGAAATGAATTCTTCCTTTAAAAATGATGACAATAAAGCAAGGAAGCTTTTACGGCAAACTCCTCCGACGAAAATACGCGTGGCAGCAATAAGATTTCCGGTTTCCTGCGGTATCAATTTCTCAAATGCTTTGGTTGAGCAGGTTCAAAAACAAATTGAGGAAAAGACGGGGATATCAAACATTCATTCAGTACCAAATGTAACTACAGCATTACGCCCTTTTGCGCCCAACCATTATTGGTATATTGATGACGTGTTTATCGTTCATGAAACAACAGACGGAAAGCGATACACTTTTTTTCAGGCAGAGATCCTTTGCAGTTGGCATAGGGGCGATGACTATTTATCTACAATCCCATTGGTATGGATCAAGTGCTTTTATCCGGATCATCCTGAGAAGGAAGTTGACTTCTGGGATGAGAACGAGCGTATATCATTTGAAATCTGCAAAGGTCCTCCCGATAGCTTCCCGGCTATCACAGAACTGCCTGAATATATTCAGCAAAATATCGAAATGACAAAGAATTCTCCGTTACTTCCTTTAAATCCGGCAATAAAAATAGCTCTGGCATACAGATATGAAAAGTGGACGTATGACAGAACAGAGGCGTGGATTGACGAACTGAAAGAATTCTTTGAAAAGGTTTCCTCCATGCCGCCTCGTCGCACTCGTCGCGTCAGTAAAAAATAAGGATAATACCGCACAAATCTTTTCTAGCCAAAAGTCTGGTTCGAATCCTTAAAAACAACCCTGGGTCATGGGTTCGAATCCCACCATCTCCACCGAAGAACGAGGGGGAAGGCAAAACCCTCTCCCTCGCCTGACAGAAGCAATAATCGGTCACACGGACATCCGTGCGATCAAAAGTTCAACAGTTCTTTGGGGCTATGTTTTTTTCTCAGAACTAAAAGGGGTAGAATGCAATGATAGGTAATTACGCGTCATTGTTGACTCAAACCCCCATATCTACCATAGCAAAATATGGGGGCGGTGTGCAAAGCAATCTTGCAAGAGAATTTATCAATTCTGTAAGAGATCAATTATCAATTGAAATTATTGCATGCTATTTGCAAACAGAAGAGAAAAATATATTTGTTGACGGTGCTCCTACTGATCGTTTTATTGATGAAGAAATACTCTTCTTATGGACAAACACGGATAATTATAGATTAATATCTGAAAACCCATTGATTAAAAGAACTCTCTGGAGAATCTTTCATGAAGCCTGCTTTGCAATGGATATTCTGCCGGAGTATCATAGACTTCTAACCCCAGAAGAAAGAGCTTATTATGGATTCAATAACAGGAGTATTACTGCTAATGATTTGACTACTATAAAACAGCCCCAAAAACCAGTTGAAAAAAAATATTCGATAATAATTGATAATCTTGATATTCTTGCCTTACAGCATCTAGTTTCGAACAGTAAAGAAATGATTCAAAGACTGTTTGAAAAAAGATATAGTATTCTTGTTAAAGTATTTGTGGATTATCCGCCGGAATTGAACTTCCGTCCAACACATATTTTTGTTTTTGATTCAGTTGAGTATTATCGAAACACTTTTTTCTCAACTGATATTGCAAAGGTAAAAAGCATCGTCAGCGATCAACTGTGCTCTAAAGATCATTGGCATGTCCTAGAGAGGTATTATCAACCAATGTGTGCGATTTGGGATCAAATCGACAAAACGAAACGTTTTGATTTGCTAAGAAACTAGTCCTGGAATCCCCCGAGTTTTGTACTTTACATATCCAAGGCAATACCGCACAATTGTTTTGGCCAAAAGTCTGGCCGGAATCCTTAGCGAACGATATTTCCGACCCGGCGACCTTCGAACGCGAAGTGTCCCCGATGCTGCAGATCAGGGACGCTTACCCGAAGATTTTGATAGCAAGAACGTATCAGCCGCGTTATCAGCACGAGGGAATAGAAATCATCGACGCCGCCGAATGGCTGAGCGACAATTCCCCAAAATCGAAAAAAAGCATA
>JAEEJM010000173.1 GCA_016281895.1 Clostridiales bacterium
GAGCGCGTCCGCGGCGGCGAGAGCCTCCAGCTGCTTCTGTATCTGTTTGCCGTCTGCTCCCCCGGCGGTCCCGTCCGGGACGGCGACGGCCTGCCCGCGGAGCCCGCGGCAGCCTCGTACTACTCCGCAAAGATCCCGAAGCTCTCCCTCGCGCCGGACGCCGCCGAGGGCGAAGTCGACCGCGCCATATCAGAGCACATCTCGCGCACCGGCATCGTGCTGGACGACGCCGAGGTGGCCCGGGCCCTGCCCGGGGACAGTCGCTTCGAACTGAAGAATACAGACGCCCTTGTCAGCCGCGGCGAGCTGCTCTCGCTGTACGGCTCGGTCACGGACTTCGTGACGGCGGCGGCAAAGAACATAAGGAGCGGCCGCGCCTGGGCCAGACCCTCTCAGCCGGCCGTGTCCTGTCCGCTCTGTCCTTACAGGGAGATCTGCAGGATCTCCGGAAGCGAAGGCAGGTGAGCGCATGGAATTCACCGAATCTCAGAAGAGGGCCGTGAACACCCGCGGCAGGAGCATCCTGGTCTCCGCCGCGGCCGGCTCCGGAAAGACCGCCGTGCTGACAAAGCGCATCATAGGCCTGCTGACGGATCCCGACGACCCGGCGGACATCTCCGACATGCTCATAGTGACGTTCACACGGGCGGCCGCGGCCGAGCTGCGCCAGAGGATCACAGCCGAGCTGACGTCCGCACTTATAGCGCGCCCGGGCGACCCCCACCTTGCCGCCCAGCTGACCGCCATCGGCTCCGCGCGCATCTCCACCATCGACTCCTATTATCTCGAGCTGGCCGGCGAGTACTTCCAGCGCCTCTCGCTGCCCTCCTCGTTCCGCGTCATAGACCCGTCCGAGACCTCCGCCCTCAGGACCGGGATCCTGGACGGCGTCATAGAGCGTAGGTTCGCGTCCGATCCGGACTTCGGACACTTTGCCGACACCGTGACGAGCGCCAGGGGCGACGGCGAGCTTGCCTCCGTCATAGAGCGCTTTGCCGTCCTCTGCGAGAACCGCCCCGAGGGCGCCGCCTTCCTTTCCGCCTGCGCCGACGCGTGTCAGACGGAGGCCGGGCTGCCCTTCTTCGAGAGCCGGGCGGGAAAGGCCGCCCTCGACTGGTGCCTCCGCACGCTCGACGGCTTCGCATCCCGGGCGGAGTTCTGCCGCAGGACCGCTGAGAGCGACGACGCCTGCACCTCGTACGCCGGGGATTTCTCGCTGCTGCGCGATACGGCGCGGGAGCTGCGTGACAGGCTCGCCTCCGGCGACTACGCCGGCGCTCGCCTGTGCGCGGACTCGTTCTCCCCGGCCAGGAAGGGCCGCGCCAGAAGGGGCGGGACGTCCGACGTATCCGACTATCTTCGCGACGAGCGCAAGGCCGTCATCGACGGCATAAGGCAGCTCGCCGGCGATTTCATCCTCATATCCGACGCGGACACGTCGGCTGCCATGCTGGACACCGCATCAGTATGCCGTGTGCTCCATTCGGCCGTGACGGAATTCACAGACCTTTACGCCCGCGAGAAGAAGGCCGGGCGCATGGTCGACTTCCAGGACCTGCGCCGCTGCGCCGTATCCCTGCTGGTAGGCCCGGACGGCGGCCCGACCGACGCCGCTCTAAACGAGCGGGCGCGCTTCTCACACATCTTCGTCGACGAGTACCAGGACACTGACCCGGTCCAGGACCTCATCTTCCGGACCATATCCGACGGGACCAACCTGTTCATAGTCGGTGACATAAAGCAGAGCATTTACTCCTTCAGGGGCGCCGAGCCCTCGCTCTTCGCCGCCAGGCGCAGGGAGTGGGACCGCGGCGCGGATTCCGGGGGCTGCCTGCCCTGCTCCGTATACATGTCCGAGAACTTCAGGTGCTCGCCGAACGTCGTAGACTTTGCAAATCTCGTCTGCTCGTACCTGTTCAGGCAGGCCGACCTCTGCGGGGGCGGCATAGGCTACAGGCCCGAGGACGATCTGGTCTTCTCGCGCCGGGGCGAGGTCTCCTCCGAGCCCGTCAGAGTGGTGCTCTGCGAGGCCCCGGGCGACGGTTCGTCCTCGCCCGCCGGCGCCGAGGCCGGATTCATCGTCTCCGAGATACGGCGCCTGCTGAAGGAGGGCCGGCTGCCCGGCGGCGCGCCCGTCAGGTGCGGCGACATCGCCGTGCTCGCAAGAAAAAACGACGTCCTGGACGGCATAGCGTCGCGCCTTGCCGCCGAGGGCATCCCCTACAGCAACGGCGTCGGGGAGCGCCTCTTCGAGAACCCCGAGGTCCTGCTCATAGTGTCCGTGCTGTCCGCCGTCGACAACCCGCAGCGCGACGTCCACCTGGCCGCGGCTATGAAATCGCCGTTCTTCGGCTTCTCGCTGTCCGACCTCGTCATGATCCGCTCCTCCGGCACGGGCGAGTCTCTCTGCGACTCCGTACGCCGATATGCCGGCTGCGGGGCCGATGCCGGCCTTGCGCTAAGATGCGGCGAGTTTCTGAGCCGCCTCGACCGTCTGCGCGAGAGGGCCTCGTCCCTTCCCGCCGACCGCTTCATACGCTGTCTCTTCTCCGAGTCCGAGGCGCTCTCTTACGCGGGCTCCTCTCCCGAGAGCCGCAGGCAGACTCCCTCCGAGAGGAGGCGCAACCTTCGCGCGCTGTACGAGAGCGCCCTGCGCTACAGGGCGTCGGCATACAGCACGCTGCATGACTTCGTGGTCTATCTGTCAGACGTCATAGCCCGAGGCGGGACGGTAACGACCGCCCCGACGGCCTCGGCAGACGCCGTGAACCTCATGACCGTCCACAGGAGCAAGGGGCTCGAGTTCCCCGTCGTCTTCCTGTGCGGCTGCGGCTCGAAATTCAACACGGACGACACGAACAAGACCTACCTCTATACCGCAGAGTACGGCATAGGTCCGGCAATCAAGCGGACCGACGCCTCCGGCCTCTGCGTGTACGACACTCCGATGAGAAAAGCCGCCGCGAACGTGATCCGCGAGCGGCTGTACCAGGAGGAGATGCGCGTGCTGTACGTCGGCCTGACGAGGGCCCGTGACGTGCTGTATGTGACGGCGGGGGGCCGGCAGGGCTTCGCCGCGTCAAAGGAGCGCAGCGCCGGCTTTGCACGCATGAGGGGAGGGTCCGACGCCGTCCTGGGGGCAAAAAGCTGGATTGACTGGATACTCACCGCTCTCGACGGCGCCGGCAGTGACTCCCCGGGCTGCTTCAGCGTTACGGAGCTGCCGGCCGCCGGCGACACAGGCACAGACCCGGTCGAGCCAGGCCCCGGCGGCGAGCGTGCCGCAGACTCGGTCGAGCCAGGCCCCGGCGGCGGTGCCATCTCGGCTCCGGACTCCGGCCCCCGCGTCGACCGCGCCGACTCTCCCGAGGACCCCGCCGCCGGCGGATCCTTCCGGGAGGAGCCGCAGGCAGACCCCGATACCGTCGAGAGGCTGGTCCGCTCCATGACTTACTCGTACCCGTATTCCGGACTGTCTGTCATCCCGTCTAAGGTCTCGGTATCCAGGCTCTTCCCGGGCTACCTCGACGCCGACGGAGACGGTTCGGCCGTGCTGGAGAAGGCAGCCGGCATGCGCTCGCGCGAGCCCCGCTTCATGTCCGGCGTCGCCACCGCCGCCGACCGCGGAACGGCCACCCACCTATTCCTTCAGTTCTGCGACTTCTCCCGCCTGTCCGCGGACCCGGGAGCCGTGCTTGCCGAGGCCGAAAGGCTCGAGGCCGAGCGCTTCATCCCGCCCGGCACCACGAAGCTCGTCCGCGTGCCCGAGCTCGTCCGCTTCGCGTCGAGCCGCTTCTTCGCGGACATACGGGCCGCCGTCCGGATCTTCCGCGAGACCCGCTTCAACCTGCTGCTGCCGGCCTCGGCCTTCGCCCTCTCGGAAGAGAGCCGGAGCGCCCTGTCGGGCGAGACGCTCTTCGTCCAGGGGGTCATCGACATCTTTTTCGAGACGGCCGACGGACGCACCGTCCTGTGCGACTATAAGACGGACCGCATGCCCGACGGCATCCTGGCTGACCCGGCCGCCGTCAGGGATCTCATGTTCGAGCGCCACGGCAACCAGCTCGGCTATTACGCCGCTTCCGTCCGCAGGCTCACCGGGCGCTATCCCGACGACGTCCTGGTCTTTCCGCTGCAATTCGGCGAGGCCGTCCGCCTCGACATGATCGGGCCCGACTCCCCGCTCTCACTGGATCAATAATACTTGAAAGGTACGGTTATACAGATGATGCACGAATCCGAACTTCAGTACCATATCAGATGCCGCCGGGGCGACCTCGGAGGCTACTGCATCCTGCCCGGCGATCCCGGCCGCGTGTCGCTGATCGCCGCCTACCTCGACAACGCTGCCGAGGTGGCCCACAACCGCGAATACACTACCTTCACTGGGACGCTTCTCGGCGAGAAGGTCTCCATATGCTCGACCGGCATTGGCGGCCCCTCGGCGGCCATAGCCGTCGAGGAGCTCGCCGCCTGCGGCGTCCACACCTTCATCCGCGTCGGCACCTGCGGCGGGATCTCGACCATAGTGCGGCCGGGCGACGTGATCATCGCCAGCGGAGCCGTGCGACAGGACGGGACCAGCCGCGAGTACGCCCCGATAGAGTTCCCGGCCGTGCCGGACTTCGACGTCCTGTTCGCGCTGAAGACCGCGGCCGAGGCCGAGCGCTTCAACTATCACATCGGCGTCGTTCAGAGCAAGGACTCGTTCTACGGCCAGCATTCTCCGGAGCGCATGGCGACCTCGTCCGAGCTGCTCGCCAAATGGGAGGCCTGGAAGCGCCTCGGCGTGCTGTGCAGCGAGATGGAGGCAGCGGCCATCTTCACGGTCGGGGCCACGCTCGGCGTCCGCTGCGGAGCCGTCTTCCACTGCGTCTGGAACCAGGAGCGCGAGAACCAGGGCATCGCCGACGACGTCCACGAGTTCAACACCGACAAGGCGATCCGCACCGCCATAGGCGCCATCGCCACGATGATCAGCGGCTGATGACATGACCCACGTCGACATCTACACCGACGGAGCCTGCAGCGGCAATCCGGGACCGGGTGGCTGGGGAGCCGTCCTTGTCTGCCGGGGCCGCGAGAAGGAGCTCTCCGGCGGCGAGCCCGAGACCACCAACAACCGCATGGAGCTGACCGCGGTCATCTCCGCCCTGTCCGCCCTGAAATACCCGTGCGAGGTCACGGTGACGTCGGACTCCCGTTACGTCGTGGACGCCGTCAGCAACGGCTGGGCCGAGGGATGGCGGGCGCGCGGCTGGAAGAAGGCCGACAGGAGTCCCGCCCTCAACCCCGACCTGTGGGGCCGGCTTCTGGACCTGATGTCCGTCCACAAGGTCACCTTCTGCTGGGTCAAGGGCCACGAGGGACATCCTTATAACGAGCGTTGCGACCGCCTTGCGGTGGCGTGCTCGGAGCGATTCCGGCGGCCGAAGGACGACGGGGCCGGCGGACCCACGGAAGGAGGTACGACTTGAAAAAAGACTTCATTTCCCTTGCCATAATACTCACGGCCGTCGTGCTGATCGGGATCATTATAGCGGTCGGCTTCCACATATCCGCCCGCACCGGCATAGGTCAGGACTCGAAGCCCCCCGAGACCGCGCAGACGTCCTCCGGACCGCCCGCCACTGACAGGCCCGCGGGTTCGACCGCCCCTGCCGGATCGTCGGCCCCGGACGCCGGCACTTCCACGCCCGGGACCGGACAGACGGAGGCCACCCTGCCCGACACGGGCCTTGCCACGCTCCCGCCCGAGACCCCTCCCGAGACAGCCCCGCTGACCTATCCCGCCGTCAGCGGCAGCATTGTAAAGCAGGTTGACGACAGCGGCTACTTCAAGGTCTGCCTGGACTGGGAGACCCTTGAGCGAACGTCCGACTCCGCCCTGCTCAAGCTGACCGTCGTGCTCCGCGTCACCTCCATAGGAGTCGGGGCCAGGACAGCCGTGATCACCGTCAACGGCGAGGAGCACAGCATCAGCTGCTCCGCCGCCGAGGCGTCGTATTCCAAAGGCGTCCGGCACGAGATCCCCATAGGCACGCTCGAGGTGCGCGTCCCGCTCGAAGCGGGTTCGGGCGACGTCTCCCTCGGCCTCGTCTACAACTACAAGGGCTCCTTCAGCAAGGTCACCTACAGCTCGATAGCCCTCGAGGGCACAGCTCAGATCAAGTAGCCCCGCACGTGAACGCAAACGACGGATACAGCCGGCGCCCGGCACGGACAGATCTTTCCGTGCCGGGCGCCGGCTCTTTCTTTATGCGGTCGATGCGGCTTTGTCAGGCGGCTATCTTACGTCGCAGGAGAACACGCGGACCTCGCCGGCCCCCCAGGTGCTGACAAATCTTACGGTCAGCCTCGAGGCGCTAAGGTCAAGGGGCACGCGCAGAAGCGAATTGTGGCAGCTGTCGGTGCGGAAGACGGTTCTGCCGTCCGCCTCGACATCGACGGTCCTGACGAGGGTCGCGGCGACCTTCACGGGGCAGAAGTCCAGGCCGCGCATCGCCCGTTGGGCAAACAGCCGCATCTTCTTATGAGGCGATATCGACTTCCGCGAGAAATCCGGGTCGAAGACTATCCGCAGCTCGGTCAGGCGCTCGGGCCGTCCGAAATCGAAGGTTATCCCGCCGCCGACCGGAAGAGACACGAAGTTCTTCGTCCAGGCGGAGTCGGGGCGCTCGACGCCGTTGAACAGCAGTTCGCGGTCGTCCCTGCCGAGACTGAGCGACGCCCCGAGCGACAGCTGCGGTATGCGCCTTCTGAAGCCCGGGAGGAAGCAGCCCGCGTCCATGAGCCTGTCCTGCAGCTCGCGGATGCGGTGCAGATAGATGCCGTGGGGCGTCTCGTTCTCACGGACGCACATCGCGGCGGCCGTCCCCAGGGCCTGGCCGAGCAGTGAGCAGGTCGCCATGACCCTCGTCGACGACAGGGCCGCGTGGGTCACGGAAACGTTGCGTCCCGCGAAGAAAAGGTTGGCCACGTCGGGTCCGTAGAGGACCCTGTAAGGGATGCCGTAAGGGGACGGCGCCGGATACAGCAGCGACGGAGGCGCCTCGCTCTCGAACGAGCGGAAACCGGCGGGATCGTGGTCGTCCATCGGCCAGCCGCCGAAGGCGACCGTGTCGTCGAATCTGCCGCCCGCCTCGATATCGTTCTCGGTCATGACGTACTGACCGATGTATCTTCTGGATTCGCGCTTTCCGGGCAGGAAGCCGATCCACTCGAGCTCCCAGTTGTCCGCTCCGTGGTCGCCGCGGTTCTTCACGTGGTCCCAGATGCCGTACGCCACGCGGAGGAGCTCGTCGCGCACCTCCTCGGTGTCCCTGATGCTGTCCCTGTCGCCGCCGAGCTCGATCCACCAGTAGTTCGTGTCGTCGGTCCCGGGCCTGTGGGGCCTGTTCAGGGACGTCGTGCCTGGCACGCCAGTGTCCGCCACGGCGACGGCCCTGTTGAAGTCGTCGTCGCTCTCGTAGACGTATGCCCACTCGGGCGGTATGAACTTCACCGGCCGGTCCGTCTCCCTTGCCTGGATAAGGCATGACATGCCCATGGTCTTGCGGTCGGCCTGAGCGTGGCCGATGGCCTCGCCGTATTCGCTCCCCGCCTCCCTGCCGGCGCGCCAGCGGGCGCCCGAGACAGGGGCAAGGACCGAGTCGCCCGAGCAGTCGGCAAAGAACTTTGCCCTCACCGTGTGCCACGTATAGGTGGTCAGCTGCCAGCCGGTGACGCTGACTATCCTGTGCCCGTCGGGGCCGTCGGTCGTGCTGCAGCCGCAGCAGGAGCAGTTCAGAAGGAGAGTTATGTTCTTCTCTCCGGCGACCTTCTCCCACATCACGCCGTCCCATACAGGGTAGGTCAGCTCGGGATTCCTGTAGATGTTCTCCTCCTCGAGCTCGGAGATTATGCCGGTCTCGCGGTTCTCCCTTCCTTTGGCGCCGCGCACCCACATGCGGATCTCGCTCGAGGCGTTACCGCCAAGAACGGGCCTGTCCTGCATGAGGACGACGCGGATGCCCTCCCTCGCGGCGGCGACGGCGGCGCACAGACCCGACAGTCCTCCGCCCACGACGCAGAGATCGGTCTCGTGTTCTATTATCTCAAACCCGTTCCGGGCCGTAGGCTCGTCCATTTCGCTCTCCTTTCGGCAGTGCGCGCTCCGCGGCTCCGGAGCCCGCGGCCTCTGCGGCCGGAGGTCAGTTTTTTTTGCCGCCCGATCTTGAAAACGCTATCCGGGGACTTCCGTCCTCTACGTGTATGATGCCGCAGCGCACGAAGCCGTTCTCTCCGAGCAGCCGCCTCATGCGCAGATTGTCCTCGTGGGTGTCGATGCGGAGTTCCGGCCAGATGCCGGAGCAGTAGTCGAGCGCCAGCTTCAGCACGCCCCTGAGGGTGCCGTCGGAGGCGATGCGGTGGACGGCCGCGTAAGGCCGGTCGTTCTTCCAGGCCCCGTCCTCGATCTTCGCGTATGTCGGATCAGGACCGGGTATGACGGCGAACGCGGCCGCCGGTCTGCCGTCGAGGATCATCGCCCGCCCGGTACCGCACAGTGCGTCATGCCGCAGCAGGTCGTCCGGCGGGTAGGAGCGGTCCCCCCACTGGTGGGGGTTCCCCTCGGCCGCCATCCGCCCGCGCGCGGCGGCGTAGATCCGGCGCAGCTCGGGGATGTCGGACGCGGCGGTCCTGCGTATCCTGATTCCGGCAAAGAGCGGGTCGACCGACGACGGCTCGAAGCGCAGCAGCATGACCGTCATATAGACCGCGGTCAGGACCCCCAGCACGGCCGTTATTGCGACGGTGGGGGCGTCCCAGAGCTCGCCCTCGGCCACGGATGGGACATAGAAGCCCCCGAAATCGAAGACCGCGTGAAGGGCGACGCAAAGCCATATGCACCGGGTCTTTATTAGCACTATGGCGCACATGCCGCCGATCAGCGTCGAATAGCCGATCTGAAGCAGGACCGAGCCGGCCCCGGCCCCCTCGAGCAGGTTGAACAGATGGACCAGGCCGAACAGCGCGGAGCCGACGACGACTGACAGGAAGATGCCCTTTTTGGAGTCGCCGTACCTCTCGAGTACGGCCGGCAGCAGCACGCCTCTGAACGCAAACTCCTCGAACAGCCCGATAGACAGACACTGGAGCACGAAGAGCGCAACGTACCATCCCGGCTTGTCGGGGCGGATACCTCCGGTGAGGCTCCCTATGAACGGGAAGTTGTTTACGCAGACAAGGATCGCCGGCAGCACGGCAAGCAGGGCGGCCGCGGGCCTCTCGCGGACGAAGCCGAAGACGCGGTATCTGCTCTTCACGGCTATGGGAAGGAAGACCATGAAGCCCAGCATCCTGCTGAAGATGATGTTCAGCATTCCGTCCAGCTCCTCGTCGCCCGTCAGGCGCGGCCTGGCGATCTCGACCGCCAGCAGCCCGGCGATGCATATGATGAGATAGATGTCGAAACCGGTTATCCTCTTTTTTTTCATGATCCCTCGCCGGCTCCCTCCGCACCCGGGCCTTCATCGGGACCGTCCCCGGTCTTGGCGTCCTCTGCGGCCGCGGCAGGGTCACCATCCTCGCGCTCTGCGGCAGTCGTCGCGTCCCCGGCCTCTGCCTGCCTGCGGTATATCCTCTTCAGAAGCACGTACAGGACCGCGCCTCCCGCTATGAGCAGGAGCGAGGTCAGCTGCGAGGGCGAGAGAAACTTCACCACGGTCATGCCCCTGTCGTCGCCGCGGAGGTACTCAATGAAGAAGCGCCAGATCCCGTAGGATATCATGTAGGCCGGCAGGCAGCAGTTCCTGCCTTTCCTGCGCCGAAGCCCGATGGCGAGCGCCAGCGCGGCAAGGAAGACCGCCTCGTACAGCTGCACCGGCAGAGCGTATCTGTAGCCGACCAGCTTGTCCGACGAGTCGAGCAGCAGGAACCTGAAGGTGGACCAGCGGGGCCCGTCGAAGACCAGCCCGTAGCAGCAGCCCGCCGTAAGACAGCCAAGCCGCCCCAGGGCGTGTGCCGCGGGGATGCATACTGCCGCGGTCTCGGTCATCCACAGCAGGCGGCCGAAGTGCTCGCGGTCGCGGAAGACGAAATGCCCTGCCCCGAAATACAGGACGAAGAACACCGCCGCGCCTCCGGTGAGGCCGCCGAGGAAAGTCGCCCCGGTCTCCGAGTTGAGCTCGAACGCTCCGCCGGCCAGGGCGTTGTAGACCCCCTGGACCACGACGGAGATCAGATAGCCCGCCACGACGGTCGCCACCGCGATCCCGAGTATGAAGTTGTAGTATTTGGCGGATACGCCGTCCCTCTCGGAAAAATACCTGAACACAAGAATGGCGCAGATCACTCCGGCCGAGAGGAGGATGTCGTAGAGCGTTATCCCCAGAAAAAGATCGTAAGGATACATGTCGGCTCAGTTCTCCGCTCGGATGGCTCCGATCAGCTCTCCCAGAACGGGCTCGAACCTGGCCCCGTACCAGTGATCCCGGTCGGAGGCGGTCGCCCGGATGCAGCTCACCGTGAAGTCGGCGGCGATCCTTGCCGCGTCGTTGACGCTCCGACCGGCCTCGAGCGCGCCGACGAAGGCCGAGGAGTAGATATCGCCCGTGCCGTGGCAGCCGCGCTTGTACCTGACGTGCCTGTAGTAATACCGCCCTTCTTCTGATGACACGAGGACCCCGGTGGTCCTCGGAGAGTAGCTCACGCCGGTCAGCACGACCGTGCGGGCGCCCTCCGCGTGCAGCTTGCGAACCAGCGAGTCCACCCAGGCCTCGTCCGGCTCGGCCCTGTACTCAGTACCGGTCAGCAGGCAGGCCTCGGTGATGTTGGGAAGTATGATGTCGGCCGAAAAGGCCAGCTTTCTCATGGCCCCGGCAAAATCCGGTCCGAAACCGGGATACATTGCTCCGTTGTCGGCAAAGGCCGGGTCCACGATGAACGGACAGCCCTTCTTCAGCAGCGACGAGGCAATGTCGGATACGATCCCGACCTGCTTTGCGCTGCCGAGATAGCCGGTGTAGAGGCAGTCGAAATCGATGCCCTCTTTTTTCCAGTGGGCGGCGATGGCGGGCATGTCGTCCGTAAGATCGCGGAAGGTATAGCCCTTGAAGCCGCCGGTGTGAGTCGACAGCACCGCGGACGGCAGGACTGCCGTCTCGAGGCCGCATGCGGACAGGATGGGCAGGGCGACTGTCAGCGAGCACTGCCCGACGCAGGAGATGTCCTGCACGGTAAGGATCCTCTTGAATTTCATGGTTCGTTCCTCTGTTTTTTTGTCAAAAAGCCGCGCCCGCGCACATCGGCGGACCCGGGACCCGGTTCGGATCCGGAGGCCGCAAAGCCGCGCAGCGCAAGCTTTTCCTTTGCGAATTCGTAAAGCGCGTCGTCGGTCATGTAAGGATCCCGGGCCAGATAGGCCGCGGAGAGGCTCATGGCCTGGCGGTTGACTTCCTGTGTGAAATAAATGTCGCGGAGGATCATCCTGGAGAAGGCGTCCTCGGGGTCCGAGCATTCAGAGAACAGCGGAAGCAGCGTCCTCCTTCGCCCGGCAAGGCCGCTCCTTACGAGCTCCGGGGCCGCGGTCACGGCTACATACTCGCCGGCGCCTATGCGGAAGCTGCGGACGAGCTCCGGCAGCAGCGCCCTGCCCTCGATAATGACACGGCGGTCGCGGGAGAAGCCGGCGGCGTCCTTGTAAACGAAGCCCCATATCTCCCTGTAGACGTCGATGAGCTCCCCGGTCAGGACCGTATAGTCCCTCGACCAGTACTCGTCCGGGCTCATGGAAAGGACGTGGCGGCAGGCGGGATAGCCGCGGGCGGCGCCGTCCCTTACATATCCGGGGAGGCGGTCGTCAGTGTGGAGCACGGATACGGAAAACTCGCGCCCGAGCCGCCCGGCAAGCAGACGTTTGCCCGCGCAAGGCCCGCCTCCGACGAGCAGGCACCTGACTTTTTCCATCGGCGGACGGTCAGGACGGCGATCCGGACCGCTCCGCCCCGCCGGGAACCTCGCCCCCGACGAGCATCCCCATGTCGTAGAGGCCCGGCCCGCGGTCCTTCAGGAACATGGCCGCGTTGACCGCCCCCTGGGCGAACACGGTCTTGGACTGCGCGCTGTGCGAGAGCGTGATGACCTCGTCGTTGCCGGCAAAGATTATCTCGTGCTCCCCGACTATGGTGCCGCCCCTTACGGAGTGGATGCCTATCTCCGAGGAGTCCCTCGGCGCGCGGACCTCGTGGCGGTCGTAGACGTAGTGCTTCGACCCTCCGAAGGCCCCGTTTATGGCTCCGGCCAGCATGATGGCCGTCCCGCTGGGGGCGTCCACCTTGCGGTTGTGATGCTTCTCGATTATCTCCACGTCGAAACCGTCGCCGAGCACCTGAGCGGCCCTGACGGCAAGCGCGGAAAGCAGGTTGATGCCGAGCGACATGTTGAACGTAAAGAACACCGGGACGGCCTCGGCAGCCGCCCTGATCTCCCCGATCTGGGCCTGGGAGTAGCCGGTCGATCCTATGACCAGCGGTACGGACCGGGCCCTGCAGTATGAAAGCAGGCCGTCCAGCGAGGCGGGACCCGAGAAGTCTATTATGACGTCAGGCCGCACGGGCAGTTCGGAGGGGGCGGACACGACCGGAAAAGCGCAGTCGCTCCCGTCGCGGATATCGATCCCGGCGACGGTCCTGCAGTCGCCGCGGCCTTCAATTATTCCCGCGATCGTCCTGCCCATCCTGCCGCAGGCACCGCATATGACTATGTCCGTCATGGCCTCAGCCCGGCAGCAGCCCGTGCTTCGCGAGCAGGGCCCTCAGCTGCTCCCTGTGTTCCGGGATCATCGGACAGAGCGGCATGCGGCACGGCCCGACATTGAAGCCCATCATGTTCATGGCCTCTTTGACGGGTATCGGGTTGACCTCGACGAAGAGGCAGTTGATGAGGTCAAGGTATTCGATCTGGAGCTTCGTAGCGGCGGCGAAGTCGTTGTCGAGGCAGGCCTTCACCATGGCGCGGATCTCGCGCGGGATGACGTGCGAGGCCACGGATATGACGCCCTTGCCGCCGAGCGACATGATCGGCACGGTCATGTCGTCGTTGCCGCTGTAGACGTCGACGGCGCCGCCGCACTCGGCTATGAGCCTGGCGGCATAACTTATGTTTCCGCTGGCCTCCTTGACCGCCACTATGTTGTCGCGCTCCGCCAGTCTGGCGACGGTGGGAACCTCGATGCCCATGCCGGTCCTGCCCGGGATGTTGTACAGAATGATCGGTATGCCGACCGCGTCCGCGACCGCCCCGAAATGGCCCACGAGGCCGTTCTGGGTGGTCTTGTTGTAGTACGGGGTGACCAGCAGCAGGGCGTCGGCCCCGGCCTTCTCGGCGTCTTTGGACAGCTTTACGGAATAGGCCGTGTCGTTGCTGCCCGTCCCGGCTATGACAGGTACCCTCCCGGCGGTGTGTTCGACCGCGAAGCGTATGCATTCCACGTGCTCCTCGTCGGAGAGCGTGGAGGCCTCTCCGGTCGTGCCGCAGATGACGATGGCGTCCGTCGACGCCGCGATCTGGAAGTCGATCAGCCTTCCAAGTTCTTCGTAGTTGACGGATCCGTCCTGATTCATGGGGGTGACGATGGCTATCGCCGCTCCTGTGAAAACGGTGTGCTTCATTTTGCTCCTCCGCTGATGCCGGCCGCGGCCGGTTATTGCCTGAATACCGGCCGCGACGCGGCCGTGTCTGATGGTGTATGATTTGCTGCCCGGCCGCCGGAGCGGCCGTGTCTGATGGTCTCTTGCGTATCGTCCGGCCGCGGACGCGGCCGTGTAACGGTCAGATGCGGGCGGCTATGGCCTCCCTGAGCCTCTGCGGATCGACCGGCTTCACGACATAGTCGTCGATGCCGCTGTCGAGCGCCCTGCCCCTGTCCTCGGAGAAAGC
>JAEEJM010000174.1 GCA_016281895.1 Clostridiales bacterium
CCAGATTCCTGACGGTCTTCATGGAGACCGCAAGCAGATTCACGGGCGGATTGGGATTTGTCGGGACTATCGAGTTCCAAAGCCTAAGAAGCGCGTCGTTGACTATCTCTTCGCCTGTCTGACGGCTGCCGGTGATTCGCGTGGCGAGCTCAAAAAGACGGTCTCCGTATTTTTCCTGGACTTTTGCGATGGCGTCCTCGTCCCGAAGCAGAAATAGTCTGATTATTCTGCCATCTGTGCAGGCTGCTTCCAAAACGATCCCTCCTTGAGGTTTTTTGCGGACGCCCGTTGTTTCGCTCCCTATCAGTAAGACGGAAAAAAGCGAGCAAGGTGTCGGTTTTGAGGAAAAAAACTTAGTATCTCGCCATCCGCGGTTTTGCCGCTTGAATTCATTTGTCAACGCATCGATTGCCGTGACAGC
This sequence comes from Clostridiales bacterium, assembly GCA_016281895.1. Lineage (GTDB taxonomy): Bacteria > Bacillota > Clostridia > Oscillospirales > CAG-272 > CAG-390. Next base: position 422 of record JAEEJM010000174.1, read on the forward strand.
AAGATGTGTAAAGGGCCGCGAACGCGGTTCTCTCGCCGCGAACGCGGTTCTCTCGCCGCGAACGCGGGTCCCTCGCCGCCAACGCGGCTCCCTCAATACTTCTGTCGAGTACATGATACACGCGGGAGTGGCTTTTGTCAAGTGATTTTGAGTGGCGCCGGGAGGGCTCCCTTTCACGCGAGAAGCATACGATTTTTTGTCTTCTCATTGACGGCAGCCCGGACAAGCGATATAATGATGTTGAGGAAAGCAGCATGAAGACCATTAAAAGCATTTTTAAGATAGGCAACGGGCCTTCCAGTTCCCACACTGTCGGCCCCTTCCACGCCGCGCAGATCTTCGGCGCGAGATATCCGGACGCGGACTGTTTCCGCGTGACGCTGTACGGCTCCCTTGCCTGCACCGGCGAAGGACACGGCACAAAAAAGGCCGTTATATCCGTTCTGCCCGGCGCCGAGGTGGTGTCCGACCGGGACACGACAGATCTGCCTCATCCCAACACGATGCTGTTCGAGGCATGGAAAAACGGCAAACTGCTGGGGGCCAAGCGCATTTTCAGTATCGGCGGCGGCTCCGTCCGCGTCGAAGGCGAAGCCTCCGAGGACGAGACCGAGGTCTATCCGCAGAAGAATTTTACCGAGATCATCCGATTCTGCAAGTGCAACGACCTGAAACTGTCCGATTTCATCTTCCGGACGGAGGATCCGACGCTGCGCGGTTCGCTGAAGACGGCCTGGGAGGCCATGAAGGATTCCGTTCGCCGGGGACTCTCAGCCGACGGCGTGCTTCCCGGAGGGCTGGGTGTGGCGCGCAAGGCAAAGACTCTGTTCGAAAAGCGCTGCTACAACGAAAGTGCGGACGTGACCATAAACCGGCAGATCGCCGCGTACGCTTATGCCGTCAGTGAGGAGAATGCCGATGAACATGTCGTCGTAACGGCTCCGACCTGCGGAAGCTGCGGCGTTCTTCCTGCCGTGCTCTACCATATGGAGACCGACCGCGGCTTTCCCGAGGAGGAGATCCTCGACTCGCTGGCTGTGGCCGGCCTGATCGGCAATGTGATCCGGACCAACGCATCGATCTCCGGCGCGGAGTGCGGCTGCCAGGCGGAGATTGGCAGCGCATGCTCCATGACGGCGGCGGCGCTGGCATCGCTGTACGGACTGAATATCGACCAGATCGAGTATGCGGCCGAGATCGCCATGGAGCACAATCTGGGACTTACCTGCGATCCGGTGAAGGGACTTGTACAGATACCCTGTATCGAGCGCAACGCCGTAGCCGCCATGAGGGCAGTCAGTTCGGTAAATCTCTCGCGTTTTCTTTATGCCACACGCAAGATCTCCTTTGACGAAGTGGTCGCGACGATGTACAGAACGGGAAGGGACATGGACGACAAATACCGCGAGACCTCCCACGGAGGCCTCGCGCAGATATATCACAACACGTAAAAGGTTTGAGGCGGTGTTATTGCCGTATCGGCGCCGTCCTGCCGCCGGATCACGAGCGGACACATGAGAAGGATGACATAAAGGCCTCGATCTCATCCGGATCTTTGATGATACTCTTTGACAGGACCTCGCACCCATCCTCGGTGATCAGGAGATCGTCCTCGATGCGGATGCCGATGGCTTCTTCATCGATGTATAATCCCGGCTCGTTGCTTATGACCCAGCCGGGCTTCAGCACATCGTCCGCCAGAAAGATATCGTGTGCGTCGATCCCGATGGAGTGACTCACGCTGTGCATGTAGTATTTTGATATTTCCGAGGCTTCCGGGATCATGCCCATGTCAACCAGGCCTTCCCCGAGGACCCGACACGCGACGTCGTTCAGATCATTTATGGTGATGCCCGGCCTTGCAGCCGAGGCGACCGCCTCGTTCGCCCGGAGCACCAGTTCATATATCTTGCGCTGCCTGGGGCTGAACTTTCCGTTTGCCGGATAGGTCCTGGTGATGTCGCTGCAGTAGTTTTCATACTTCACGCCGAGGTCCAGCAGGATCAGCGAGCCGTCCTTCACCTCGCAGTGATTTGTGTCGTAGTGCATCATACAGCCGTTTGAACCTGAACCCGCAATAGTGGGGAAGGCCTGGCGCTTTGCGCCCAGCCGCCTGCATGTATACTCAAAGTCCGCCTGTACCTGATATTCCATCATCCCGGGCCTGAGGTTCTTCATAACGTATTCCAGGCCCAGACGGGTTATATCCAGGGCCTTTCGGATGTTCTCCACCTCCTGCGCCTCTTTCTGTTCCCGGAGCGTCGCGCAGGCCGTGCGAAGGTCCTTCAGGATCACGTGCGGGTATGCCCGGGAGAAGCGTTCAGCCATCACGGAATTGTAATCAGGCAGATCGTCTTTCCGGCATCTGTAAAGGTCGAAGTACGCCTGCTCCACCCGGAAGTAACCCATGAAGCTGCCGACAGTGCTGTCAAGGCTGTCCGTATATCTCACGTCGTCGATCCCGGAGACTAAACGGACCTCCTCCGCGGTGGGCATTTTTCCGGTCCACCGTTCCGAATGCGGATCCGGCTCCTCGATGAAGAGGATCTCAATAGTCTTTTTTGCAGTCTTATATGCCAGGAATAAACTGTACCCTGTAAAATGGACAGGCCTATTTTAAGGGGGCCCTGCTAAGCGGACAGCGAAATTTGTGGGGCGTCCCTTAGGAATGGACATTTACAGGAGCGGTTTTTCGTGGTATACTGAATCCATGTCGGCAAGGAC
>JAEEJM010000175.1 GCA_016281895.1 Clostridiales bacterium
ACACCGCGACGCTCGACGCCGCCGGCAGCTGGAAGTACACGTGGACCGGCCTTGAAAAGCTCGACGCGGAAGGCAACGCCTACGTCTACACCGTCCGTGAGGACGCCGTGCCCGAGGGCTATACGGTCACCTACGGCGGCAACGCCGAGAGCGGCCTGACGGTCATCAACACGGGCGAGGGCTATGAGGAACTCAGCGACGACGATACGCCGCTTTACGGCGAGGGAGACGCCGAGGAGCCTCTCTACAATCCGTACGGCGTTCCCGGCACGGGCGACAACAGCCACGCCGCCGTCTGGGCGGGACTCTGCATCCTTCCTCTTGCGGGCATCATCGTCACGATGACCGGCCGCAGGAAGAAGGAAGAGGAGTAATCCCCGGACCATCGAAAACGGCGAAATAACCGCCGCGGGGGCAGCTTTCAAGCTGCCCCCGCGCTTTGTCTCACGGCGTTTGATAAAGAGGCCGGACGGCCGCGGATCTCTCCGCAGACCGTCCGGCCTTCTTATGCCTTTATAAGGGTCAAGCGCGCCTTATCAGTCGAGATGCCTGAGCGTGAAGATGCCGGACATGTCGGCCGTGCCGGCGGCGCGGGCGAACGCGCCCATCTCGTGGAAGAGGAGCTTTGACGCGTCGTGCGTGAGGCCGAGTGAGAAGCCGCAGTCGTGCATGATGCGCAGGTTCATGGCGGCGGTGGTAAAGCTGCCGGACCATTTCTGCTCGACCCACGTCATGATATAGACGTCGTCCCTGAGCTTTATGTACGTGCAGGGGGAGCTCCAGACGAAGCCGCCGGACCTGTAGCCGGGATCGCCGGGGTTGCCGCCCATGAATATGGTCCAGGAGTAGGAGGTCGGGGAGTTGTAGATGTGCTGGCTGGACATCATCTTGGAGTATGTCCACGTGAACGAGCGGCCGAGGAGCTCCCTCGTGAAGCCGTGGCGGCGCGTACGCGGAACGGGCACGCCCTCGGTGACCATGTAGCCGAAGTGGTACTTTTCGGCCACGTCGTGCGGATCGGCGCCTCCGGCCATGACGGCGTCTATGCAGGTGGCGCAGCCGTTGGAGAAGTCAAGAGCGAAGATGAGTCCGCGCGGCGGGCAGGAATCCTTGATGTGGAAGCCGAGATAGACGAGGTCGTCGTCGAGCCTGAAGGCGCGGTACTCTGCCTCGGTCCATTCGCCGCCGGGGAAGCGGAAGCGCAGGTTCTCCTCGGCGTAGAAGTCCAGCTCCGTCTCGAAGCCGTCGTCGTCGCGGAAGGTGACCTTCCTGCCGACGCACTGCGTGCTGTGGGCCATCAGGTTCCTGGAGGCCATGGCGCCGCCGGTGGACTCGAATTCGGCGACGGTGCCGCACAGGGCGTTTATCTCCTCGGTCGTGGGCTGGCCGGCCAGGACGCTGGTCCTGTAGGTGCAGCGGGAGCCCTTGACCGTCGGATCGACGCGCTTGGACATGAAGGGCGGCGCGGCGTCGCCCGTGTCGTTGAAGTCGTAGAACGTGGCGAACTGGCCGAGGTATCTGCCCTTCGCGGTATAGAGGAAGAATTCGAATTTGTCTTCCTCGTTGATGCCCATGGTCATGCCTATCTTCTTCATGGTGTAGAGGTCGATGACCTCGACGGAGAGACGGCCTGCGTACTCGACCTCTCCGACGTCGTAGAAGAAGGTGTTCTCGTCGAGCTGCAGATAGTCCGAGGGGAACGTGATGACGTCCTCGCCGTCGGGCGTGTCGACCTCGACCATGGTGGAGAAGTAGTTGGTGACGTAGGTGAAGATGCGCTGCCTTCCGAGATCGTCGTCCCACTTGACCATCTTGTTGTCGAGCCTGAACGAGCGGAAGAAGCGGTCCTCGGCGGCGGGTACTCCGTCGCAGACGTAGCGGCCCCTGTAGACCTGGCGCTCGACCTCGCGGTTGACGAAGAAGCCCATCTCGGTGACCTGGTCCGCGGTGAGCGGGCGGACGAGCTCCTCGACCTTTTTGCCCTCGTAGTCGATGAACCACATCTCGGTGACGGCGGCCCTGCCGGTCGCCGTGTCGAGCACGGCGGTGTAGCCCCTGAGCGTGCCCGGGACCATGTGCGTGAAGAGCACGTAGCTGCCGAGCTCGAGCGCGCCGTACTCGATCTCGACGGGCGCGTTTCCGTTCTCGGTCAGAACGGCCTTCCTCTCGCATTTGAAGCTGTACTTCAGCGAGGGGGGAGCGACGCCCTCGTCGTCCAGCTCGAAGGTTATCTCTTTGGACGCGAGCGCTTTGGAGAGCTCCGACGCGCTGACGGGACCGCCGCCCGCGAGGACCGCGGCTCTGACCTCTTCCAGGCCCAGGCTTGAATAGTTGATCCTGTACATGTAGACGCCTCCGTTTTTTTTATTTTTTTGTTTTTATTTATTTTACCACCGCGGGAACTGATAATCAACCGCGCGTTCCTATTTTGGAAAAGTGCGAAAATATGCAAAAATCTTCAATAGGAACGTCTGACGGCCGGAAAGCCCGGCGTAACTGGCGTCTTGGAAGACGCAGGCATGCGCCTGCATTTAAGAAAAACATTTACAAAGCATTATAAATATACTATAATTCTCAGATAAAGCGGTCCGCGGTCCCCGTAACAGCCCGGGGAGCGCCGCACGGGCCGGAAGACGATGAACGCGGTGATATGATGGGCAGACTGTCCGAGACCATAAAAGCGTATAAGGAGCGCGACCCGGCGGCGAGGAGCTCGCTGGAGATATTTCTTCTCTATCCGGGCATCGGCGCCATAATCGCGCACCGCGTGGCGCACTTTTTCTACCGCCACAAACTGCGCTTTCTGGCGCGCTGCGTGTCCCAGTGGAGCAGGTTCTGTACGGGCATAGAGATACATCCCGGCGCGAAGATAGGCCGGAGGCTCGTCATAGACCACGGCATGGGCATCGTCATAGGCGAGACCGCCGAGATCGGCGACGACGTTCTGCTATACCAGGGCGTGACCCTGGGCGGCACCGGCAAGGAACACGGAAAACGCCACCCGACGCTGGGAAACAACGTCCTCGTCGGGGCCGGCGCCAAGATACTCGGGCCCTTCAGGGTCGGCGACAACGCGCGAATAGCGTCCGGCGCGGTCGTCCTCAGCGAGATACCGGACAACGCGACGGCCGTGGGCGTGCCCGCCAAGGTCGTCAGGCTCGCCGGCGAGAAGGTCGACTACGCCTCCGAGGTCGACCAGATCCACGTGCCCGATCCCGTCGCGGCCGAGCTCGCCGCCCTCAGGGCGAGGCTCGAGGCTTTGGAAAACAAGGAGAATGAAAAATGAAGCTGTATAACAGTGCCACACATACAAAGGACGAATTCACGCCCAACGAGGCGGGCGTGGTCAGGATGTACACCTGCGGCCCGACCGTCTACCATTTCGCCCACATAGGGAACCTCCGCAGCTACATCATGGAGGACGTGCTGGAAAAGTACCTGCGCTGGAGCGGGCTCGACGTGAGGCGCGTCATGAACATAACGGACGTCGGACATCTCACCAGCGACGCCGACACCGGCGAGGACAAGATGCTCAAGGGCGCCAGGCGCGAGCACAAGACCGTCCTCGAGATAGCGAAGTACTATACCGACGCCTTCTTCTCCGACTGCGAAAAGCTCAACATCAGAAAGCCCGACACGGTCGTTCCCGCCACGAGCCGCATAGCGGACTTCATAGAGATGATCTCCGTACTTCTGGATAAGGGCTACGCCTACATAGCCGGCGGCAACGTCTACTTCGACACCTCGAAGCTCGACGAGTACTACGTCTTCAACAAGCACAACGAGGAGGACCTCCTGGTCGGCGCGCGCGAGGACGTGGGAGTCGACGAGTCCAAGCGCAACAAGACCGACTTCGTGCTCTGGTTCACCAAGTCCAAGTTCGAGGACCAGGAGCTCAAATGGGAGTCCCCCTGGGGCCTGGGATATCCCGGCTGGCACATCGAGTGCAGCGCCATCTCCATGCGCGAACTGGGCGACAGGCTGGACATCCACTGCGGCGGCATAGACAACGCCTTTCCCCACCACACCAACGAAATAGCCCAGTCCGAGGCCTACTGCGGCCATAAATGGTGCAATTTCTGGTTCCACGTCCACCACCTGGTCACCGACTCCGGCAAGATGAGCAAGTCCAGCGGGGAGTTCCTGACCGTTTCGCTGCTGCAGGAAAAGGGCTACGATCCTCTGGCTTACCGCCTGTTCTGCCTGCAGTCTCACTACCGCAAGGCGCTCATGTTCTCCTGGGACGCCCTGGATAACGCGGTCGTCGCCTACGACAAGCTCGTATCGCGCATAGCGGCCGTTCCGGCGGACGGGGAAGCAGACCCCGCGGAGATGCAGAAATACAAAGACGCCTTCGGCGAGGCGCTCGGAAACGACCTCAACACGTCGCTGGCGCTGACGGCGCTCTACGACGTGCTCAAGGCGGACATATCCGGAGCCTCAAAGCGCGCCCTCATAGCCGACTTCGACACCGTGCTCGGGCTCGACCTTTTGGAAAAGGCCGACGCGGCTCCGGCCGGAGAGGACGGGGAAGACGCGGAGATAGACGCGCTGGTCGCCGCCAGGACCGCCGCGCGCGCCGCGAAGAACTGGGCCGAGGCGGACCGCATAAGGGACGAGCTGAAGGCCAGGGGCATCATCCTCGAGGACACGCCCGCCGGCGTGAAGTGGAAGAGAGCCTGACTTTTTACGCATATCACCTGATTGGAGCATGATCATGGACACTAACAGGAATTTCATCGACGCATTCATAGAGGAGGATCTCGCCGAGGGCGGGCGCTGCGAGGGCATGCAGGTGCACACCCGTTTTCCGCCCGAGCCCAACGGCTATCTCCACATAGGCCACGCCAAGGCCATATACGTGGATTTCGGCACGGCCCAGCGCTTCGGCGGCATCTGCAACCTCCGCATGGACGACACCAACCCCGTGCGCGAGGACAACGAGTACGTCGAGGCCATACAGGAGGACATCCGCTGGCTCGGCTACGACTGGGACGACAGGTTCTACTTCGGCTCGGACTACTTCGAGCAGACCTACGAATACGCCGTAGAGCTCATAAAGAAGGGCCTCGCGTACGTGTGCCAGCTCACCCCCGAGGAGCTCAAGGCCAACCGCGGCGACCTGGGAGTGCCGGCGGTCAGCCCCTACAGGGACAGGCCCATAGAGGAGAGCCTCGACCTCTTCCGCCGCATGCGCGAAGGTGAGTTCCCCGAGGGCTCGATGACGCTGCGCGCGAAGATAGACCTCGCCTCCGGAAACTTCAACATGCGCGACCCGGCGCTCTACCGCATCCGCTACTTCACCCACCACAGGACGGGGGACAGGTGGTGCATCTACCCGATGTACGACTTCGCCCATCCCATACAGGACGCCCTCGAGGGCATCACGCACTCGCTGTGCAGCCTCGAGTACGAGGATCACCGTCCCCTCTACGACTGGGTCATAAACAACGTGTCCGTGCCCTCGAAGCCCAGGCAGATAGAGTTCGCGCGCCTCGGCATAAACTACACCGTCATGTCCAAGCGCAAGCTGCGCGCGCTGGTGGAAG
>JAEEJM010000176.1 GCA_016281895.1 Clostridiales bacterium
CGGGCCTTGCCGCCGAACACCCTTCCGACCCGATCCTGGGAAGGGACGCGCACACCGTCAGAACGCCTGTGCGCGACGTCGGCGAGTTCGTGAGCTGCATCTGACGGGAATTGCGGGGGACGTAACACCGGCTTCGGGCCTGCTTTACGTCCCCCGCTGCGGTGATCCGGGCGTGGAGAGCTTTTTTTTGAGATTTTTCCCTCCGGATCCGTAGTATATGGGTGAGGACGCCGGGAAGGACGGTGAAAGCTTGGAAGACAGCAGGATAATCGAATTGTTCTTTGAGCGCTCGGAGCAGGCGATAGCCGAGCTGTCGGAAAAGTACGGCCGCGTCTGCCTGAGGATAGCCGACAACATCCTGAACAACAGGCTGGACGCGGAAGAGTGCGTGAACGACGCCTGGCTCGCGGTCTGGGATTCGATACCGCCCGAAAGGCCGGAACCGCTCATAAGCTATGTTTCCCGTATCGTGCGCAATATTGCTCTGAAAAGGTATCAGAGGAACACCGCGCAGAAGAGAAACAGCTTCTATGACGTGGCTCTGGACGAGATCGCCGACTGCATTCCCGCGTCGGTCTCCGACGGCGACGAGATCGCCGAGGCCGAACTGGCGAAAGCGATCGACAGATTCATCGGAACGCTGGACAGGCAGAGCCGGATCATGTTCGTCAGGCGATACTGGCGCGGCGATTCGGTCGGCGATATCGCCTCTGCTTTCAAAAAGAGCAGGCATTACGTTTCAGTACGGCTCTCACGCGTCCGGAAGTCCTTAAGACAGCACCTGACAGGGGAGGGGTATTTATTATGAATAAAGAAAAGATTTCCCGGATCATAGGCCGCATCGACGGGAAATACATCGACGAAGCGACCGGCATCGGTACGGACGGCTGCGAATACGGAGGCGGGCTCACGGAATCCGGGAGCACACCCGAGAGACCGATACGCAGGATCAGACCGGTTCTGCTGGCGGCTCTGATCGCCGCACTGATACTGGTCGGATCCGGCGTGACGGCGCTTGCCGTCGAATCGGGCGAATACAGATCGGCGGTCTCCTTTTTTGAAGAAAACGGGCTTTCCACAGAAGGTCTGAGCCGTTCCGAGATCAAAGTGGTGTATCGCGATATCATAACGAAGAGCTTTACAAACGGGAAGACCGCCGAAGTGCTTAAACAGGCCGTTCCCGGATGGGAGATCGAACAGGAAGCGCCGACGCCCGGGGAACTTGCCGCTATCTGGGATAAAAACGTCTGGATGAACACAGTCGCGCAAAACGGGGTAAAATACCGTGTCGACTCGCGGTACGTCATTGATGAAAAAAGCGGAATGAACGTGTTTGAAAAAGACGTTCTGGAATGCTACCGTGACGGGAAACTGCTCTGGAGCGCAGAGTTCAGGGATTTTTACGTAGTTGACCAGGCCAGGATCAAAGAAAATACCGTGGTATGGGGGAATGATATGACAAATAAGTCTTACGATCTTTCCTTCGGATGGATCGCCCTCGTCGACGGCACCGGTAATGTCATATGGCAGAAGCTCCTTGACCACGGCTTCCAAAGAGAATACGTGGCTTCGGTTCTGAATAACGGAGACGGCACGCTTGCCGTGATCACCAGAGGGGATATCAAGTATCTCGGTCTCAGCTGTTATGACTTGGACGGGAAGGAACTTGGTTTCCGCAAGACGGAGGTCGGCAATTTCGGGATCAGGAATGCCGCCAGGCTGGGAGACGGTTATATCGTTCAGCTCTGGAATCAGTACTCCGGCGATACCGCGCTCATTTACAAAATGGACCGCGAAGGTAATCTTACCGACAGTTTTTCGTACGAGGCGGATGACTGTGATTACTATATCACGGACATGGTCGAGTATGAAGGACAGGTCTACCTGTCTGCATATGCCGTACCAAAACAGAGGGACGAGGGCGGCAGGCACGAGATCGCCGATCTGCTTCACTATCTGTTCTCAAAAGGCAACGGTGCCTGGGATATCTCCAGCGAGGAACTGACTCCGATCGTCAGGGACAACTACACCGCCATGCTTCTCATGTGCGATCCGGAGGGCGGCGCTCCGAAGACCTTCTATTCAGTGAAAGGCTCGCTCGGCGGGGCGCTCGCCGTAAATGATGATGATATCCTGGAATGGAATGTCGAAAGCATCACGGCGACCTTCTACTCTCCGTTAACCAGCTCGTTTACGATCGGAGGCACCTGCACGGTGTTCCGCTATTCCTTCGATGCTTCGGGCAGTCTCATCGGGCAGACCGACACGGGCGAGACCGTGCGGTATGCAAGATGATCAACGGCGTATATCAATGAATAACGAAGGATGCCGCTCCGGCGGCATCCTTTTTTTCTTATCGATCGCATGAACCGAATCTGCGGCCGGGGCGGGAGTTTTGTTTTTCCTTGCGCAACTCGCGCAAACTTGGCCTTTTCCGTATTGACTTATGATATATAACGTGTTACTATTAAAAAAAAGCGGCAGAATCAGACGTGCTGCCGCGCGCGGACGTCAATGCCCGTCATAGCGGAGGAGAGACATTATCATGGTACCGGAGATCTGTCCTGCCGCGTCTCGCGACAGAGACGCGGTGTGTTCCGCCGACGGCCTCATGATAGGGGTCGACGGAGGCGGAAGCAAGACCGAATTCGTTCTGTTCGATGCGGACGGGACGGCCGCAGACCGCCTCTGCCTCGGTGGCGCCAACCCGAATTCGGCAGGAATTGACGGGTCAGCGGCGGTCATGGCCGAGGGCATCGACCGGCTGAGGGCAAAGTGCGGGGGCATACGCGGCGTCTTTATCGGCTGCGCGGGCTACAGATCCGGAGACAGCGGAGCAAAGGTCGCGCGTATCCTCATGGAGAGGTATCCCGGCGTAACGATACGCTGCGATACGGACATCGCGAACGTTTTTGCCTCGGCCGGCGAGGATCCCCCTCCCGTTGCCGCCATATGCGGGACCGGCACGGTCGTATATTCAAGGTCCGGAGGAGCCCTCCGCCGGTATACCGGCTGGGGTCATCTCCTTGACCGGGGCGGAAGCGGATTCTTTATCGGCCGCGAAGGTATAACGGCGGCCCTGGAGCAGGCGGAGGGGCTCGGTCCGGATACCGTGCTTGCCGATCTTGTGCGGGCGCGTCTCGGAGCGCAGCCGGGCGAATGCTTAAGTGAGTTCTACAACAGGGACGTTTCGTATATAGCCTCGTTCGCGGGGTGCGTTTTCGAGGCCTACGGCATGGGGGACGAAGTAGCCGGGCGGATACTCCGGGACGGTGCAGAGCGTCTTTCCGAGGTCATCAGGCGCGCAGTCCGCGACGTCCCCGGGGCCCGCTCGGTGCTGCTTGCCGGAGGGATCGTCGAGAACAACGCCGTGTTCAGGGATATGGTCGGCGGCAGGACCGGGCTGGAAACGGTGCTGCCGGCACTGTCGCAGGCCGAGGGCGCCTGCGTATTATGCGCGCGGGAGTGCGGGCTCGACGCCGGCAGGATCTATTCGGCATTCCTGCGGGGGAAGGAGAGAGCGTGATGCTGGAAACGGAAAAGCGAAATCCTTACAGCATGCATATAGACACGGCGACTACGGAGGAGATGCTGGAACTGTTCCAGCGCGAGAACCTCAATGCCGTCAATGCAGTCGGAAAGGCTCTGCCTGAGATCGGCAGGGCAGTGGACGCCGTCGCCGAGCGCCTGTCGCGCGGCGGCAGACTCTTTTACGTGGGAGCGGGAACCTCGGGCAGGCTCGGTGTGCTGGACGCCTCGGAATGCCCGCCAACTTTCGGCGTTTCGCCCGAAACTGTCGTAGGCGTCATAGCCGGAGGCGAGCGCTGCCTCACCCGCGCCGCCGAAGGACAGGAGGACGACGCCGGGGCGGGCAGACGCGATCTCGAGGCCCGGGGCGTCTGCGCCGGCGACGCGGTCGTAGGCATCTCCTCGTCAGGAGGAGCTGCTTACGTCGTGGGGGCGCTGAAATACGCCGGAGAGGTCGGTGCCGTAAGCATAGCCCTCTCCAGTAATTACGACACCCCGGCCGGCAGGGCCGCCGATATAAGTATCGTTACCGACACAGGGCCGGAGATAATAACCGGATCCACCCGTCTGAAGAGCGGCACGGCACAGAAGCTGGTGCTCAATATGCTCTCGACCTGCGGGATGATAAAGACCGGGAAGGTCTACGAGAACATGATGATCAACCTCAGGCCCTCGAACAGGAAACTAAGGGAGAGGGTGATCAGGATAGTTACCGAGATTAGGGGCTGCGATGCCGTGACCGCCGTCGACCTTCTCGAAAAGGCGGACTGGGACATCCGCAGGGCGGTGTCGCTGTGACCGCGGGGCCAGGGGCCTGACGCGCGGCACCGTCGCGGCCCGATGATCCGGAAGGAGTTGACACTTGTGAAATATCTGCACGGAATAGACAGGGTGGAGCTCGCCGAGCCGCTTCTGCGGGGCAGGCGCACTGGACTTGTGACCAATGCCACGGGGGTCGATTCGTCTCTGCAGCGTACCGCGGACATTTTGAGGAGCCGCTTCGACCTTGTCAGGCTGTTTGCCCCCGAGCACGGTTACGACGGGATCCGGCAGGCGGGAGAGGAGATCGGAGACACGGTAGACGAGAGAAGCGGCCTGCCGGTGAGCTCGATCTACCGCAAAGGCCTGCCTGTGGATCTCTCGGGGCTGGACGTGCTCGCGTACGACATACAGGACGTCGGACTGAGGTTTTTTACACACATCTCGGTGCTGGCGCTGGCGATGAAAGCATGCGCCGCCGCAGGGATCCCTCTGGTGGTGTTCGACCGGTACGATCCGCTGGGGCTGGACCGCGTCGGGGGCACGGTCCTCGAGAAGGAGCACGCCAGCTTCGTCGGGATGTACGAGATACCCTCGAGGTACGGCCTCACTCCGGGGGAATACGCTAGGTATATAAACTCGGAGGAGGGCATCGGCTGCGAACTGCACGTGATACCGTGCGCCGGGCTCGGGCGATCCTCGGATCCATGCGGCCTCGGAGTCGAATGGATCCAGCCGTCTCCGAACCTGCCGTCGCCGGGCTCTGTAACGGCATACTGCGGCACGGTCGTCTTCGAGGGAACGAACGTCTCGGAAGGGCGCGGAACGACGAGGCCTTTCGAGTACATTGGCGCTCCGTGGATCGACGGCTGGAGACTGGCTGACCTCATGAACGCGAAGGGGCTTCCAGGTGCGTATTTCCGTCCCGTCAGCTTTATGCCGGCCTTTTCGAAATACAGAGGCGAGTGCTGCAAAGGATTGCAGTTCCACATTACGGACCGCAGGGCGGTCGACCCGTTCCTCTGCGGGCTCGTCCTTCTGGACACAGTGCGCTCCGAGTATCCGCAGTTCGAATCCACGGGCTTCCTTACGAAGCTCCTGGGAACCGCCGCTTTCGACATGCCCGGCTTCGATCCGTACCGGTTTGCCGGGGAGCAGAGCGCTAAGACACGCCGGTTCGCGCAGAAGGCCGCGGCCTTTCACATATACGGGAAGCTGCCGGACTTTCCGGCCGGAACCGTTCCAAAAAGGAGTGAAGTGAATTGAAAAAGAGGATAGTCCTCGTCCTGGCGGCGGTGCTGCTTGCCGCCCAGCTCTGTTCCTGCGGACTGATCTCCGTCGGGACGGGGTCCGGAGGAAAAGCGCATAAGGAGCTTATGGACGAGGTCAGGGAGCTCGCGCAGACTGCGGCGCTTCAGTACGACGTCGGGCTGACATTCGAGAGCGAGTACCTGTACGGCCTGGCTCAGGCCGGGATATCGTCGCTGCGTCTGTGCGTCGACACGGTGCTCTGGCTCAGGGGCGAGGGCGCCGACCTCGGGGAGGTCACAGGCGACGCGCCTTACAGGACCTGGGACGAGATAGCCTCCGCCGGTCCGGGCAGCGCACTGCCGTTTTATTTCGAAGGGCTGATCCACAGGTTCCGCGGCGAGAAAGAAAAGGCCGAAGACTGCTTTAAACGGGCCGGGTCCAACCCGCTCTATAAGGAGAGGGACTTTTACTATCTCCGCAACATGTCGCCGGACGCCCTCTATTCCCTGAAGGAGGAGGCTGCGGAGCTCGAGCGGGAGATCTTCGAAGCCTACACCCCCAGGACGTCGCTGGTCGCCGGGCGGACGGGCGCCGAGTTCTCTCCCGCCTATCACCTTGCCTTGGCGGCGGAGAATGAAGACGATCCGTCGGCGGCCGCCGTGTGCGCGCTGAACGCGCTGCTCACGGATCCGCTCGCCCCGGCGCTGTACGCGAACGCTGCCGTATACGAGATCGCCGCGGGTAATGCGGGACTGGCCGTCGAGATACTGAACGACGGGCTTTTTCTGGCGCCGGACGACGAGGCGCTGAAGTATGTCGCCGGGATGTTTGCCCGTTCAGCGGGCGAAGCCACTGCCGCTTCGGCCGAAAGCTCCGCCTCCGCTGCGGCCGCCGGCCGGACAGCCTCCGCGGCCGTCTCTCCGGCAGCTTATTCTGCAGGCAGGGCTGCCGCCGCCGGGGTCCTCTCGTCAGGCTCCGTGGGTCTTCAGGAGCGCTCATGGATCGAGCACCTCCGCCCGGCGGGCATGCCCGGGTCCGGTATGAGGACCTCTTATCCGGTCGAGCTTCTCGTCGGCGTCGCGTCCCATAAACAGGTCAGGATCGGCGGGACGTGCGCGCTCGAGGGCGGGCTGACCGACAGGGACCTTGCCGACGCCATGATCGAGGCGGCGCGCGGCGTCGACGGGTACAAGAGCCCCGAGAACGCCGTGACCGACAAGCTCAGGATCGCCGAGCTGCAGCACGGGCTCTCGTTCACTCCGGAGGAGCAGGAGCGCCTGGTACGCAACTTTCTCTCCCTTGTCGGCATGGACAAGATCGCCGACATCCTGAGGGGAAAGCTGCCGACCTACGGGGAGACGGACGCTGTCGGCACCGTCGTCGGCATGATAATGTCGGGGAAGCTGCCGGACGCAAAATCGCTGCTCCCGTATCCTACGAGCGTCTCGGGCTTCTCGCAGTCGCTCGTCATAAACGGCGTGTTTATTTCGGTGGATCAGTATAAACGCGATCAGCAGAAGTATCAGGACATCGTCGAGCTCTCCAACGCGAGAGCGCGCTTCCGCGAGTTCAACGCCGGGCTCAACAGGATCGTAAAGGAAAAGGCGCGCAAGAACACCTTCTGGACGATCCGCATCCAGAGCCGGACCGTGGAGGACCAGCTGTACAGAGGCACTCCCGAGATCGTCGCGCCTTACATATACACCGCGGACATAGTGCTGGAGAAGCGAGACGGCCGGTACGAAGATCCCGTCGGGACCTATCAGGGCAGCTTCTCGCTGGACATAGATGTCTCCCTCCTGGAATACGACAGGACCTTTGCGCAGAGCCTTGCCGACTCCATCAACGAACGTCTGAAGGAAACTAATCCCGGAGCCTCCCAGGCGATGATGTGGAGGGTGATCTCGCACAGCGCGAACAGGGATTCGGAGAACAGAACGACTCTCGGGTGCGGCAACGTCTACATGGCGCTGAGCGGCTCGCTCGGAGGCGTTTTCGAGATGAGGCTGGATCCCTCGGCGCTGGATATCACATACAGCAGGATAGTCCACGATCACGTGAGCGTGCTCGAAAAGAAGGGCGAAGGTGGCACCGAGACTCTGACCTGGACCGACATCACGGATTCCGAGACCGGGACCGCCTATCACCAGGACCACACAAGGATAGTGGACGCCGGCGGCAAGGTCACCGAATCCACAAACACCGACGACGACGCCTATCAGGCTGTCGATCCCCGCGGCTATCTTACCCTGACGCTTGTCGTCGACATGGCCGGCTGAAAGGAGGCGCTTGCGATGATGAATAAGTGCATCCGAAAGGGCATTGCCGCCGCGCTGGCGCTCCTGCTTGCGCTGCCTCTGGCATCCTGCGGCATGATACTGAAGAGCCTTGCCGGCGACGCGCCGCTGACGCGCACCGATCCGCCTTACGCCTCGCCTGTGGACGGAGCACGGCTGCTCAATCTCCCGGAGGACGCTTCGCAGTCCGGATCCGGGGCCGGACCCGAGGCGGGGCCGGCCGGAGAGTGGCCCGACAACGAGTTCACGAGGCTGCTCCCGAAGCCCGGTTTCGGGATCGGCTACTCGGCCGTCGACGAGGACGGCTTTGCCGCGACGTTCACCGGCGCCACGGTAGAGCAGCTCAGGGAATACGTCGAGGCGGTCAAGGCGGCCGGCTTCACCGTCGACGCCGAATTGCAGGATCAGGAGGTCCTGGGCATGACCGTATTCAGCTATCGGGCGGAAAACGCAGACGGATATTCGGTCAATATAGCGTATTATTCCGGGACCGGCAGCCTGACCGTAGACAGGTGAGCCGGCAGCGGCAAAAAAACGCACTTTCGCCGGCGCGGCGAAAGTGCGTTTTTTAACTCCGGCGGTTGAAAAACGGGCCGCGTCTATGATATAATAAAGATTGAATAATTATCTGTTGCGCCGCGCCCGCCTGCGCGCGCGTCAGGAGCCAAAGGAGTTGGGCCATGAGACTGCTCAAGATGCACGGGATAGGAAACGACTACGTGTATGCCGACTGCATGCGCGAGAGCATAGCCGAGCCGGCGGAGCTGGCCGTCCGCATATCCGACCGCCATTTCGGCGTCGGCGGCGACGGGCTTATAATGATCTGTCCGTCGGACAGGGCCGACTGCGCCATGAGGATGTTCAATAATGACGGTTCCGAGGGCAGCATGTGCGGCAACGGGATCCGCTGCGTCGGGAAATACATGTTCGACAACGGATACGTAACGCGGCCGTTCGTGACGGTCGAGACCCGCAGCGGTGTGAAGCGGCTCGAGCTGACCGTCGAGGACGGAATCTGCACCGGAGCCCGGGTCGACATGGGCGTTCCGCGCTTTCTCGCGGGCGACATCCCGGCTCTGCTGCCCGGAGTCCCGGCGGACGCCGATCCCGGTACAGTAGTGTTGAGCGCCGGCGGCAGGGAGTACGAGGCGTCGCTGGTCAGCGTCGGCAACCCGCACTGCGTCATCTTCGTGGACGACGCGGACGCTGCCGACCCGGCCGTCGCGGGGCCCGTCATAGAGCGGCTGCCTGCGTTTCCCGAGCGGATCAACGTGGAGTTCGTGACCGTCAGGGACCGCGGCTCCATGCGGATGAGAGTGTGGGAGCGCGGCACAGGGATCACGATGGCCTGCGGCACCGGCGCGACGGCCTCGGCTGTCGCCGCGGTGCGCCGCGGCTTGTGCGACGGCAGGGTCAGAGTCGCTCTGGACGGGGGCGAGCTTGTCATAGACTGGGCCGGCGAGGGACACAGCGCGTTCATGACAGGCGGCGCAACATATGTTTTCGACGTCGCCGGATACGATACGGAAGGCTCCGGCAGGTCCGGGGCGGGCAGGCCGGACTCCGGCATCTGCCGGTAATTACATCGCGAACGGCTCGAAGAGAAAGCGGAGGTCAACATGGCAAGGATCAACGAAAACTATCTGAAACTCCCCGGCAGCTATCTTTTCAGCGAGGTCGGGAAGCGCCGCAGGGCGTATATCGAAGCGCACCCGGACGCCGAGGTTATATCGCTCGGCATAGGCGACGTCACTCTTCCGCTGACCCCGTCGGCTGTCGCCGCCCTTCACCGCGGGGCCGACGAGATGGGCCGCGCGGAGACGTTCCGCGGATACGGCCCCGAGCAGGGTTACATGTTCCTTCGCGAGGCTGTCGCCGGGACGGATTTTGCCGCCAGAGGGATCGGCGTCGAGCCCGACGAGATCTTCATAAGCGACGGCGCCAAGAGCGACACCGGCAACATCGGAGACATCTTCGACGCCGCCAACAAAGTCGCGGTCTGCGATCCCGTCTACCCCGTGTACGTTGACACGAACGCCATGGCCGGACGGGCCGGAAACTACGACTCCGCGACCGGCCGCTGGGACAGGCTCATATACATCCCCGGCACCGAGGCCAACGGCTTCGTCCCCGGCGCCCCCGACCTGTACGGAGAATCGGCCCCGGACATGATCTACCTCTGCTTCCCGAACAATCCCACGGGGACGGTCGCAGACCGGGCGGGGCTCAAGGCCTGGGTGGATTACGCCCTCCGGATCGGCGCCGTGCTGCTCTTCGACGCGGCCTACGAGGCCTACATAACGGATCCGGACATCCCGCACAGCATCTACGAGATACCCGGCGCCGACGAGTGCGCCATAGAGTTCCGCAGCTTCTCCAAAAACGCCGGCTTTACCGGCCTCCGCTGCAGCTACACGGTCGTCCCGAAGAAGCTGAAGGTCGGAGGAGTGTCCCTCAATTCGCTGTGGAACCGCCGCCATTCCACCAAGTTCAACGGCACTCCTTATATCGTCCAGCTTGCCGCCGCCAGCGTGTACTCGCCGGAGGGCAGGGAGCAGACCGCAGCCCTTGTCGGCGCCTATCTTGAGAACGCCGGCATTATCCGCAGGGGACTGGAGGAGGCCGGCTACAAAGTGTGGGGCGGGATAAACTCGCCGTACGTGTGGCTGAAGACGGCGGACGGCATGTCCTCGTGGGATTTCTTCGACTACCTCCTCACCGAGCTCAACATCGTCGGCACGCCGGGCAGCGGCTTCGGTCCGGCCGGCGAGGGATATTTCAGACTCACCGGCTTCGGGAGCAGGGAGAACACGCTGAGGGCCGTCGAGCGCATAAGAAACGGAAGGATCTGAGGCTCGCGGGCTCCGCGATGAGTATTGCACTTCGGTTTTGATCAAATACATGGAAAAACTATTGTGAACGGAGGCAACTATAATTAAGTCAAGAGGAAAATGAAAAAAAAGTCAAGATTATAGGGGGGTTCAAATCAATAAGGTAATATGTCACGAAATGGGGCATGCCCTCAAACTTGCACACCCTAGCGAAGAAAATGATGATGGCTTGAGACATACCTTCGCTGGTTGCCGAGGTGATTATGCTGGGCAGGAGTCTGTATACGCTATAATGAATCAAGGTAGGTTCAACGACACAGTTGATCGCAAACTCACAGCTTCAATGCCACAGGATCACGACAAAATAAACCTAACCAGCAAATGGGAATACCATATTGATTGTAGCCATTAGATTTTAGAAGGAGTGCATTATCATGAAAAAAACCATCATACTACTAACTTTGATATTAATGATAAATTTATTGGGGTCTTGTACAAAAACAAACACGACATCCCTGTATCAATCGACAGATCCTGAAATCAATATTCAAGATAATCAAGCTGATGTTTCACGGAACGATAGCGAAAAAGACAGTAGCGATTATTCTATGAACGAATCTAATACTGACGTTCAGAGGCATATTATGTTTAATAATATTTCATTTGACTCTATTATGGGCACAGATAGAGAGAGCAGGACATCAGATTCATCTCTTATAATCTCCGGGAATGCCTGCAAAGGTTCAGATGAGTTTGCAGTATGCATTGCCACTATAGAAACCATTGATAAGGATGGTTGCAATTATGAAAAGGGCCAATTCGTCCCGATTACTCTTCGAATAGATTCTGTGATAGAAAGCACATCCTCCTTTTCTTTAGAGGTCGGCGACAGTGTTACAGTTGCAGAGTTTTCGACCTGGTTCAAAAAAGAATTAGGATATACCGTTTCTTATCATGATGGAATCATTCCGATAACAGAGGAAGAATCACAATACATTTTATATATCTATGAAGTTGATGAAAATGTTGCCAAGAACTTTTGGCCTAGCCTTAAATACAGAGCAGAGGCCTTAACAATCCCCGTTAGTCAGAATCATGAGTTGACTGATATTGAAATATACGAAGCATTAAATCTTCCTGATGATGTTATACAATGCTCTAAGGATTTAATAGACAATTATATGAACAAATAGTAGGAAACATATCACGGCATACGAGGCGACGAGATTGTGGAGCTTTTTGTATCCGGCTTCATTGTTGGGGATAGTGATTGCGGATGAACTGAAGGATTCACCTGTTTCCTTGCGAAGCATGAAATAATCATGCTTTTCTGATGCGACATCGATACCGACGATGATCATGACGGTCCTCCCTGAGAATAATCAAAG
>JAEEJM010000177.1 GCA_016281895.1 Clostridiales bacterium
GGGTCGAGGAGGACGTCGCCGGGTACATAGAGACGACCGTCAGGAGCAACGCCGACAGCACCAGATGGTGGCTGCACGTCATTAACAACGGCTGCGAGGGAGAATGGGACACCTCCGGAACGGTCAGGCTGACCCTGGTGCTCGGGGAGGGCGAGAGAGTCGTTTCGGTGAGCGGGAGCGCCATACACCTGAGCGACGGCGAGCTCGGCCTCACCTGGACCCAGGAGGGCGGCAAGCTCGTCATCGAGGCGGCAAACAACCTCTGGACCGTGTTCGTCATAGACAAGCGGACGGACGGCTGAGGAGCCGCCCTAAGGCGACAAAAACGCGCCGCGCCCGGCAGAGAAAACTCTGCCGGGCGCGGCGCGTCTCAGGTGTGATCCGTTACGCCCGACGCTCGGGACTTGCCGGGCGAGGCGGGGCGGTCAGCCCCGGCGCTCCTCCCTCAGCGGCCTGTCCCACAGGACCGCGGCGCCGTGTTCGGCGGACAGGGCGTCGACCGTGTCGCGGAGCCCCTCCAGGAAGGCGGCCTCCTTCTTTCTGGATCTTCGGCCTTTGCCGCTGAACAGTTCCTTTTCGAAATACGCGTCGTAAGATACCGCAAAGTCGTCCGCGTCCCTGTGCGGGAAGAAAGTGACGGCTGCCCTGTACGAGATGAGTCCCGCGCCGGAATCGCCGATCAGCATGACGAGCGCCCCTTTTCGGGCGACTCCGGAGAAGCTGCCCTCGGCCTCGTAATAGCGTTCATAAACATTGATTTCCATATCAACCTCCTGACTGATATAACTTTACACCGGATCGGGGCTTTTGTCAAGTCCCCGGCGTTTTGTCGGTTTCCGCCTTCCCGGCTTGTTGACGAACGGCGGGCAAAAGAGTATAATAAAACACGGCGGAATGCCCGATACAGCAATTATCATAATGAAGGATAATAGTTCGGTTTGAGGAGACAGCCGCCATTTCCGTTTTTTTCGCAGCGATCAAGATCGAGTGAGACGACAGGCGCGAGCCGACGGTATGCGCGGTCGGGCGTACAGAGAAAGCCGGGAGATAGAACATGAGCACAACAAAAGAAAAAAAGATATCTAGGCTGATCCCTCAGGTCATGATCCTGTTCGCGATCGGTATTATCGTGACAGGAATAATAACTTTTTTTACACAGCGTTCACTCTCGGATTCCGCTATCAGACAGCAGACGGAAGCGCGCGCTTCCGAGATCGGCAAACTTGTCAAGGCTTCGATCCGCGAGTACCCGGCGTACGAACGGCTGCTTTCGTACTGGTACACAAACTCAGGCGAAATGGATATCGAATACGACGCGGAATACGGACCGGATACCGAAACCGCGGCAAAATGCCTTGATTTCTCCAAACGGCATCCCGACGTCCAGCTGAAATATGTTACGGAGCGAGAATTTGACAGTTTGGAACCCGAGGATCGGAGGCTTTATGCCGAGATCACTTACTCATGGCTGATCACGAGGCTGAACCAGATCAAAAGATCGAATCAGATAGACTATCTGTTCTGCGTTGCCACGGACGAGTCATACGGGACGCAATTCTTCCTGCTAAGTGCCGCAGATCCCGGCGCGACCCGCGGAACGAGTTATGAGGAAGTCTATCCGCTGGGGCATGCGGTGACCGTGGGACAGGACCAGCAGGAGGCGATGCGCCATGCAAGGGCGTACAGTTCGCATCTGGCAAGCGCCGGCGTTTACGTGGATTATTACACCTGGCTGGGGGATACGGACGGGCATCCGGTTTTTATCGGAATGACGTATAACCTGTCCGGGATGAGGGCGTCTGCCGCTTCTCAGGCAAACAAAGAAACGCTCTATGCGATGATTTTTCAGGTTTTCCTGTCTGTTATCTGTCTTCTGCTCGTTTTCTGGTTCGTGCTGAGGCCGCTGAAAAGAGTTCAGGAAAGCATCCGTCTGTATAAACAGACAAAAAACAGCGGCGCAATAACGGAAAAACTGAAGGAAATCAGAACAAGGAACGAGATCGCAGACCTTTCTGACGACATAACCGATCTCGCGTCGGAAATTGACGACTATATCGGCAGGATCGAAACGATAACCGCCGAGAAGGAACGCGTCAGCACGGAACTGTCAATGGCGGCAAGGATCCAGTCGGCAATGCTGCCGCACATTTTCCCGCCTTTTCCCGAACGAAACGAATTCGACATATATGCCAGTATGAACCCCGCAAAGGCGGTAGGCGGCGATTTCTACGACTTTTTCCTGATCGATGACGACCATCTCGGGATCGTGATTGCCGACGTTTCCGGGAAAGGCGTTCCCGCGGCGCTGTTCATGATGGCGTCCAAGATAATCCTGCAAAGCTGCGCCATGCTCGGGGGGTCCCCGGCCGAGATACTGACGAAGACTAACGAGGCGATCTGCTCCAACAATCAGGAAGAAATGTTCGTTACTGTCTGGATGGGCATTCTGGAGATCTCCACCGGCAAACTGACCGCCGCGAATGCCGGCCATGAATATCCGGTGCTCCGTAAACCCGGAGGGCAGTTTGAACTGATCAGGGACAGACACGGTCTGGTGATCGGAGGAATGCCGGGGATCAGATACAAAGAATATGAACTGCAGATGAGTCCGGGCGCGAAACTGTTCCTGTATACGGACGGTCTGCCGGAGGCAACAGACGCGGAAGGCAATATGTTCGGGAACGAGCGGATGATCGCGGCGCTGAACAGGGATCCCGACGCTCCGCCCGCCCTTGTGCTTCAAAACATCAGCAGCGAAGTGGACGGTTTCGTAAAGAGTGCCGAGCAGTTCGACGATCTGACCATGCTCTGTCTGGAGTATGTCGGGGCGGCCGCGCAGCAAAGCGGCTCCCGCTGCGAACCTGCCGTCTAAGCCGCCGCCGGCTTCCCGGATTGTTGACAAACGGCGGGCAAACCAGTATAATGAATCACAGCGAAATGCCCGATATACAATAATCATTATGAAGGAGAACCGTCATGCAAACAAAAAGTGTCGCATTATCCGCGATCAGTCTGCTGCTGATCTGCTCGATCATTGCCGGTCTTTCGGGCTGCGCCGTAAAAACGGTCGCCGCGGATCTGATGGACGGGATCGAGGCAAGAGACACCGGGGCGTCCTCCGAAGTCAGCCCGGAGAGCGCCGCCAAAGCCGCGGACTTTGCCGTGCGCCTTTTCAGGCAGAGCAGCGAGGCCGGAAAAAACACACTGATCTCGCCGCTGTCCGTCCTGGCCGCCCTTTCTATGACGGCTAACGGAGCCGTGGACGAAACAAAAGAACAAATGAAAAAAGTCCTCGGCATGGATACCGAGGAACTCAACCGGTTCTTCTTCGCTTATCTGAGGGCTCTGCCGGCCTCCGATAAATGCAGGCTCAGCCTTGCCAACTCGATCTGGTTCACGGCCGACAAAAGATTCAATGTAAACAGGGACTTCCTTCAGACAAACGCCGACTACTACGGAGCCGGCGCATTTAAGGCTCCTTTCGACGACACCACGCTGAAAGATATAAACAACTGGGTCGAGAAGAACACCGACGGCATGATCAGGGACATCCTGGACGAGATCCCGCAAGCGGCCGTCATGTATCTTGTCAACGCCCTTGCTTTCGAGGCTGAGTGGTCGGCGATCTATGAAGAGGACAAGGTTCGCGAAGGACAGTTCACGCTCGAAGACGGGACTTCGCGCGATGCGCAGTTCATGTACTCGACCGAGCACGGTTATCTCGACGACGGCAAAGCCACCGGCTTTGTAAAGTATTACAAAGGCGGCAGGTATGCCTTTGCGGCCCTTCTTCCGAAAGAAGGCATGACGGTGGCCGAATATATTGCCTCGCTCGACGGAAAGGCGCTGCTGGATATGCTTTCTCAGCCTCAGTCCGTATCGGTCTACGCCTCGCTCCCAAAGTTCGAGACCGGGTATAAGACCGAAATGTCCGAGGTGCTCATTGCCATGGGGATGACCGACGCCTTCGATGAGGACCGGGCGGACTTTACCGGCCTCGGCACGTCGAGCGCGGGAAACATTTTCATCGGCCGCGTGATACATCAGACGTTCATATCGGTCGGAGAGAAGGGAACGAAGGCCGGAGCGGCTACGGTCGTGGAGATGCTGGACAAGGCCATAAGGGAAGACCCGGACGCCAGGACCGTCCGTCTGGACCGGCCGTTCGTGTACGTACTCATCGACACCGCGACGGGACTCCCGTTCTTCATCGGAACGATGATGGACATCGGCGGCTGACAGCCGCTGAAAAAGCAGAGATGAAGAGATAATAATTTGCCGGTATCAGGTAAAGTATTGCCCGATACCGGCTGTTTTGGTCGGAGTGACTGGACTGAGAACCATGCTTGCGCCGGGGCGCGGTGTGAACACACTTCCGCTGTCAAGGCATTCATGCATAAAAATGGGGTATTAAAATATTTATTTACGCAGGTTTTTGGGGCAATACATTTATATTTTGTACTAGTCAATAAAAGTAGACACAAGTATGGCTCTTAATAATGGTGGCAGAATCCTGATTTTGTCGATTCTTCACGACTGTGCGGTGAACCACAATATTTGGATCAAATGAAAGAAAGACTGGATACCACTTTTTACCCTCTTGTGCAATTCCATACCAGCACACGCGTGGTTTTCAGCCCGTTTTCTCCATTGTTTCCGTATGCTCCGCCGCTGGTTGGGGGTCAGATAAGTGGTCAAAGCTGTTTCATGCCGCTATAAAAACCAAAGATGCAATTGACTCGACTCGACAATACACGATGATGTTTTGTCGAGTGACTCGACAAAAAAACGTTCTTCTGCTTGACAAATCGGTTTTCGATTGGTATAATAGTAACGAAATCAGATCGGGAGGCATACTACATGGCTATACCTGTAAATATAAGCGATCTCATCAACAGAAGAATCGTTGAATCGTCAAGGGTGGAGTTCAAGTCCGATTGGAACCCGGAGCCGATCCTTCATACGATCTGTGCGTTTGCCAACGATATCGACAATATGGGCGGCGGTTATATCGTCGTCGGCGTTGAAGAAAAAGACGGCTCTCCCGTTTTTCCGATAAAAGGTATCGCGCAGAACCGTATAGACGGTATGGAAAAGAAACTGCGCGAGATCTGCAACTATCTGGAACCGTTCTATCAGCCGGTCGCTGAGCCGTTCATTTACGAGGACAAGCACGTCCTTGTTATCTGGGTTTCCGGCGGTTTTTCGCGTCCTTATCAGGCATCGGTATCACTGTCGGAAAAACGCTCCGAAAAGAAGTATTATATCAGAAAGGCGAGCAGCACCGTCGTTGCTACGCCGGAAGAGTTGAAACAGCTTTATTACGTTTCTTCCGATATTCCGTTCGACGACAGACCGAATCTAGCCGCCGAAATCGAAGATCTCGATCTCGGACTTATCCGCGAACATCTGAAAAAGGTCGGCAGCGATCTGTACGCCTACTCGCTGAAACAGGATCTGAACCGTCTTGCCGAGGATATGCAGCTTATTTCCGGACCTTCTGAATACAGAAAGCCGAAAAATGTCGGTCTTCTGATGTTCTCCGAGCATCCCGAAAAGTATTTCAAGTACGCTCGCATAGAGGTAGTGGATATTCCCGATCCGACCGGGACGAATATGACCGAAAAAGTTTTTACCGGCCCGATACAGCGTCAGCTTACCGAAGCGCTTCTTTATATCAAAAACTACGCTTTGAAGGAAGCCGTTATCAAGAACAAGAACAAAGCGGAAGCCGACCGTATCATGAACTATCCGTACGCGGCGGTCGAAGAGATTCTTTCAAATGCGGTTTATCACCGCTCTTATCAGATCAACGAGCCGATTACCGTCCGCATTACGCCGACGTCGATTGAGGTCACAAGCTTTCCCGGATTTGATAACAGCATCACCGACGAGAGCATCAAGGCGCTCGAGATTCGCGCCAGAGCGTACAGAAACCGCAGGATAGGCGATTTTCTGAAGGAGCTGAAACTGACAGAGGGACGCAACACCGGATTCCCGACAGCTTTTGCTTCACTGCGTGAAAACGGTTCCGATATGCCCATATTTGAAATGGATGATGTGCGCGGATATCTTACGGTAAAAATACCTGTCCATTCGTATTTCGTTCCGAAGGTTAAAGCTCGCAACAGCGCATACGACGCAAAAATACTGTCGATCCTCGAGAACAAACCGCTTAATCTTACGGATCTTTCAAAGGAAATGGGATACAAAGGCATCACGCAAAAACTCAGAAAAGCCGTCGAGGCGCTCTGCATCACCGGGATGATCGAAAAGATACCGTCTGATGAA
>JAEEJM010000178.1 GCA_016281895.1 Clostridiales bacterium
CGCAAGGAGCTGGCTGCGGAAGCCGGCTGCCCCGTCGGCCGTGCCCGTGTAATACTCCGACCCCTTTGTGTAGGTCAGGGAATTGACCGGCAGCTGGATCTGCGCCGGATGCAGGCAGTACGAGGTGTCGTAAAAGGACATACGCAGGGACATGTAGTCCGCCGAATCGTCGTTGTTTATGACGACCGCCCGCCTCATGGTCGCGAAGTCCTTCATGGAGCCGCCCGAGCTGCAGCACTCGTATCGGAAGCCGGGTACATTCTCGTACAGATAGTCGACCAGCTCATAGAAGCCCGTCGCGCACCAGTACTGGACATCGGAACCGTTGGCAAAGTGCCGGTTCTCCTTGTCCGACTTGAAGCAGACGGGCTCGAAGTCGGTCCTCCACGTAGTCGCCCCCGAGGTACTGAAAAGATCCAGCAGATAGGACTTGTAAAACTCGACGCAGGCCTTGTTCCCGAGATCCGCCGACGCGCTGCCGGACACGGTACGGCTCGAGAACCACTCCGGATGCCCGTATGCTCCGACCGATGTCGGAACGCCGGCGATGCCGGACAGACCGGTGTCCTTCAGCAGCACATAAAGGGCCAGAGAGAGGCCTTTTTTGTTTGCAAGGCAGGTAAAGGCTTCGAGGGTCGGGGTCCCGAGTCCGTTCATGACGCCGAGATAAGCCCTGTCCCTGACTGCCGTGAAGCCCTCGTTTGTTCGCCAGCCGTCCTGCAGAGTCTCGTCCGACCACCAGCCGTAGTCCCACTTTATCGACTCGATGCCGTAATCCGCGGCCTCGAGCCCGATCTGCATATCCTCCTGGATCAGCGGCTCGTCGGGGTCATCGAGGATGCAGGACGGGGCCTTGCAGGTGAGGAACCAGCTCTTGAAAACGTTCGAGCCGTCGTCGACGTCGCCGTTATAGACGCCGAGGTACACCGCTGGCATCGCGAAGCTCTCCCCCGCGGGCACGGAGGTCTCGAACCTCGTCCGTCCGAGGCGGCAGCTCATGACGCAGTCGCCGTCCCCGCGGCGGCTCCTCCCGGTCAGCGTGCCGTTTATCCACTCGAGGGCGAAATAAACGCCTCCGCCGTCCCGTTCATAATGCGTATATATCATGGGGATCCTGTCCCCGCTGTTCCATTCGTGGTTCGACGTGGTGGTCGCGCTGAACACCATGGGCCTGTCCATGATATAGGTATAGATGCCGGTGCCCTCGAATCTCCTGCCGTTGTACAGCGTCCAGCCCTCCGCGATCCCGCTCTCCTTGGAAAAGCTCCAGGCCACGGGCGGGCCGCTGCCGACGGCCTCGAAAGCGAAATACTCCTCCGGAACAAAACGAATACCGGTCCCGCCGCCGTTCACGAAGCGCCCGGAGATCTCGAACGGACCGGACGATTCCCGCCGTCCCGTTATCCGGAGCACATACGAGCAGCCCGAAGCCTGGCTCTCGAACGTAAGATCGTAACCGTACGGACGGCCTGCGCCCTCCTCTGTCCGCCGGGCCGCGTCCCCTCCGGCGTCGAAGGCCGCGCAGGACCGGTACTCCCAGTCGAACTCCGTCAGCGGCCCGTAGCCGTCCCCGGACGGCAGGCAGTAGCCGTACGGCAGTGACAGAGGGACCGTCCTGCCGGCGAAATCCCTTCCCCCCGCAATTGTCCTCAGGCTGTCGATGTAGACCCCGCCGTCGCGGACCGTCACCGTCATGGAGCTGTCGAGCGTCTCGACCGTCACGCCGCCCGCCTCCGGATCGGGACCGCTTCCGGGGTCCTCCGTCCGGCCGCCGAGCTCAGGGCCGTCGGCAACGCAGGACGGGAGCGCGCAAAAACAGAGAGCCGCGGCTCCCAGAATGCACGTCCGAAATAAACGTCTCCCAAGCATCGGCTCTCCTTGTTTCGATCAGGGCTTTTTTCTTTTCTATGTGTGCTTTTTTTGTTTGTGCTTTTTAATTTGTGCCCGCCCGCGGAGGTTCCGCGGGCGGGCACCCTTGGCCGTGTCAGGCCGTGGTATCCGCGTCTTTCTTGTTGTCGAGTATCTTCGCTCCGAGATAGCCGGCCAGTATCGACTTTATGTCGATGCCGAGCGAGGTGTTGAGTCCGTCGACTATCTGCGATCCGTTGACCGACAGCTCCTGCGCCAGTCTGGCGTTGTTGCCGTCGCCGAACATCGTGATGCTGCCTATGTGGCTGTACGCCTCGGCCATGGGCTTGGAGTAGGCCTCGACGACCGCGGGAAGCACGCCGGAATCCAGGATCAGCTGGAGCGTGGCGGCCTCGCCGTATTGCTTCATGGCGTCCGCCTTCTTCTTTATTGCTTCGGCCTCGGCCTCGCCTTTGGCCCTGATTCCTTCTGCCTCCGCAAGGGCGGCGTCCCTGGCGGCGTTTGCCTTGGCGACCGTAGCCGCGGCCTCGGCCTCGGCGGAGATCTTAAGCGCTTCGGCGTCTCGCTCCTTGGCGACCTTCTCGGCCTCGGCCTGGATCTTCTTTATCTCGGCCTTGCGCTCGAGCTCGAACTTCTCGGCCTCGGCCGCCTTCTGCCTGGCGAAGAGGTTCGCCTGAGCCTGCTGCTCGGTGGCGTACTTCTGGGCCTCGGCCTTCTTGTTGATCTCGGCGCGGAGCCTTCTCTCCTCGAGCTCGACCTGACGGTTTCCGAGCTCGACCTCCCTCTCCTTCTGGGCGATGGTCGCGTTTACCGTCGCAATGTTGATCTGCTCTTTTCTCTTCTGGTTCTCGATCTCGTACGACGCGTCGGCGATGGCCTTGGCCGTCTCGGTCTTCTGCTTGAGCTCGGACTGCTTCAGCGACAGCTCGGTGTTCTGCTCGGTGATCTTGGTCTGGGCCTCGACCCTGGACTTGTTGGAGGCCTCCTCGGCCGCCGCCTTGGCTATGGCAACGTCCCTCTCGGCGTTGGCCCTGGCTATGGAGGCGTCCTTGGAGATCTGCGCGACGTTGTCTATACCGAGGTTCTCGATCACGTGGTCGTTGTCGCAGAACGACTGGATGTTGAAGTTTACGAGGTCGATGCCGAGCTTCTCCATGTCGGGCACGACGTTCTGCTTGACCTGCTCGGCCACGCCCTGCCTGTCCTGGACCAGCTGCTTGATGGCGACGGTGCCTATGATCTCGCGCATGTTGCCCTGCAGCACCTGCTGGAGCTGGTTGATCAGCTCCTTTTCGGGCATGCGGAGGATGGCCTCGAAGGCCTTGCCGAGCTTGACGGGGTCGGAGGACACCTTGAGGTTGGCCACGCCGTCGACGTTGATGTTGATGAACTCCTTGGTGGGGATGGGCTCGTCGGTCTTGATGTCGACCTGGAAGGCCTTGAGGCTGAGTTTGTCGGTCCTCTGCAGGAACGGGATCCTGAAGCCGGCCTTTCCTATGAGTATCTTGCGTTTGCCGCAGCCCGAGATCATGATGGCCTCGTCGGGTCCGGCCTTTATGTATGAAGTGACGAACACGAGGAACAGAAGGACCGCCACTCCGCCGAGGATGTAGTAAAAGATTTCCATTTCGAATACCTCCTTTATTCTTTCGATCTGATTATACCATAAGGGCGGGGGCAAGTCAAGAAAAACCGGTTCCTCCGGCACGGCTTTACAAACCGGCCGTTCCGTGATATAATTACCTGGCAACCGGGCAGTCCGCGCCCGCTCCAAGACGGCCTACAAAAGCCCCGGAGGGGATCTCATGGCGACGACATTCTTTCCTACACTTCAATCGATGCTCGTGCTGCTGACCTGCATAGCGGCCGGGTTCGTCCTGGGAAAAAAGAAGCTTCTCCCCGACAATGCCTTTCTGGTGCTGTCAAGGCTGTGCACACTTCTTTTCACCCCGGCGCTGACCCTGCATGCCCTGCTGCTCAGCTGCACCCGGGAATCGCTCAAGGAACAGCTGCCGGTCATAGCCGCCGGCGCGGTCGTGCTTCTGGTTGCCGTGTTCCTCGGCTTTTCCGTCGCCTGGCTGTTCGCCAAAAAGGGCTATGCCAAACAGATATACAGGTACGCCATGGTCGTGGCCAACCACGGCTTCGTAGGGGCCGCCCTCATACCCATGCTGTTCGGCGAGAAGGCCCTGTACAGCTACATGCTCTTCACCCTTCCGCTCAACGTATTCACCGCGGTCTTCGGTTTCATGGCGCTGATCCCGTCCAAAGACGGGAAAAGCCCGCTGATCCGGGCCTTCCTCAATCCGATATTCATTGCCATAGTGATCGGCATTGTCTCGGGCGTCACGGGGCTCACTCCGCTACTTCCGGACTTCGTTACGGAATCGGTATCGAAACTCGCCGGCTGCATGGCGCCCGCCGGAATGCTGCTGACGGGCCTCATAATAAGCCGCTACCGTCCGGCGGAGCTGCTGGCCGACCGACGGGTCTATATAGCCACCGCTCTGAGGCTGTTCGTGCTGCCTGCCGTTCTGCTCTCGCTCCTGCGCCTGATCTCCAAAGATCCGACGGTCATGGTGTGCGGCCTGTTCTCGTACGCCGCCCCTCTGGGGCTCAACCTCATCATCTTCCCTGCCTCCTGCGGAGAGGACACCTCCGCCGGGGCCGCGATGGCCATGGTATCGCACATCCTCTGCGTTATCACGATCCCGCTCATGTATTCCCTGGTCGCGCTGCTCGGCTGGGCGTGAGCGTTCTCCGCCGGCCGCGACGGCCGTCGGCCGGACAGAAAAATGAAAGACCGAACGGCGGCCGCCGCTCCCGTAGGAGCCGGCGGCCGCGTAACGGGACTCCCCGGCACCGCCTGCCGTGTGACGGAAATCCCCGGCACCGCCTGCCGTATAACGGGACTCCCCGGCCGCCGCTGGCGGCCGGGGAGTCCCGTCAGTTATTCACTGCGGATGACCGCGGACCGGCATAGGCCGCGGGCTCCGCGCAGGATGACCCTGTCAGGTGAGGAACTTGAAGGCTTTGACGATCGGAAGCTCTTTGGCCTGGCCCTTGCAGACCTTGAAGAACCCGATGATCCGCACGACGTAGAGTATGGCGAGGCATACGAAGCCGGCAAACGGAACGATGATCGTCCAGCAGAGGATCGCTACGGCGAAGCAGACCAGGAGCTCAAGCACGGTGATCTTGAGAACTTCTCTGACGTGGAAATCTACATAGTCGGATTTGGTCCCGGTAAGGGCCGCAAGGATGACTCCGCCGACGCCCAGAAGGTAGCAGAGCATCGCCTTGACCTTGTTTGCCGAGATGTCGGCGGGATCGTATTCGGCGGTATGGTCGGAAGGATCAGCGACG
>JAEEJM010000179.1 GCA_016281895.1 Clostridiales bacterium
CGTGAGCGAGGCGAAGTAGTCGACGATCAGGTTCAGCATAAGAAATCTCCGGTGTCAAATTGCTGTTTCCGGTCAAAAAGCCGTTTCCCACGCCGTAAGTATAACATACGGACGTGTCTTTTTCAATAGTCAATAATGGTTCCGGGACTTGAAAAAACGGAGAAATTGTTATATAATCATTAAGAAAAACAAAAGTCCGGCCCGCGGCCGGCGGAAGGGGCACATATGGAAAGAAAACTCAGAGTCACTGTCTGGAACGAATTCAGGCACGAAAAGAACAGCAGGACGGTCGGAGGGATCTATCCCCTCGGCATCCACGGCGCCATCAAGCAGTACCTGGACGGCTTCCCGGAGCTCGAGGTGACCCTGGCGGCCCTCGACGATCCGGACCAGGGCCTGCCCGCGTCGGTCCTCGACTCCACCGACGTCCTCATCTGGTGGGGGCACATGGCCCACGGCGAGGTCAGCGACGATCTGGTCTACAGGATCCAGAGGCGGGTCTACATGGGAAAGATGGGGTTCATAGCCCTCCATTCCGCCCATCACTCCAAACCCTTCCGCGCGCTTGTCGGCACGTCCGGCAACCTCACATGGGGGCGCGAGCAGAAGGAGATCATGTGGAATCTGCTGCCCTCGCACCCGATAGCCAGGGGCATACCCCAGAGCTTTTACATCGAGAGCGAGGAGCTCTACGCCGAGCCCTTCTTCGTTCCGCAGCCCGACGAGCTCATCTTCGGCAGCTGGTACGAGGACGGCTATATCTTCCGCGCCGGAATGACCTTCCTGCGCGACCAGGGGCGCATCTTTTATTTCCAGCCGGGCCACGAGTCCTGCCGCTCCTTCTACGATCCCAACGTGCTCAAAGTCATATATAACGCCGTGCTCTGGACCGCCCCGTCGGAGGGCCGTTACGAGTACCGCGACCTCTGCCCGCACGTGATCAGCGACGCCGACTACGACAGGTACGTCGCCGAGGGCAGGGAGCTCGGCAACAAGATCCGGCCCGTCAAGACCGTCATAGGCTACGGCGCCGCGGCCGTCGCGGAAACGGACAGATGACTGCGCCCGAACGCGCCTCCGACGCCGCCCGGCGCATAGCCGCGGGGGTCAGAGACGCCGGAGGCACCGCATATTACGTCGGCGGCTTCGTCCGCGACCGCCTTATGGGCGTTCGCGGCGAGGGGGGCTCGCCGGATATAGACATCGAGGTCCACGGAGTGGAGCCGGCCGTCCTCAGGGACATACTGGCCGGCGTGGGGAAGGTGCTGACCGTCGGCGAGAGCTTCGGGATCTACACGCTCTCCGGGCTCGGCATCGACGTGGCCCTTCCGAGGCGCGAGAACTGCTTCGGGGGCGGACACCGGGACTTCGAGATCAGCGTCGATCCGTTCATCGGGACCGAGAAGGCCGCCGAGCGCCGGGATTTCACCGTCAACGCCATGATGGAGAACATCCTGACCGGGGAGATCATAGACCACTTCGGCGGCAGAGACGATCTCAGGAACGGTATCATAAGGCACGTGAGCGGCAGGACCTTTGCCGAGGACCCGCTCCGGGTGCTGAGAGGCGCCCAGTTCGCCGCGCGCTTCGGCTTTGCCGTCGACGGCGGGACGCTTGAGCTGTGCAGGGGAATGGACCTGACGGGCCTGTCGTGCGAGCGCGTCGACGGAGAACTGCGCAAGGCAATGCTGAGGGCGGATTCGCCGTCGGTGTTCTTCGGCGTGCTTCGGGACTGCTCGCAGCTCGGCTTCTGGTTCCCCGAGGCGGAGGCGCTCATAGGCACGCCCCAGGACCCGCTCTTCCACAAGGAGGGCGACGTCTGGGTGCACACGATGATGGTTCTCGACCGCGCCGCCGAGCGCCGAGGGCGCGCCTCGAACCCATACGGGTTCATGCTGGCGGCGCTCTGCCACGATTTCGGCAAGCCCTCGACCACGAGCACCGTGAACGGCAGGATACACTCCTACGGGCACGACACGGCCGGGGTGGGCGTCGCCGGGACCTTCATGCGGCGCCTGACGTCGGACAAAAAGCTCACCGAGTACGTGCTCAACATGGTGCTCTTGCACATGCAGCCGAACGTTATGTCGGCGGGGCGCTCGTCCGTGAAGGCCACCAACAGACTTTTCGACCGTTCGGTCGATCCGTACGGCCTCATACAGCTGGCCGTGGCGGACAGCCTGGGCATGATCTTCGACCGGACATACTATCCGTCCGAGCCGTTTCTGGAGGAGCGGTACGGGATCTTTAAGGAGACCATGGCCGCGCCGTACGTTACCGGGCAGGATCTCATAGATGCCGGGCTCGTCCCGGACAGCGGCTTCCGCGAGATCCTTGAATACGCCCACAAGCTGCGCCTTGCCTGCGTGGACCGGGATTCGGCGCTCAAACAGACTCTGGCCTACGCTTCCCGCCTCGGCCGGAAGCGGCCCGCGGACGGGGCCCGCTCCGGCGGGCAGGTCCCCGAGAAAAAGACCTTGAAGGAGGACTGAACCCGTGGGAGTCCTTTCGGGGCTTCAGCCCCGCCGCGTCTTCGAGATATTCGAGATGCTGTCGTCAGTGCCGCACGGATCCGGTAATACGGGCGCCGTCAGCGCGCTCTGCGAGAATTTTGCCGCCGAAAGGGGGCTGCGCCGCGTCCGGGACGGCCTCGGCAACGTCGTGATATACAAGCCGGCCTCGCCCGGCCGCGAAGGCGAGCCCGCCGTCGTCCTGCAGGCGCACCTCGACATGGTCTGCGCCAGCCGGCCGGAGGACGGCATCGACATGAGCCGCGAGCCGGTCAGGCTCGCGACCGACGGGATATCCGTCCGGGCCGAGGGCACCTCGCTCGGCGGCGACGACGGCATAGGGGTCGCCGTGGCCCTGGCGGTGCTCGACGAGCCCTCCCTCAGCCATCCGGCCCTTGAGGTCCTGCTGACGGTGGACGAGGAGACCGGGATGTACGGGGCCGCCGGCCTCGATCCGTCGCTCATAAGCGGCAGAAGACTTCTGAACCTCGACTCCGAGGCGGACGGCGTGTTCACCGTCGGCTGCGCGGGAGGAATACATATCGACTGCTCGGTCCCGCTCGTCCGCGGGCCGCTGCCGGAGGGATACGGGCTGTTCGGGCTCGCCGTCTCCGGCCTGCTCGGCGGACATTCGGGCTGCGAGATAGACAAGGGACGCGGAAACGCGGCAAAGCTGGCCGCCAGGGCCCTGTACGAGCTCGGCGGAGTCGCCGACGTGCGCCTTGTATCGCTCGATTC
>JAEEJM010000180.1 GCA_016281895.1 Clostridiales bacterium
ACCACCCGCACTGTCAGCGTCCTGCCGTCCTGGCTCCACTCGAGGCCGAGCGCCTCGGACGCCGCGGTCGGCGAGACCGCCGTCACGGAGGTGACGGTCTGTCCCTCGGGGATCCTTACCGTGACGGTGACGGGCTTGTCGCTGTAGACGCCCTCGGACGCGAAGGTGATGAGATTCAGCCACCAGCGGCTGCCGGTCGCGTCGCTGCGAAGCGTGGTCTCGACCTTGCCGACGGTCACTCCGCTCACTCTGACCAGGTCGCCGATGCCCAGGCGCTCAAGAGCTTCCGTGTACACCGGATTCTCGGTGGCCACCGATTCGGCCGCTCCGGAGATATAGGTCTTTACGACGGTTATGCCGCCCTTCCCCACGCGGAAGGACGAGCCGGTAGCGGCGTCGGAATACGCCGTGCCGGTCCAGGCCTTCAGCACGTCGTCGGCGCGGGCGGGATATTTGTAGCCGTACTCTTCGACGCGGCAGGCGGCAAAGGTGCTGCCGCAGATGAGCAGTTCGCCGCCGGCCTGAACATACTCGTAAAGCAGGGCCTCGAAGGCGTCGTCGAGAAGTCTGAGGTCGGGAGCTATGACGATCCTGTAGCGCATGAGCTCGCCGATGTCGGGCCCGGCCTCGGGCATGACGTAGGCGAACGGAACGCCTCTGGCCGCCAGCGTCCCCGCGACCTTGCGGGAGGTGTTGACCGAGTAGCTCACGTTCCCGGCCAACTTGCTGAGGTAGGCGTCGACGTTCTGCCACGAGTAGACCACCGCGACGTCCGCCGCGTTGGCGCTGTCGGAGAAGGCCTCGGGATCGGCGGCCTTGATCCTGTTGCAGCCGTCGATGACCGCAAAGAAGGTCGACGTGGCCGTGCTGGTGGTGCCGGTCATAAGGGCTCCGCTGCCGGCGATGGCCTCGACATAGGCCGTGTACCATTTGTAGTCCGGGCTCGCCTGGCTGGCGACACTGTTGAACTGGGTCATGAGCTGCCTGGCCGGATTTGCCGCCTCGTACATGGCAAAGGCGTACAGAGTGCTCTCGGCGCCCGGATTGACGAGGACGTTGGAGCCGTATTCGCACATGGCGTCCTCAAGACCCTTGAGCGTATAATAATAGGTGTGGTTCCCGTTGAAACCGAAGTTCGGCCAGACGGAGAACGCGGGGTTTATCTGCCTGCACTCGTCGCGCAGCTGCAGGACGAAATCTATGTAGATGTCGCGCCTCCACTGCATGAACAGGCGATCCTTCTCCCTGCTGAGGTTGGGCTCGTTCGTCAGGAGCGGGATCTCGGCGCCCGTCTTCCCGGCCGAGTAGCTCTTCCAGCCCTCTACGCAGTACTTGCAGCCGCAGTTGAATTTCAGGCCGTACGCGTAAGGGTTGGCGTCGAAGAACATCCCGTCGTAGCCCGTGCGGGCGGCCGCCAGGGTGTACTGCCTGACCAGATCCTGAAACAGCGGATTGTTGATACAGGCATAGGCGTAGTCCGAGCCCTCGGATATGGCCTTGGTGCCGGGCTTGACGGCGGCATAAGGCCTGTAGTCGAGGCCGTAGGCCGCGTAGTTGGCCTTGTGGAGCAGGCACATGGGAAGCGAGGAGACAAGGGTGATCCCCATGGCGTGAGTTGCCTCTACGCCTTTGGCGGTGTACTCCATTATGGAGCTGCCGAACAGGAGCTGCATGCCGGGAACGGACTTGTCGCCGTCGCGGTAGTTCGGGAACACGTTGAGAAAGTTCGTGGACAGCTTCTGGCAGGCGTTGAGGTTCCACCACACAAGGTCCCGGCTGGTTCCGGGTATCTTTTGCGAGAGCCTGTTCCAGTCGAGCGAGGCGTTATAGACGGTCTTGTGTATCACCGGATAAGAAGCCGGCTCTCCCGGCACCGGGGGCGCCCCGGTCGTGATCTGCTGAGTCATCTCTTCTTTGGTTTTCTCCCCGTTTTCGTTCTGCGTCGATCCCTCCGGCGCCGGCGTGTCCGTCACGCAGCCCGCAAGCAGAGCAAGGGCCAGCAGGACGGCCGCAGTCAGGGCCGCGGCGATCTTCAGATTAATTCTCATGTATCCTCCGGTCCGCGGCCGGCAAGGTCCGCGCCTTCGGTCCGCGCGCCGTTCTAATCCGGCGCGCGCCGTGCATCCGGCCGCTTTCAAGTCTTATTATATAAGAAAACAGAGATAAGTCAAGTGTTTGCGAACAAAAAGAACGGGGCCGGCAAAAAACCGCAACGGCGGGTCACTCGGCGCGTCTTAATTTTTTAAGGCCAAACGAGTTGTTCAATGAAATAATCAGCCCGTTCCGTCCGTTCGCGTTTAATTATTTCGCCAAGTTTTAAAACGGCTTGCTTTTATCTTCCTGTTTTAATATAATGTAGTTTGAATTTTCTCGTCCCGCTCGCCGCCGGAGGCGAAAACAGGTTATTTTTTGGCGGTCCGACCGCCCTTCACATAAGGAGGATATTATGAAAATAGGTGTCCCGAAAGAGATCATGCACGACGAGGATCGCGTC
>JAEEJM010000181.1 GCA_016281895.1 Clostridiales bacterium
TATTTTCTCAAAAAACCGACCTTGCCGACGATGAACGAACCGACAAGGTACATGACGAGGGCCAGAGCGGCTGTGGAAAGCATTCCGAAAGCGTAAGTGACCATGACCGGAACCTCCGAAGAGAAACTGAAAATGACAGATACTGACGGTTGCCGAACAGCTCAATTGTTATTGCTTATTAATTGTATCACCTCCCCCGGCGGCAAGGTAGCCCCGAATCCCGCATATACCCATATCAAAAAAGCATGGGCGCCCGAAAGGGCGCCCATGCGGCTTCTGTGTTCCTGCGCGAGGGGCGGTCTGCGGTTCATGCGCTCCCGGCCGGGGCCCGGTCATCTCCCCGGCCGAGGTCCCGGCAGCGCCGGAGTTGCCGCCCGCTCCGAGACCGGTGTATCTGCCTCAGCCGGAGGCCGATATCGCCTTGTAGGCCCCGGGGGTCATTCCGAGCTTGCGGCGGAAAACATAGAGGAAGTACTCCGTCGAGCCGTAGCCGGAAGCCGCCGCTATCTCCTTGACGGAGAGGTCGGTCGACGTCAGCAGGCCGCAGGCGTAGCGCAGGCGGACCGTGTTCAGATACCCGTTGAAAGACATGCCGACGTCCCGCCTGAACACAGTGCCGAGATAGGTCGGAGTCACCGAGAGGCGCGAGGCTATCCCGGAGAGCGAGATGTCCCGGTCGTAGTTCCCCTGTATGAAGGCCACGGCCTTCTGGGCCAGCGAGTTTGCCCTCGCGGACGGCGAAGGGTCCGCCTTGCGGATCACCTCGGTGAGCATAAGGCTCAGAAGCGCCCGGCCGCGGAACTCGGCAAGGGAGCCGCCGTCGGAATCGCCGCGGAGCAGTCGCCCGCCAAGTTCCCTCATGTAGGCAAAGTCCTCCCCGTCGAAGCGGCAGCTGTATCTTCTGGGGCCTGCCTGCAGGGCCCCGGCCAGGGCATCGGGCATGAAGGCCCGGCGGAAGCTGACGTTGAGTATCTTCATGGGCGTCGTCGTCCTCAGCGAATGATAGTCAAAGAACGACA
Organism: Clostridiales bacterium; assembly: GCA_016281895.1. Classification (GTDB taxonomy): domain Bacteria; phylum Bacillota; class Clostridia; order Oscillospirales; family CAG-272; genus CAG-390. The sequence goes on from JAEEJM010000181.1 coordinate 1,020, forward strand.
TCAGGTACGCGCTGCCGGGTCCGATAGGGTACTCCGCGTCGTTGTGCCGGTGAAGGCCCTCTCCCTCCAGGACCAGCTCGAGCTCGTAATAGTCGTGCCAGTGCAGGGCGTAGACGTCGCCGGCCGACAGGGCGTGAAGATCGGCGGACATGGCCGCGTCGCCGGCCTCCATCGGGGTCAATCTTGACGGACTGATCATAGCAACTCTCCTTTTTCTCAATACTACCACAAGCGTCCGTCCGTGTCAACTCGGGAGTCGAGCTTTTCTTAGTTACCGGCCGGATAATCACAGTTGCCTTTCCCGCCCGGACATATCATAATTAAACCGGAGGGTGTCCCCGGCGCGCATCCGCGCGGCGCGGGGCATTCACGCCCGCGAACCGCGCCGCAACGGCCGTGCGCGCGGAACGAAACAACCGAAAAAAGGAGAGCAAAATGAAAAGAACGCTGATCTGCCTGATACTGGCCGCCTTCGCGCTCACGGCGCTCGTCCCCGCGGTCTTTGCCGCTGCCGAGACCCTCGACGCGTTTCAGAACATCGCGCTTAACGGCTCGACCGAGAAATACATCGACGACCCGACCACGAACGATCTCGGCGGGAACGGGACGTCGATAGGCTTCGTCGCCGGCTACGGCTGCGGCAATTCGTCGCTTAACGACATCGTCGCCTTCGAGAACGTCGATTTCGGCAGGACCGGGGCGCTGTCCATCACCCTCAGGTTCGGGTACGACGCCCGCACCGGTGAGACGACCGACCTCGACATCTACTACGACTATCCCAACAACGAGCTGTTCCTCGCCGGGGAGTGCAAGATCAGCGACACCGGCGGCTGGAGCATCGTCGACGCAAAGGAGGTCACCTTCCCCGTGCTGATCCCGGAGGGAGTCCACAGCGTCTACATCAAGTTCACGACGAAGAACTCCGGCTCGTTCTCTTACATCCGCTTCGGCACGGAGCATGTCGACACGCCGCAGACCCAGATGAAGGAGTACGACGGTCCTCCGCTCGCAGACAGCGCCGTGCTTGACATATTCACGGAGGAGCTCGGGACCTGCTTCAGACTCAAGCACGACATGAACGTGCTCTTCGAGGACGGGACCATGAAATTCATATCCGTGGCCGACACGAACGACCCGTACGTACAGCTCGACATGAACAAGTACTACACGGCCGTCAAGTCCGCCCCCGTCTCCGCCGACGACTGCAAATGCATGGTCATTACGGCCAGGTGCGACCCGTCCGTAACCGGGACGACCTTCGAGGTGTTCGGCATATGCAACACGGTCGAGCAGGCCGGATACGGCAGCGCCGACCTGCGCGTCCCTTACGTCGGCGACGGCGAGACCGAATACATATTGTTCGACTTCTCCAATTGCTCCTCCTGGTTCGGCGATATCAAACACATACGCCTCGACTGGAACACCGGCTGCAGAGAGGGCGCCTACATGTACATCTACGAGATCCGCTTCATGAAGGACGCCGGCGAGGCCCTCAGCTTCATCAACGCCCGTACCGGGGGCGGCGACAGCGCGGAGATCACGGATGACGCGACCGAACCGGCGGCCACTGAGGCCCCCGGGACGGAGCCCGCGGCGAACACCTCCGGCGCCGGCACCGAAAAGGCCGGCGGTCCCGCAGCAACGGAGGCCCGGCCGACCGGAAAGAAGGGCTGCGGCTCCGCGGCGTCCGCCGCCGTATTCGCCGCCTTTGCGGCGGCCGCCGCGCTTCCCCTCTCGCGCGGGAAGCGCCGCCGCTGAACCGCGCCTATACAGAAAGCGGAGGGAGGCGCGCAGCGCCTCCCTCCGGAGCAAAGGAGCATCAGATATGGTGGGTTTCGACATCGGCGGCACAAAGTGCGCCGTATGCGTCGGAGAAGCGTCCGCGGGCGGGCTCCGCGTCGCGGACAGGCGGGAGTTCCCTACCGACCTCTCTCTCTCGCCCGAAGAGACGGTCGGAAGACTGTGTAGGCTCGCCGAGAGCATGACCGGCGATCTGTCCTCGATAGGGATCAGCTGCGGGGGACCGCTCGACCCGGAAAAAGGCGTCATCCTGTCCCCTCCCAACCTTCCGGGCTGGGACGATTTTCATATCTGCGACATGCTGAGGGAAAGGTACGGTGGCAGGGTCTCCCTGCGGAACGACGCCGACGCCTGCGCCCTGGCCGAATGGAAGTTCGGAGCCGGCAGGGGCGTCGGCAGCATGATCTTTCTCACGTTCGGCACAGGCATGGGAGCCGGACTGATACTAGGCGGAAGGCTCTACACCGGTGCCTCCGGCATGGCCGGCGAGGTCGGCCACATAAGGCTGGCCCCCCGCGGCCCCGAAGGCCACCGCAAGGCGGGCTCCTTCGAGGGCTTCTGCTCCGGAGGCGGCATCGCCGCCATGGGCAGGGCCGCGGCCGGGCTGGCGCAGGCCCGCGGCGGGAGCGTCTCCTTCCTGCCCCGGCCGGGCGGCGTCATCGACGCGAAGACGGTCGCGGACGCGGCGGACGCCGGCTTCGCGGACGCCGCGGAGATCTACCGCAGGAGCGGCGAGATGCTCGGAAAGGGCCTTGCCATACTCATAGACATACTGAATCCGGAGCTGATAGTGATCGGCAGCATATTCCGCCGCAGCGAGGCCCTTCTCCGGGAGGCCATGGAGAAGAGTCTGCGGGAGGAGTGCCTGCCGGGGTCGCTGGCCGTCTGCAGGATAGTCGCGTCGGAGCTCGGAGACAGGATAGGAGATTATGCGGCGCTGTGCGCGGCCGCGGAAAACGAGGTGTTGTCATGACAGGGACGGTCTGCGATCCTTACGGACGCTTTCCTGAGCTGGAGGTCTGCCGCTCCGCCATCGAGGCCGCGGCTGACGCTCTGATACGCTGCTTCGGGGCCGGGGGAAAGCTCCTGGCCTGCGGCAACGGCGGCAGCGCCGCCGACTGCGACCACATCGCGGGGGAGCTCATGAAGAGCTTCCTTTTGAGGCGCCCCGCGGACGCCCGTTTCAGGGCGGCCCTGGCCGGGAGCGGTCTGCCGGATGCCGCAGAGATGGCCGATCTGCTGGAGGGAGCCCTGCCGGCAATATCGCTGCCCTCCCAGACCTCGGTCCTCACAGCCTTCTCGAACGACGTGTCGGCCGAGCTGGCCTTCGCCCAGATGGTGTACGGATACGGCAGGCCGGGCGACGTCCTCCTCTGCCTGTCGACCTCGGGCGGATCGCGCAACATAGTCGCCGCGGCCGTCGCCGCAAGGGCGGCGGGCCTTGTCACGGTCGCGCTGACCGGCGCGAGGGAGAGCGAGCTGTCGCGCATCTGCGATATCGCCGTCCGCGTGCCGGAGAGCGGGACATACAGGGTCCAGGAGCTTTATCTGCCCGTATACCACTATCTGTGCGCCAGGGCCGAGTACCGCTTCTTCGGCGGGGCGGAAGGCGGCGCGCGCCGGGAAAGGACGTGATACAGCCGTGTTCAGATGGAAACTCGCTTTCTGCGAGGACAGCCGCTGCAGGGACCTCTCCCTGCGTACGCCGGAAGACATAAGAAAGGCCGGGCTTGAGGCTATCGACGCCGAGGTCCCGGGCAATCTCGAGTGCGACATGATGCGCGCCGGCCTGCTGCCGGATCTGTACTATTCAGACAACGCCCTGCTTGCACGGAAGCTCGAGAATCTCCACGTCTGGTATTTCACCGAGTTCGAAGCCGACGGCGACTCCGAGTTCATACGCTTCGAGGGCGTCGACACCTTCGCCGAGGTATACGTGAACGGCGCTCTCGCGGCGTCCAGCTCCAACATGTTCGTCCCGTTCGACGTCTCTCCGGCGCCGGGCCGAGGGATGAACTCGATGGTCGTGCACATCCGCCCGGCCGCGATCGAGGCGCGCCGCGTCAAGCTCCCTCCGGCCAGGACGGCCATGCCGTACACCTACCCGACGCTTGCCGTCAGGAAGGCGGCCCACATGTTCGGCTGGGACATCATGCCCCGCATCGTCTCGGCGGGAATATGGAGGCCGGTTACTCTGCAAAGAAAAAAAACGGACCGCATAGACAGCGTGTACTTTGCCGTAACACGCCTGTCGGACGGCCGTGCCGATATGAATTTCCACATTAGCGCCACACTCGGGGGCGACCTCGTTACGGATTATTCCGTGAGGGTCCGCGGCTCCTGCGGCGACAGCTCTTTTTCCTTCGGAGGAACGCTGTGGCACACCGACGCGCGCTTCGGCTTCTCGGTAGACAGGCCGCGCCTGTGGTGGCCGAAGAATTCCGGCGAGCCCTGCCTGTACGACACTGCCGTCGAGCTCTGTCGCGGCGGCCGCCTCTGCGACAGCCTGAGGCTCGATCTCGGCATAAGGACGGTCGAACTCGAACGCCGCGACCCCGACGGGGCCGGCGACCCCGGCGAGTTCCTCTTCAGGGTGAACGGTAAGAAGATCTTCGTCATGGGCACGAACTGGGTGCCGCTCGACGCCTTCCACGGCAGGGACGCGCAGAGGCTGGACAGGGCGCTGGAGCTGCTCGACGGGACCGGCTGCAACATGGTCCGCTGCTGGGGCGGCAACGTTTACGAATCCGACGCCTTCTTCGACTTCTGCGACAGAAAAGGCATAATGGTGTGGCAGGACTTTGCCATGGGGTGCGGACGCTACCCGGACGACGCTCCCGCCGCAGCGGCGCTCGCGGACGAGGCCGTATGCCAGATCCTGCGCCTGCGCAACCACGCGTCCCTGGCCCTGTGGGCCGGCGACAACGAATGCGACTGCGCGGCTGCCGGCTGGAACGGGATCCGCTTCGATCCCAACGACAACCGCCTGACAAGGGACGTGCTGAGGCGGGCCGTCGCCGACTGGGACTACGGAAGGCCCTATCTGCCGAGCTCGCCGTTCATCAGCGAAAAGGTGTTCAGCGAGGGACTGGCCATGCCCGAAGATCATCTCTGGGGCCCCAGGGACTACTTCAAGGGCGATTATTACAGAAACGCCACGTGCAGCTTTGCCAGCGAGACCGGCTACCACGGCTTCCCCGCCGTCGAGTCGCTCCGCTCCTTCCTGAGAGAGCCCGGGAAGCTGTTCGAACCCGGCGGCGAGACCACCCGCGAATACCTCGTCCACGCCGCCTGCCCGGACCCTCGCGAGGGCGCGGCCTTCGCCTACCGCATAAGGCTGGCCCGCAGCCAGGTCGAGACGCTCTTCGGCAGCGCCGAGGAGGATCTCGGGGACTTCGTCCGCCAGAGCCAGATCTCGCAGGCCGAGGCGAAAAAGTACTTCATCGAGCGCTTCCGTATAGGAAAGTGGCGCAGGACGGGGATAATCTGGTGGAATCTGCTCGACGGCTGGCCTCAGGTATCCGACGCCGTCGTGGACTATTATTTCCGCAAAAAGCTGGCCTATTCGTTCATAAAGCGGTCCCAGGAACCGCTCTGCCTCATGATAGACGAGCCCGAGGGCGGAGTCTACGGCCTGTTCGCGGCAAACGAGAGACCGTACGGCGCGGAGTTCGGCTTTGCCGTGCGCGACGTCGCGACCGGAGAGGTGCTCCTCAGCGGCCGGGCCGAGGCTCCGGCCGAGTCCTCCGCGAGGATAGGCTCGCTCGAGCTGCCCGGGACCGAGCCCCGCTTCCTGCTCATCGAATGGGACGTCGCGGGCCTAAGGTCTGTGAACCACCACGTGACGAACATTCGGGGCTGCTCCTTCCGCTGGTATGCCGAGATGCTGGAGCGCAGCGGCCTGTCCGGCCGGGACGCTCTCACTTGAGCTTCCCTATGCGCTTCTGAGTGAACTCGGCTATCTGCTTCCACAGCCGCTTCAGCTGGTCCTTGTGGTGGCAGAGCTTCTCGTTGCAGTTTGCGCAGTTGAGGTAGCCGTTCGTGTCCTCCGAGAAGCGCTCCGGGTGGAAGTAGAAGGTGATCTCCCAGCGCGCCAGCAGGGCGACGGACAGCGCCACGAGGCTCCACGTGTAAGGCTTCCTGACGAAGAACAGCGGAGTGAACATCATGGCGTAGTCCCAGTTGTATATGCGGCAGGTGCAGCAGCACTTGTTCTTCAGTATCCAGGTCTGGAACGGGCAGAAGAACAGGATGCAGATCATGTCGCAGACCGAATAGGCCGAGCAGACCAGGATCATTATGCCGTCGTCCAGTATGCCCTCCATGTAGAGGGCGCCGAGGATGACGTTCGGCACCATCCATACGAACGCGGCCATCATGACCCCGTGGTTGTCCTGGATAACGATGTCGGTCCTGCCGGTCTTCGTGTAATTGCAGGCGAACTGCTTCTGGCAGCCAGGGCTCTCGATGCGCGAGGGGAAGAATCTGAAGATCATCTCAGCGACGAAGACGGCCCATATGAGCACCAGAAGGGCGGGATAGCTCTCTATCACCGAGGCGATGTCGTCGCCTCCGAAGAGCCTGTACAGGACGTACAGGACCAGGAGGACCCCGAAGATGATGAGACGGAGCGCGAAGCGGATGTAGTGCATGGTGCTGACCGGACTCAGCCTGATCTTATCCTTTCTTTTCACGGGAACCTCCTTTCCGTACCTGACGACGGCCGCGCCGCGGGTCTCAGTACAGTTTTGTGAATTCGAACGATTCGTCGATCCCGAGCCTGCCGAGCGCATCTTTCTTCCTCTCGTCGATCTGGCCGTCGAGCCGGTCGAAATAGTTTCTTCCCTCGCAGTCGATGTCGACCGTGAACGGCCCGAGGTCCTTCACCTTGAAGAACCAGGCGGCCTCGATGCTGCCGAGCTCGTCGAAGAGGTTGACGTCCTCGACCTCGATGGAGTCTATCCACAGATTCGGGCTGACGGACCTCGGCGACACGTGCACGCACTTTCTTTCCTTCATGGCCTCCGCCGTGCGGGGGCCCATTGTTGTCTTGCCGACGATCATGCGCAGGTTCCAGTCTCGCACGCTCCGGGCGCCCCACTTCTCGAAGCGTATGCTGGAGGTGGGCATGAAAGACACCAGCCTCCACGCGCCGTTCTCGCGGACGACTATGGGGCCGTTGTGGATCAGGATGTTGCGCCCGGAGATGTCGAAGTTCAGCGGATGGCCCTCGTCGAACACGTACCTCTGGAGCCTGGAGCGGCAGGTGAATACCCTGCCTGATATGTAGACCGTGTCTCCGATTTGGAGCCGGGTCACGTCCTCCTCGGAGAGCGGGCCCTCAAGATGAAACTCTGCCATTTGAATACCTCTTTCTGCCGGCCGGGAGGTGCGCTCATCTGTCCCCGAACCACATCGGGGCGTCCATGCGCGTGACGGTGCCGTCGGCGTCTATCCTCGACGAGGCGCGCCTGGCGACCATGCAGTTGGTGCTGGTGGCCACGGCAATGCCGGCTATGTGCGTGTAGGCGTACTCGACGTTCACGGCAAGCACCGAGGTGCTGCCGCCCGATCCCAGAATGCCTATGCCGAGGCTGTTGAGCGCCCCGTACAGATCCCTCTCTATGGCCGCGAACATCGGGTCGGGGTTGGACGACCCTATCCTGCGCAGGCACGCCGCCTCCTTTGCCAGGTTGGCGGCGACGTTCGCGGTCCCGCCGATGCCCACCCCGAGCACGGACGGCGGACAGACCGCGCCGGCCCTCGCCGACGCCGTGAAGCAGTCGACGACGAATTTTTCAATGCCCTTGACGCCGTCGGCAAAGGCCACTATGCGGTGACGGGTCCCGCCGAAGCACTCGCTGCCTCCGCCCTTGGCGGCGTAGGAGAGCTCGATCGAGTCGCCCTCGACGAACTTGTAGGTGAAGTCGGGTATGTTGGCTCCGATGTTGTTGCCGGGATCGTAGCCCGTGAGGGGATGCTTCATCGTCGAGCGCAGGAAGCCCAGCCTCGTGCACTCGGCCACGGCCCTTCTGGCGGCCTCCTCGAGGCCCATAAGGCCGCCCTCGAGCCGGCACTCGTTGCCCACCTTGAAATAAAAGATGGGCCAGCCGGTGTCGACGCAGAGCGGGTTGCGGCGCACCGCGGACATGTCCATGCTGCGCAGCGTGGCCTCGAGCCCCTTGCGGGCGTCGGGGTCGGCCTCCCTGTCTATGGCGGCCACGAAGGCCTCCCTCACGTCGGGAGAGATCTCCGTAGCCCCCCGCTTTATGGTCTCGAAGAGCGCCTGCTCGTATGTTTCGATTCTTATCATGACCGGTCCTCCCAGAGCCGCCTCATCCGCGCTTTCTTTCATCGGAGGCCGCCACCCTGTCCATATCGATGCCGCGCATGTTGTTCAGCACGAACTGAACGCAGGTGTCGGTACCGACCGGGAAGGCGTCCTCGTCGATCATGAAATCGTTGTTGTGAGGCAGGCCGGTGAAGCCTGCGGCCTCGTTCCTGGTGCCCAGCCTGAAGAACACCCCGGGCTTCTTCGTCAGATAGACCGAGAAGTCCTCGGAGCTCAGCTTCTCGGGCATCTTGCTAATGCGGTCGCTCCCGGCGACCTGCCTTGCGGCCTCGATAACGAGTTCGGAGAGATAGGGGTTGTTGTATACGACGCCGGTCAGCAGGGTCGAGTCGGTGACCGCCCTGACGCCCGTCCCGGACGCGGCGGCCTCGGCGATCTCCTGCGTGCGGCGGATGAGGAAGGCGTCGAGCTCCATGTCGAAGGTCCGGATGGTCCCCTGCATGAAGGCCCTGTCGGCGACGACGTTCTGAGCCGTGCCCCCCTCGAGCCTGCCGACGGAATACACGTACTTCGCAAAGGGGCTGATCTCCCTCCCGGTCATGTACATTATGTCGTTGTATGTCCTCACGGCCGCGGCAAGCGCGTCGGCGCCGGACTGGGGCATCGTCGCGTGGGCGGTGCGCCCGTAAAAGTCTATGCGGAAATTGCGGCTCGACGCCATCGAGCTGCCGCTGCATACGCCTATGCAGCCGGAGGGCAGCCAGTTCTCCACGTGGAGGCCGATGATGACGTCGATCTCGTCCATGACGCCGCCCTTTACGAGCTCGGCGGCGCCGCTGCGCAGGCCCTCTTCGCTCGGCTGGAACACCAGCGCGACGCGGCAGGCGAGGTCCTTCTCCATGCTCTTCAGCGCCCTGGCGGTCCCCAGCAGCATCGCCGTGTGGGCGTCGTGCCCGCAGGCGTGCATAAGCCCCTCCGTCTCGGAGGCGAAGGGCAGCCCCGTCTTCTCCGTGACGGGCAGGGCGTCCATATCGGCCCTGATGCCGATGGTGAAGCCCTTCTTTTCCGGATTTATGAAGCCCACGATGCCCGACTCGCCGTACTTTTCGGTAAACGGTATCCCCAGAGCCGAGAGCTCCCTCCTCACGAGGGCCAGAGTCCGGGGCAGCTCGAATCCGAGCTCGGGATGCCGGTGAAGTTCCCGGCGCAGCGAGACGATGTAATCTCTGTCAGCGTACATGCTTTTACCCGCGCGGCCGCCCGGCCGCGTCCTTTCAAACGAAGAAATGAAGTTGCGCGCCGCGCGCGCAAATGAAGGAATGAAGGCGTCAAGGCGTTTGCGCCCCTTTCAGACCGGGCCAGTCTTACGGAAGGAGCGAACCGGACAGACAGTACGAACGGACGTTGCCTCAACGGCCCGCTCTAATCCGAAGGAACGACCTAAGGGAGCAAATCAATACCGGCACAGATCGATATGAGTATATTCTCCGCTCCTGTTAAACCGGAGCAGATACATACCGTCTTCATTTCGACAGTAGCTGAACGTTCTGGTTATTTCTGTCGGCCGATCCTTTAGATAATTGTAGTCGATGAATCTGTAATGATCGGAAACTGTTCCGGAAACAGATGCTTGCGAAATCCAGTATATATGTCCGTCATGGCATTCGATTCTGTCCTGATAAGCGTAGTGATTCTCGGAGAATGTAAAGACAGATTTGATTTCGCCTTCTCCATCTTTTAGAATGCCTATATCTTCGCTGTCATTATCGGCATAGTAAACAGCGCAAGTGTCATTGATGCGGTCGTAGGAAGCACTGAAGACATAATTGACGGTACCGGGCAAAACGCAGTCAAATACCGTTTCATTATTCTGAAGGCTGCACACCCTGATCTCATCAGAGCATATGAAACTTAAGAATTCCCCCTGCAGATTAATGGAATACGGCTGGTTCTTTTCTTTAAAGTCGGCTCTGCTGATACAGTTCGAAGTTCTTGTTGCGATATCATATGCGATCACCTGCACATTCTGTTCATCATAATCGATGAAACAGTAATAAACAGTATTGAGATAAAGGCCGACGTTTTGCGGCTGATATCCCTTTTCAGTTTCCACCTGAAAAACAGTTTCTACTGCATTATTTTCAAAAACGAAAATCTTGAAAGAATAAAGTTCATCTGATTTTTCGCACCAGGCCACTCCACTGTCATCAGCAACAATATACCATATGCTGACATTGTTGACCTGATAGATACTGTTTACCGAATTCAGATCATCTCCGATACTAATCGAATAATCTGAGCTCCCGTAAACATTGTTCAGCATAACCCACTGATCTTCTGTGTAAATTACCTGTGAAGGTGCAGTTTCCGCCGGAAAGGAACTGATCGTTTTTGTGCTTCTTTTTTGCAGAAAAGCAAAACAGCCCGACAGAGCTAACGCAGACAAAATCAAAAGCGTTGCGAAAGTAAGGCGATTAACTGTTTTCATGATTACCTCCGTGTTCAAATCAAGCTGGAAAGTGAGAAAAGCGAACCGGCAATCACCGTAAGATGTAACAGCTGCCGCGGTATCCGGCTTCATTCCTTCACCAGCGGGCAAAGCCCGCGGCTTCATTAGCCGCCCCGAAGGGCGGCAGCTTCATTCCTTCATTGCCGGCGCAGCCGGCACCTCATTGCCGCGCAGCGGCACTTCATTTGCGCGAAGCGCAACTTCATCAGCGGGCTCCGCCCGCTTCTTCATTGCCGGCCCGCAGGCCGGCACTTCATTTGCGCGCGCAGCGCGCAACTTCATTTCCTCATTGCCGCGCAGCGGCACTTCATTTGCGCGCGCAGCGCGCAACTTCATTGCCCCTCAGAAGAAAAACTTCCTCTCCAGGAAGGCCCGCAGCGGCGGGATCATACCGGAGAGTATGAAGAACAGGCCGAGGGCCGTGAAGAAGGCCACGCAGTAGAGCGACCACACGAACATCGGCGTGCGGAAGGTTATGTGCTGAAAGAACTCGACCAGCATGCAGAGCGATCCTATTGCCATCAGCACCCCGCCGACGATGAAAATCCTGCCCCTCTTTATGTACCTCAGCATGGAGACGGTCGATATCGTCAGCGCGGCGACGATGGCGGTCAGCGGGAAGGCGAAACTTAGGAACCAGTGCTGGCCGAGCGAGGCGCAGATGTAGAGCAGATAGCCGGCCGCCGCCGCGAAGTCCACCGGCAGGAAGATCATGGGGTACCATCGCCTGAAGAAGGCCGGCAGCACGCATACCGTCCAGGCCAGGGCGATCCCCAGCATGACGTAGCCCGACCAGTACACCCTGCCGTAGGTCTTGAGGCAGAGTATGAGGCAGATGAGGCAGGCGGCGGCCATGACCGCGGTTATGCTGCCGAGGATGAGGTACTTCTCGTGGTCCCTCTCCCTGGGATAGCGGTCGCTGTAAGGGGTGAACGAGGCTCCCGAGCCGCCCTCGACGGCCGGAAGCGGGGTGTGGCAGAGCGGGCATTCGGTCTCGCCGTCGGCCAGCTTCACGCCGCATTTCACGCAGTACATATCCTCACCTCCTCCTGTTGCTCTCGATCTCGACGGGCAGCCCGAGCTCCACGAGTCTCGCGAAGAAGAGCCGCTCGAGCTCGGACTCCCTGCTGCTGCGTATCATGTTTATGAACGTCCTGCCACCGCAGCTGACGACCGAGCAGTTGTTGGGGTAGGAATACTGTACGCCGATGATGAACTCGAACCTGGTCACGAACCCCTCGTATGCCGGCGGGAAGCTGACGCTCCCGAGGTTCGAGACGTTGATGCAGCCGACCCTCTCGCCGACGAAATGGTAGACCGCGCGCATGACGGGATTCTTTATGAACAGCGGCATAAGCCTGATTATCCGGTTGCGGGCCGGACGGACGTTGGCCTCGATCTTGCCCGCCATGTGCTGGCGGGTCGCGTCGAGGGCAAGGCTGTGCTTCACCCTGGAGCATATCTCGTCGAAGGTGTAGTCGCCGAGCCTGGGGTCGTAACCGGCCGTCACGGTAAGCACGAAGTTGCGCAGCGTGTCCGTCCCGAACAGGCGGCGCAGATTCACCGGGATCATGATCCTTACGGGCCGCATCGCGCCCCTGGGGACGTTCTCTGCCTGGACCCGGCCCACCGCCTCCGCCATCACGGCGGCAAGGAACGATGTGACGGTCGCCCCGTGCCGGTGCGCCGCGTCGATGAGCGCGTCGGTCGGCACGATGCCTGTCGTCAGGTGGCGGAACCTGTCGGGCTCGGGCGTACCCCTGAGCCTGAAGACCCGCGTGTCCTCCTCGCTGACCGGATATCCGCCCGCGAACTCCGGGAAGCGGTCGGTGAGCTCGGCGGGATCCGGGACCCCGGACGGATCGAATATGCCGCCGGAAAGATCGCCGACGCCGTACTTCAGTCTTATGTACTCCGCGGTGAGGTTCTTGACGAATACGGCCCCGCCGGTGCCGTCGGTGACCGAGTGGAAGAACTCGACGGCCAGCCTGTTGCCGTAATAGAGCACCCTTATGCAGCATCTGCCGAGCTGCCTGCGGCTCATGTGGGTCAGAGGATAGGCAAAGTCGGACGAGACCGGGACCTCGCCCGTGATCTCCTCCAGGTAATACCAGAAGAAGCCGGCCCTCAGGCGCACGAAGAAGGTCGGGAAACGGCCGCGCAGGCCGTTGAGCGCAAGGCGGAGCGTCTCCGGATCGACAGGGTCCGTAAGGGAGACCGAGATGCGGAAGACGTTGTTCCACCTTCGCTTCATAATGGCCGGAAAGATGAGCGCCGCGTTGTCAAGCCTGAACCATTTTTTCCTTTTCATTTTTCGAATGCCGGGCGCCGGCGCAGAGTCCGGCGTCCGCTGCCGCCTACAGTTCGATCTGCGAGAGAGGCACGTGCTGCTGGCAGCCGTAGATGTCGTCGTCGCGCAGGCTGCCGCTGACGTGCTTGCGCGGGAAGGTGATCTTTATCGCGTTGACCACGGCGTAAGGCGTTATCCTCACATCGGCCGGATCGACGCCGTACGCGCCGGCGACCAGGTCCCTGCCGAGCCGCTCGCGCACGTATTCCATGTCCTCCCCGGTCTCGAAGATCAGGTCGAAGGTTATGTACAGGGGCCCCGCGTTCTTGCTGCGGAGTATCTTCGTGTATTGAGACAGTTTTTTCACGTCACACCTCCGAGACGCAGATCTCGCTGGTCTCGAGCAGCGAGTCGACCTCCGCCAGATGGAAGACGGAGAACTCGTACACCTCGCCGACGTGTATGTCGGACGGCGAGAACGGAAACGCCAGGTTCCCGGCGGTGGACTTCCTGCCGGGGTAGTCCGTGTGGAGCATGCGGCTGCGGGCGAGCGCGCAGACCGTATCGGCGGCCGCCTGGGTCTTACCGACGGCGTCTATGATGACGCACATCGAGCTCTCGGGCCCGCCGCTCTTTCTGAAAAACAGCTCGTAACTGCCCTCGGGCAGCGAGCCGCCCGCGGTCTTGCGTACGAAGTCCGTGACGGTCTGTATGATCGCGTCGACGTTTCTGATCGTGTCCGGGTCGTTTATGACCGCCGGGCACACGGTGCGGTAGCCGGACAGCTTCACGCCCTCCAGCTTCAGCGTCTTCTGCTCCGCCTCGCGGAACACGGACCCCGACACGCTCACGGTCCTCGCGTCCTTCTGGACGAAGACGGAGTTCGACAGGTCGCATACGCCGTCGGGCTCGTATATCATGTACGGGTCGGTCTGCTCGTAGAGCGTGTGCGCGGCAACCCTTGCCGTCGTGCATCGCCTTGAGGGGCTGGCCGGACGGAGCTCGAAGCGGTCGCGGTACATATAGCCCTGCATTACATCGGCGGCGGCCAACGGCTCGGAGCACATGGCGCCGCATTCCATGATCTTTGCCATGTGGAAGGCGAGGCCCATGTCGTAGCCCCTGTACACGCAGGGAGCGGCGTAGATGGCTGTGTCGCAGGCCCTGCCGCAGACGATGACGTCGGTCCCGCGGCGCAGCAGTTCAATGATCGGAGCGATCCCTATCTGGCTGACTATCCGGCTGCTGCCGAGTATCGCCTCGCGGTCGGTGCCGAAGGACGGGCTCATGGGTCTGAGGCGCCCGGCCTCGAGCTTGCCGAGGGCGTATTCGGCCGTGACGTCGCTGTACACGGTGCCGAGGCTGAAGTGAAGATCCTGCTCGGCCGCGACTTCCCGCAGTATGCCCAGCAGCCACTCCACGTGCTCGCGGCTCCCCGCTCCCCCGGCTGTGCCTATGATGAACGGCGCCCTGTGCCGGAGGGCCAGAGGCAGCGCCAGCGAGAGGTCCCGCTTTACCGCGCCGCGGTCCGTGAACGATCTGCCGCTGCCGAGATAATACGGACCGGGGTCGGTCGATCCGGCGTCCACGCCGAGGTAGTCCACATGTTCGGAAAAGGCGATCTGCAGCGCCTCTTCGCTGTATCCGTAGCCCAGAAGTCCGTTTAGAGCCACGATCTTGAGCATTGCCGCACCTTCTTTCGCGATGGCGGGGAGCCCGGCTCCCCGCGCCTTTATTTGTTCCGGTAGTCGGCCTCCCGGACTCTGTTCATATCTATGCCGCGCATGCTGTCAGGGACGGACCGGACGGAACCGCCGCGGCACAATGAGCCTCAATATGCGAACCGGGTAGACCCTGCTGGCCTGCCCGGTTCAACAATACGGAGCTGGTGGCGGGACTCGAACCCGCGACCTGCTGATTACGAATCAGCTGCTCTACCGACTGAGCCACACCAGCGTAGTTTCTTCGTTTTTTCTATACAGTCAAGAATTATAGCACACGCGCGCGCGGTTGTCAAGGCCTGCCGGGCAGTTTCCGGAAAACGGAGACCGCGTCTTTCGGCCGCCCGGCCGGCCTTCCGGCGGGAGGCCGGGGCCTCCCGCCCGTCCGGGTCCTCCCGGACTCACCGCCGCGCGGCGACGATGCAATTGTAGTACTGGCGGCCGTCGAAGTTCCGCAGCTCCCCGCTCATCACAAAAGTCATACCGGCCGTCCTGAAGCTCTGCTGGATCCTGGCCCTGAGTGTCTCGTAGGGGGCGTAGGCGAGCACGGTCACGCTGAGGAAGCAGCTTCCGCTGGCCGGGGCTGCTTTCAGGGCCGCCTTCAGCAGGTCGTCGAGCGAGGCCTCGTCGCGGCAGACCAGGGGCCGGGTCCCGTCGTAGGTGAATCGCTCCTGATAGCGGAAGGACGCGGGGAGGTAATCCGGCGACTCGGAGTAGAGGTCGACGATATCGGTATAGACCTGGGCGTGCTCCTGCTTCGTAATGGCCAGGGCCATGTCGCGGTACCAGCAGACGTCGGTCCCGCCGACGGAGACGGTGCCCGCGTATGAGAAGGTCACGTCGCTGAGGTAGTCGCGGCCGTCGATCCTGACATACAGGTAGGAGTGGGTCCGGATGTCCTTAGAGAAGCTGCCGGACGGCTCCTTCTCGAACGCGCTCCAGCCGTACGTTCCTCTGCTGTGGCCGGTCACGCGCCTGACCTCGAGTCCCTCGAGGGCAAGCAGGACGGCATAGGCCTTTGCAAAGCCGTAGCAGACCCCGTTGCCGTACAGCAGCGGTCCCTCGGCGTGGAACGATGCGACAAGCGCCCCGTACATGTCGGACTCGCGCTCGGGGTCACGGGTGTTGCCCGCCCATACCTCGCCGGTGAAATCGTATCTTGTGTTGGACATGAACCAGCTGTATACGGCGTACATCTTCTCGAAAGGCGTCATGCCGTCCGAGCACACCTCCGAGAGGACCGCGGTCGCTCTTGCAAGCAGTTTCTCGGCCGGGGACCCGGCGACGGGATCGACCTTGTAGCCGTGGGTGAGAGCCCAGCAGAGCTGCTCGGAATTGTTGACCGTTATGCCGTTCTCGCGGTCGACCGCGGCCGGGACGAACCCGCCGGAGCGGCCTCCGCCGACCCTGGCTCCGCCCAGGATGGCCGGTATCTGTCCGAGGTCGCCGCCTGTCACGAGAACTGTGCTGTCGTAATATCTCAGCACGATCTGGATATAGCCGCCGTCGAGAGTTATCATGTCCGCCGATGCGTTCGAGGCTATGAGTCCGCTGCGGTAGTAAAGATCCTTCAGCAGGCCCTCGCGGCCGCCGTAATCGAACTCGGGCCTGACGACGACCGAGCTTATGTGGTAGAAGACGTGGTAGTCGACGTAGTCGGCAAGCCCGGCAAAGTCGGCGACCCGGCCGTCCGGGAAGGGGTTCTCGAGCCTTCTCCCGGTGCCGAGGCCGGAATACCAGTCGTTGTCGTAGGAGCTGTTGTCTTTGGCGTATTTTTCGACGTCCGATCTGTACTGTTTCCCGGAGGCGTCGGAGACGAACGTCCCGGCCTTGCCGGAGACCACGGTAACCGGCACGCTGACGGTCCCCTTTTTGTAGGTGAGCTCGGCCGAAGTGTCGCCGGCCTTAAGCACGGAGGTGCCGGCGAGCTCTCCGGGCACGGTCTCGGTCTCCCCTTCGACCTCGGACAGCAGAACGACGCCGGCCGGGTCGAGGCGCTCGCCCTCGCAGTAGAGTGTACGTATCGGGCCGCTTTGCAGCGTGAGCGTCGCCTCGGGGCCGTCGTACCGCGTCGTGACGGCGGCACTGTCCGTCCCGTCGCCGTCGGTGACCTCGTCCCCGCCGGGAGAGTGCACGCACGACGCCATCAGAGCGGCCGCGGCAAGCGCGGCGGCCAGGAGACGCGCCCCGCGGATGATCCCGCGGCGGCTCGTTTTCAGCATTACGGTCATTTCAGGCCTCCGACATTCTGACAAGATAGGATCTGTAAGCCCGCCAGGAATAATCGTTGGCGAACAGGTTGTAGGCGCTGTCGGGCACATATACCCTGAGGCCGCTCCCGGCCCCGTCGAAAAGGCCGGTCTGCGGCGCGGCCGTCTCGTCCGGCCTGGTTATGCCCAGGAAGATGCTTACGAGCCTCGGACAGTCTTCGAACGCGCCCGGTTCGAAAAGTCTCACGCTGTCAGGGACCGACACGCTGACAAGCTCCGGACATCCCGCGAAAGCGGACGGCCCGATGCCGGTCACCGGCCGTCCGTCGTGCGAGGCCGGGACTATGATGTCGACGGCTTCCGCCCGGCAGTCCTCGCGGAGCCGGACCGACCACGCGCCGCCGATGTCCTCGTAATCGAAGAGGGCCTCGTCGCGGCCGTTACCCTCAATGACGGCGGTCTCGGAAGCCGTGCGCGGCTCGGGGATCTCGATCTCGCACCGGAGCCCGATCCCCATGACCTCCGCCAGCATCTCCGCCAGCACCGAGGTGTGCATCACGGCGCCGGCGCTGTTGAGGTGGAAGTTTGTGTTGTAGAACCACTTGCTGTCGTATGTCATCTCGGCGGGGCTGCCGAGCACAGCGCAGTCGAGGGCGGCATCGACCCTCCCGAAGAAGGCGTCGCTCTCGGCGCCCGTGTAAGAGGCCGCCGGGGCGTTCACCGGGCAGAAGGTGAAATACACCGTGCAGCCCTTCCCGGCGGCGTCCTCGGCCCATGAGTTGACATAATCGAAAAACTCATCCGAGCCAAGGCCCTCAAGGCTGACCTTCTGCGACGGGACGAACTTCCTGGGCATCACGTTGCCGGGGCGGTCGACGCCGATGTCGCCGTACGAGTTGAAGGCCGAGCGGGAGTAGACGCTGCCGGACATGGCCGAGCCGCCGCCGTCGCCCCTGAGCCTGGAGGCCAGATAGGGAAAATACGCCGCGGCCATCCGGAGCCGCTCGCCGAGGGAAAGGCAGCCGATGATGCTCCTTCGGCTTCCCACCGCGGGCCATGCGCTCGAGGCGCTGAAATACGTCGAGTAGGTCTGAAGCGTGAGCTCGGGGGCCAGGACGAGGACGTCGCCCTTATTGGCGCA
>JAEEJM010000182.1 GCA_016281895.1 Clostridiales bacterium
AGGGCGAGATCCCCTCGACAAAGGGAGTGCTCTGATGACGGCCATAGTCGATTACGGAGTCGGGAATCTGTTCTCGCTGAAGTGCTCGTTTGCCGCCATCGACGAGCGCGCCGAGGTCACCTCCGATCCGGACGCGCTTCGAGCGGCGGACAGGATAGTGCTTCCGGGCGTCGGCGCCTTCGGAGACGCGTCGGAGAAGCTCCGCTCCACCGGCCTCGGAGAGAGCGTTATCGAGGCTGCCGCGGCGGGGAAGCCGCTGCTGGGGATCTGCCTCGGCATGCAGCTGCTGTTCGACCGCAGCTTCGAATACGGGGAGTATCCGGGCCTCGGGCTGCTCGAGGGGGTCATAAGGCCGATATCCGACGTCATTCCCGCCGGGCTCAAGATTCCGCACATGGGCTGGAACCGGCTCGAGTTCATCGGTCCTCCGCACGCTCTGTTCTCGCGCCTCGGGGCGGAGAACTGGGTGTATTTCGTCCACTCGTATTACGCCTCGGCGCCGGACGGCACCGGGCTGCCTGCGTCGGCGGCAGCGTTCGCCGATTACGGAGCCCCGCTGACGGCCGTGGCCGCAGAAGCCAACGTAATGGGGTGTCAGTTCCACCCGGAGAAGAGCGGCGGGACGGGCCTTGCCATACTCAAGGCCTTCTGCGAGATGTAAAGGTGTTTCAGATGATTATTTTTCCGGCTATAGATCTGTACGGCGGAAAGGCCGTGCGTCTTCTGAGGGGCGATTACGCCAAAGTGACCGTGTACAGCGACGACCCGGTCGCCGCGGCCGCCGGCTTCCGCGATCTCGGGGCGACCCACCTGCATCTGGTCGACCTGGAGGGCGCCAGGACCGGCGAGACCCCCGCCTTCGGCCTGGTCCGCAGTATAAAGGCCTCCACGGGCATGTTCTGCGAGGTCGGCGGCGGGATCAGGACCATGGAGGCAATAGGCAGATACGCGGACGCGGGCATCGACAGGATCATCCTCGGCACATCGGCAGCGACGGTGCCCGGCTTTGCCGCACAGGCGGTGCAGAAGTACGGCTCAAAGATAGCCGTCGGCGTCGATGTGCGTGACGGCAGGGTGGCGGTCGACGGCTGGACCAGGGACTCCGGCACGGACGCCTTCGAATTCTGCCGCAGCATGTGCGAGGCGGGCGTCGGGACGCTCATCTGCACGGACATCTCGCGCGACGGGGCCATGAGAGGGACCAACAGGGAGCTCTACCGCGACCTGTCGGACCGGTTCAGCATAGACATAGTGGCCTCGGGCGGCGTCTCGTCCATGGAAGACGTCACGGCGCTGCGGGACCTCGGACTGTACGGCGCCATAATAGGCAGGGCCTGCTACACCGGAGACATCGATCTGCGCCTTGCCCTGGAGGCCGCGTCATGCTGACAAAAAGAATAATACCCTGCCTCGACGTGCGGGACGGCAGGGTGGTGAAGGGAACCAATTTCAAGGGCCTGCGGGACGTGAACTCGCCGGTCGAGCTTGCCCGCTATTACAGCTCCTGCGGTGCCGACGAGCTGGTCTTCTACGACATAACCGCATCGGCCGAGGGGAGGAAGCTGTTCACGGACGTTCTCAGGGAGACCGCCTCGAACGTCTTCATACCTCTGACGGTCGGCGGCGGCATCAACACCGTCGACGACTTTGCCCGGGTGCTGGGCTGCGGCGCCGACAAGGTCAGCGTCAACTCGGGAGCCATAAGGAATCCCTCCCTGATAGGCGAGGCTGCCCGCCTGTACGGCGACCAGTGCGTCGTGCTGTCGGCCGACGTCAAGCGCGTCGACGGCGGCTTCCGCGTCTTTGCGAGGGGCGGGCGCGACGATACCGGCCTTGAGGCGGTCGAGTGGATCCGCAGGTGCGTCGACAGCGGCGCGGGCGAGGTGGTCCTCAACTCCATCGACACCGACGGGGTGAAGAACGGCTTCGACCTTGAGATGCTGGACGCCGTATGCTCCGCGGTGAACGTCCCGGTAATCGCCTCCGGAGGCGCGGGGAACATAGGACACTTCATAGAGCTGTTCCGCGAGGTGCCCCGGGTGGACGCGGGCCTGGCGGCGTCGGTATTTCACTTCGGCGAGGTCGGGATCCCCGAACTCAAGGCAGAGATGCTGCGCAACGGCATCCCGGCAAGGCCCGCGGGTCCCGCCGCGGCGAACTTGTAAAGCAAATGAAAGCAAAGGATAAGGACGGAAAAATGGTCGACATAAGCGAGCTGAAATTCGACGAGAAAGGTCTCATACCGGCCGTCGTCGCGGACGCCGCGACCGGCAGGGTGCTCACGCTTGCCTACATGAACGAGGAGAGCCTGCGCATATCGCTCGACAGGAAACTCACCTGCTTCTACAGCCGCTCCCGCGGCGAGCTCTGGCTCAAGGGCGAGACGAGCGGCAACTATCAGCACATCGTGTCCGTAACGGCCGACTGCGACCGCGACGCGCTGCTCGTCAGGGTCGTGCCCGACGGGCCGGCCTGCCACCTCGGGACCTTCTCGTGCTTCGAGTACCCGGTCTTCCCCGAGACGGCCCCGGAATCCGGGAAGGAGGAGTTCTCCTACGAGGGGCTCATGGAGCTCATTGCCGGCCGCAAGACCGACAAAAAGGAGGGCTCTTACACCTCCTACCTCTTCGAGAAGGGACTGGACAAGATCCTGAAAAAGATAGGCGAGGAGAGCACCGAGGTCATAATCGCCGCG
This sequence comes from Clostridiales bacterium, assembly GCA_016281895.1. Classification (GTDB taxonomy): domain Bacteria; phylum Bacillota; class Clostridia; order Oscillospirales; family CAG-272; genus CAG-390. The sequence continues at coordinate 2,696 of JAEEJM010000182.1, forward strand.
AAGGACCGCGACAAAAGGGAGACCGTTTACGAGATCGCCGACCTGGCCTACCACGTGATGGTCCTTATGACCGAGGCGGGCATCACGCTCGGCGACATACGCGACGAGCTGGCCTCGCGCCACGTTATCGACAAAAAGGTAAAGCAGGAAAAGATGACGTCATGAGGTATTTCGATCTGCACGTGCACACGGTCTTCTCGGACGGAAAGAACACGCCCGAGGAGATGGTGAACGCCGCCATAGACAGGGGCATGGACGCGATCGGCTTCTCTGACCACTCTTACACCTCGTTCGACGGCACCTACTGCATAAAAAAAGAGGCGATCCCGGCGTACATCGCCGAGATCGGGCGCCTAAGGGAGAAATACGCGGACAGGATCCGCGTGCTCTGCGGCATCGAGCAGGACTATTATTCGGACTATCCGCCCGACGAGTTCGACTACCGCATAGGCTCGCTCCACTATGTCAAGGCGGGGGACGCCATGCTGTCCGTCGACCATTCCGAGGAGGGGATGATCGACCACGTGAGCCGGTATTTCGGCGGCAGTTACATAGATTTTGCCGTGAGCTATTTCGGGACCGTGGCCGGCGTGGCCGAGGTCACCGGCGCCGACATAATTGGGCATTTCGACCTCGTATCGAAATTCAACGAGGGCGGCAGGCTCTTCGACGAGGGCGATCCCCGCTACAGGGAGGCCTGGAAGGCGGCCGTCGACCGCATCATGCGCACCTGCCGGGTGTTCGAGATCAACACGGGTGCCATGAAGCGCTGCGGGCGATCGACGCCTTATCCTTCTCCCGAGATCCGCGAATACATCCGCGAAAAGGGCGGCCGGTTCATACTGTCGAGCGACGCTCACTCGACGGATTCCCTGGGCTTCGCCTTCGAAAGAGTCAGGGACCGCACCGTCGCCCGCCGCTTCGAGTTTCGCCGCTGACCTGCGTCAGAGGGCGGCGCCACGCTCGCGCAGATAGAGCGCGAGGGCCGTCCCCATGAAACTGTGCATATATTCACCCGTCCCCAGAGAGGCAAGAACCCTGCCCCTGGGGACTCTTATATAAGATATGACCTCATCCGGGTCCGGATGCTGCTGCCTGGTGTCGGTCAGTCCGCCGGCCAGAACGAAGCTCACCCTGTTGGAGAACAGGGCCGGATTCGGATTGAGCGTGCCGAGTAGCCGCAGTGAGCCGGCCCTGAAGCCGGTCTCCTCCTCGAGCTCCCTGGCCGCGGTGGCCTCGGGCGTCTCGCCGGGCTCGGCGCAGCCGCCGGGGAATTCGGCCGTTATGCCGGAATAGCCGTGCCGCCACTGGCGGACGAGGAGAAAATCGCCGTCCAGTTCGGGGATGACGACCACCCAGTCGGGGGCGTCCAGCACGGCGTATTTTCCGCGGATGCCCGTGGCGGAGACCTCGTCGGCGCACTTCACGCGGAACACCGGGGTGTCGAGCAGGCCCTCTCTGGA
>JAEEJM010000183.1 GCA_016281895.1 Clostridiales bacterium
ATACTGGAGCGTATGCTGAACGGTTTCTTGAACGATTTATCTTGACTTTCGGTTTTTTTTGAACTATAATATACATCATCTTTTTTCCGGAGCCGTCCGGGGCGCGCAGATGCCTCGGGAGCACGGCCCGGAGTGACCGGCCGACCGGCAGGAGCATGCGCCCGCCGCCGGCCCGGAAAACAATTCTTTGAAATCTGGTGTCTGAAATGAAAACATCCGTCGACAGCGAAAGAAACAGGACAAGGACGCTAATCCGGACCCTTGTCATCCTCGGCATACTGACCGCCATAACGGTGCTGCTGCAGTTCCTTGGCAGCTTCATTAAGTTCGGTCCGTTCTCCGTCTCCCTGGTCCTCATACCCATAGTGGTCGGAGCCGCAGTTTGCGGCCCGCTGGCCGGAGCATGGCTCGGCCTTGTCTTCGGCGCTGTCGTGCTGTTCAGCGGCGACGCCGCTCCGTTCCTGGCCGTGAACTTTGCCGGGACGGTGGCCGTCGTGCTGCTCAAGGGCGCGCTTGCCGGCCTTGCCGCCGGTCTGGTCTACAGCGCCCTCAAGCCCGTCGACGCCCAGATCGTGCTCATGGTAAAGGGGAAGGAAAAGTGGGGCGCCGAACTGGGCGTCATAGCGGCGGCTATCGTTGCCCCCGTCGTCAACACGGGCGTGTTCCTGCTGGGGTGCCTCGTGTTCTTCCTGCCGACCGTCAGGGAGTGGGGCGCGGCCACGGGCTACGAGAACGTCGGCGCCTATATGATACTGGGGCTTGTAGGGGCGAACTTCCTCTTCGAGCTGCTGTTCAACATCGTCCTCAGTCCCACGGTCGTGCGGCTGATTGACCTTGGAGGCCGGTATTTCGGAAACAGAAATCAGAAGGCGGCAGCCGCCGAAAAGGATACTGACGATTAAAGCTGTAAACGCCCCAAAGGAGTACCACTATGACCAGAGAAGGCAAGCCCGTGATAGGCATCCCCTGCTCGAAGAGCGGGAACGGAAAGATAGCCCTCACCGCTGGATATTTCCGCGGCATATACAGAAACGGCGGCATACCCGTGGCGTTCCCTTACACGGGCACAGAGGAGGAGGCCGATCTCTTCTTCGAGAGCGGGGACTTTGACGGCTGGCTCTTCTCCGGAGGGGTGGACATCGACCCCGCCAGATACGGCGAAACGGTCCTCAACGACAGCGTGACCGTGGAGGAGGAGAGGGACCGCTTCGAGCTGCGGCTTATCAGCCGCGTGTTCGAGACGGAGGCGCCCCTGTTCGGCATCTGCCGGGGGGTCCAGACCATGAACGTGGCGGCCGGAGGCACGCTGTTTCAGGACATACCGGGACACCGCCAGAGCGAGGCCGGAAGCGTCCGGACCGAGAGGGTGAACGTGCTTCCCGGGACCGTTCTTGCAGGGCTCGTCGGAGAGGGCGAGTACCGGGTCAACACCTTCCACCACCAGAGCGTTAAGGACTGCGCGCCGGGCTTCCGCGTGAGCGCGGTGTGCCCGGACGACGGGATAATCGAGGCCATCGAGCCCGCGGAGGCGGGAAGCCGCTTCGTCCTTGGGCTGCAGTGGCATCCGGAGCTGTTCTTCCACCTCGATCCCGGGGCGGACAGGATATTCAGGACCTTCGTCGAGGCCTGCAGGGAATACGGAAACCGCTGAGGGGAGGCTGATTCTGATGATCATCGACAATGACCGGTATGACAGCGAGACCGGTCTGCCGAAAAATCAGGTCTATCTTGAAAAAGGACTTCCGGAATTTCTAAACATATCACTGGAAAACATGAAAAAATCCTGGGAGATCGAGGACAGCGGAAAGACGGACCTCCACTGGGATCTTTACTGGTGCGAACTGAACGCCGATATAAACTCGGCTGAAGTCGACGGGCTGATCTCGACGGAACAGGCGGACTACCTGCGAAAGGTGTATTTAAGAATGAGAAAGGATGACTGACAGCGTGACGGTTTTTTCGGATCTTCCGATGAGGAAAAAGACCTATGCCGGGGCCAACGGAAACAAGATCGCTGTGGTGTACAACGGCAGCATTATACGGTCATCGATTCCGGGCACAACGGGTACGGGACGGAGCTTTCCGAGATCATTACGGCAATAGAAGAGCAGCAGATCACCGATCCTGCCGCACTGAAAGAGCATTTCTGGAACATCTTTATCGTGGACGCCCTGATCGGAAACTGGGACAGGCACAACGGCAACTGGGGCTTTCTGTACAACCGTCGGACGGACGAGATCTCCTTTGCGCCGGTCTATGACTGCGGAAGCTGTCTTTTCCCGCAGGCGGACGAGAAGATAATGGAGGCGGTGCTCAACGATCCTGCGGAAAGAGATCTTCGCGTCTTCGGGATCCCGCTCTCGGGGATCAGGATCGACGGCAGAAAAATCAATTATTTTGATTTCATATCGTCTCTTCAGAACGAAGACTGCAACGCCGCTCTGGAGCGCATCGTCCCCGGGATCGACATGGGCAGGATAAACGCTCTCGTCGAAGGGACTCCGTTTATCAGCGAGCTGCAGAAAAGGTTTTACGTGACGATGCTTGCGGAACGCAAGGAAAAAATACTCGACAGATCTCTTCTGATGCTCCGCCGCCGCGGCCGTGACGGGCACTGAGCGGAGGGAGGATCTCACGCGCCCCGGGCGGCCGCATGGCCGCCCGGGGCGGCTTTTTCCGTCATTTTTCCGGCGAAAACCTTCGAAAACAAAAAAAAATCAAAAAGTATTGACAACATGCCTGTACCGATGTATAATAAACCGAATATTGACCGGGCTCAGGCCCGGAAGGCAAACTGACGGAGGACTGCTTTATGGCATATAAAAGACTCGGCGACCTGCTCATTACCGTCGGCCTGCTGACCGACGACCAGCTGAAAGAGGCCCTTGCCATCCAGAAGAAGGAAGGGAAGAAGCTCGGAGCCGTTCTCATCGAACACGGCTTTATCAAGCAGTCCGACCTATTTAAGACGCTCGAGCGCCAGCTGGGCGTGGAATCCATCGACCTGACTCAGGTGGTCATCCCGAAGGACCTCATCCAGATCGTGCCCCGCACGCTGGCCCGCAAATACGGCATCGTCCCGGTAAGGCTCCAGCAGGGCAACCTGTACGTGGCCATGGACGACCCGCTGAACTTCATCGCCATTGAGGACGTTAAAGTCGTCTCCAGGCACAAGGTCATCCCGCTCATCTCCACGGCCGAGCAGATCACCAGGGCCCAGAACGACCTCTACGGCTCCGAGCTCGCCGACAAGGCCCTCGAAGAGCTGAACAGCCAGGACAGGGGCGAGCAGAACATAAGCTCCTCCGCCGCGGCCGACATCTCCAGCGACGAGAACGCCGCGCCGACCATCCGCCTTGTCAACTCCTTCATCGAATACGCCGTCCATCAGAACGCGTCGGACATCCATCTTGAGCCCCGCGAGAGGCAGATGGTCGTCCGTATGAGGATAGACGGATCGCTGAGACAGTGCTTCACCGTTCCGGTGTCGTCCCAGTCCGCGGTCGTGGCCAGGATCAAGGTCATGGGCTCCATGAACGTCGCGGAGCACAAGATACCGCTGGACGGCCGCGCCAACATAAAGGTCGACGGCACGGACATCGACATGCGTATATCCACCCTGCCCAC
>JAEEJM010000184.1 GCA_016281895.1 Clostridiales bacterium
GGCCAGGGCCTCCCTGTCGGTGTTGTATTCGCGTATCATCTCCATGAGCTCCCCGTCGGCGCCGTATGCCGCCGAGGCCTGCTCATACTCTTTCATCTCATCGCTGGCGGCCACGGCCTCTCCGACCGACGCGGCCAGCGCTAGTATCTCTTCTCTGTTCATTCTCTGTTTCCCGCAGTTCCGCGTCCGCCGCGAGCCGCGATACGGCCGCGGACGTCCGCCTGTTTATTTGCCGTCCGCCGGGGTCCCGCGGAGCGTGAACGCGCCGGTTCCGGTTATCTCGACGTCGGCGTATCGCCCTTCCTCGAGGCTCCCGGCGGGCACCAGGACCTGTTTCCACCCCTCGGTCCTGCACTCGAGCATGCCGGCGTCGGTCCTGCTCGGCCCGCAGCACAGCACTCTCATCGTCCGCCCCTCGAGGCCCTCGTTGATCTGCGCGGATATCGAGGTCTGAAGCTCCAGCAGGCGCCTCATACGGTCGCCCTTCACGTCCTCCGGGACCTGATCCGGCATGGACGCGGCGGGCGTGCCACCGCGCGGCGAGTATATGAACGAATAGACCATGTCGAAACGGACGGTCCTCATGAGCTCCAGCGTGGCGGCGAAGTCCTCCTCCGTCTCGCCCGGGAAACCGACCATAATGTCGGACGTCAGGACGCAGCCCGGGAGCTTTTCGCGGATGTACGAGACCTTGCCTATGTACTCGTCGGCGGTGTAGCCGCGGTTCATGGCTGAGAGTACGCGGTCGCTGCCCGACTGGGCCGGCAGGTGAAACTGCCTTGCCACGTGCCCGGACGAGGCCATGACGTCGGCCAGCTCCCTCGTGGCGTCCTTCGGATGGCTCGTCATGAAGCGCAGCAGGTGATCGCCCGGTATGCGCGACAGGCGTGAGATGAGCCCGGGGAAGTCGCAGCCGAAGCCGCAGCCGCGGCCGTAAGAGTTGACGTTCTGTCCCAGGAGCGTGATGTCGAGACAGCCGCTTTCGACGAGGCCGCGAACTTCGGCCTCGACAGCTTCGGGCGAGCGGCTGCGCTCGCGCCCCCTTACGTACGGCACTATGCAGTACGAGCAGTAGTTGTCGCAGCCGTACATTATGCTGACCCAGGCGCGGTAGTTCAGAGCCCTGCGCGCGGGCATGTATTCGGGCACCGGCGGCCTGTCGGGCGGCAGGGTGAAGCTGCGCCTACCGCCCTTCAGCCGCTCAAGCAGGAGCGACGGGAACAGCCGCAGATCGGAGGTGCCGAACGAGAGATCCACGTAAGGATAGCGCTCCTTCAGCTCCTCGGCGCGATGCCTCTGAGATACCATGCATCCGCAGACGGCAATGACCGTGCCCGGATTCCGCCGTTTGCAGTGCTTGAACTGCCCGATGACCGACAGGGCCTTCTTTTCGGCGTGCTCCCGCACCGCGCAGGTGTTGACGACGATCAGCGAGGCGATGTCGGGCTCGTCGCACAGGGTATAGCCCATCTGTTCGGCCATGCCGGCGAGCTTTTCGCTGTCGGCCTCGTTCTGCTGGCAGCCGAAGGTGAGGATGTACGCGTAGACGCGGCGGCCTCCGAGGAGCTCCCTTACGGCCGCGACAGACTCGCGGTAGCTCTCTATGCCTTCGTCGCCGGCCCGCGCCGCGTTCTCCGTTGTATCGGACATGGAACTGCTCCTCTCTTTCGGTTCCCGGCGGTCAGCCGCCGGAGGACGGAACGAACCGCCCCTCGAGCCCGGGCGTGACGAACGTCCCGCCCGAGGTCACGAACACGCACTCGAAGGCGACCGGCCGCCCGTCGCGGACGAAGGCGCCTCCGTCACCGTAAGCCCCGGCTATGCCGGCCATGAGCTCCCCGGTCCCGGACGCCGCCAGTTCGGCGGCCTTTTCCGCGCCCATCACGAACAGTGCCGTGGAGAGCGCGTCGGCAAGCGCCCCGTCGTCGCAGACGACGGCCACGCTGAGAAGTTCCCCTCCGGCCGGCATCCCGGTCAGCGGGTCCAGTACGTGCCCGTATCTTGTGCCGCCTATCTCGTAATATCTTTCGTAGTTTCCCGAGACCGATACGAACCCCCGGTCGAGGGAAATGAGCCCGACAGTGCCGGACGGGTCCTCCGGGTCCCTCACGGCTATGCCGAAGGGCTCTGCGCCGGGCTTCTCGCCGAACACGGCGATGTTTCCGCCGAACGACACGACGCCGTACCGCGCGCCGGTGGTCATGAGGTAGTCGACCACCTTCTGCTCGGCGGCGCCTTTTCCTATGCCGCCGAGGTCGAGCCCGGACCCGGACCCGGCGATCTCCCAGCCTCCGGCCCCGTCGGGCCCGGCGGTAAAGTCCGCCGCCCCGGCTACCGCCGCGGCGAGCCTTCCGGCGTCGGGAAGGGTCTGCGACAGCTCCGCCTCCTTCCAGAGGAGGACGGCCTCCCTCAACCCGGGGGCAAAGGCCTTGCCGGTCTGCGAGGCCACCGCCTGTGCCAGCCTGACAGCCGTACACAGGTCCTCGCTGCAGGCCGTCCGGCCCGCGCGGTCGGACGGGGGCAGAAGGTCGTATCTGCCCGTCTCGGACCCGGGATCGTCTGCGTCGTATATCAGCCGCTGCTCCTCGGTGATCTCGCGGCAGCGGCGGAACACCGCCCCGATATCCGGGGTCGCGGGATCGAGCTTCACGGAGATGACCGTGTCCATCGATACGAAGGTGTCCTCGGCGTACGCGGTCCCCCGGGAGCACCCGGTCAGCGCCGCCGGGAGCATGCCGAACAGCAGCGACGCGGCGGCGAGCGCCGCAACGAAGCCGGTCCGCCGCCTCATATGAACAGCGGAAGCAGCAGCATGAATATCACGCCGAGGATAAGGTTTATGCACGTCGCGGCTATGGCAGCCGGCAGCATGCCGAACACGGCCCAGACGACCGCCATTATTATGACGTCGGGTACGAGGCCGGTGTACAGGAACATGATCTGAACGATCTGCTTGATCGTCGATCCCGCGTTGACCGGGACGGAAAGGTTTATGAACGCCCCCACGCAGGAGGAGAAATAATCAAGCGACAGGATGAAGATCAGCCAGGCGAGGCAGGAAAGCAGGTTGCGGCCGACCGCCGCGGCGCTGTCGGAGAGAATGACCGACGAGACGGCCATCGGGATGCACAGGTCGAGCGCCGCGTCCGCCATCCCGGCCGCCAGGGACCAGAAGACCTTTTTGAGCGGCTTGTCCGGGACGAGGGCGAAGTAGTGCAGCGCAGTGTCCTTCTCTATCGGATTGCCCATGGACCTGTAGAAGACGAGGGCGCCCAGCAGCAGCATGACGGGGGCCGTGTTCCGGACCTCGGTCAGGAACCTCAGTATGAGGGCAAGGCCGATCCCCAGCAGGCAGTAGGTCACGCAGGTCTTGGTGAACACTCCCATGAAGGCGAAGCGGAAGCGGTTGTACATCTGCTTGAAGAAGAAGACGCTCGCCCCGCGGCCCTTGTTCAGGCCGTCGCGCCTGAGGGTCTCGCTGCGGTCCTTTTTGTTCTTCCTGGCGACGCCGAAGATCGAGCCCTTGTTCTTCATGGCCTCGGAGAGGGCGGCGACCTCCTCGGACTTTGCCATGGCGTCCTCGTAGTAGTCCGCCTTCATCCTGGAGATGAAGAACACGGCGGCGGCGATGCCGGCCACGACGCCGAGGAAGCACAGGGCCACGCCCGCGTAGTTGTCCTCCATGGAGTACATTATGATGCCCTTGGTCCAGCCGAGCAGCGGTACGAATCTGGTGTTGACCGAGACCGCGTATCTGATCGCCGCGACAAGGAGGTTGTCGGTCCCGGTGACGCGGCTGTAGATGAAGATACCGGCCACCGCGCCGAGCAGACAGGCGGTAAACACTACCTTGACGGTGCGCTTCCTGGACGAGTTACCCGAGGCGTACAGGTAGACGATGACCTTGAGGACCGTGGAGATCGCTATGGTGCAGCCCAGGGCCAGCGCCATGCAGAGCACCGTCGGGAGTCCCAGACCCACGTTCAGGATCAGGTTGGGGATCTGGAACAGGAAGTATATGCCTCCGACGAGCACGGCCCCGAGCGAGCACGAGAGCCTGAAATAGAGCACCTTCTGCGGGGATAGCGGCGACGGGAACAGCAGCGTCGTGTCGCCGGGCAGGAAGATGCTGGTGGAGTCGTAAGTGCCGAGGGTCAGCATCAGGATGAACAGGATCACTCCGGTGCTGATAAGATCGACGGTGTCGGGGGTGTTGAACGCGTAGATGATGTTGCCATCGCCGTCCCGGATCACGGGAGCGATGTCCTCGTCGGGCGTCTCATCGGGCTGGGTGACGGCCGGCCCCTCTTCGGGGCCCTCCTCGACCGCGTCCTCGAGCAGTGAGGCCACCGATCCGAATATGATCCCCACGGCCATGCAGACGAGGATGAATATCATGACCCAGGTCCTGAACAGCTTCTTCAGCTGATTCTTGACCGAGTGGAAGGCGTAATAAAGGAAGAGCCTCATGTCAGCCTCCGAACACCTCAGAGCTCTGTCTCACGTCCTCGATCGACACTCCCTCGGTGACGGCAAAGAAGAACTCTTCGAGAGTCTTCCCGGCCGCATCGAGGCGCGCCTTGGTGATATCGGCCCTTATGACGCCGCCCTGCATGATGATGGTGCGGTCCCAGAGCATGTCGACGCTGTCGATGATGTGCGTGCTTATGAGGACCGTGCGCCCTCTCTGCCGCATCTCTTCGATGATGAGCTTGAGCTGCTTTATGGCGTGCGGATCGAGGCCTATCATGGGCTCGTCCATGATGACGAACTCGGGGTCGGGCAGCAGGCCGAGGCAGATGTTGAGCTTCTGCTGCATGCCCTTGGAGAGCTCGTCGCCGAATTTTTTCTTTTTATCCGTAAGTTCGAAGGCGTCGATCAGTCTGTCGGCCCTCTCCCTGTAGTTCTCCAGCCTGTAGGCCCTGGCGATGAACTCCATATGTTCGGACACCGTCAGGTTCGGATAGAGCGCAGGCATCTCGGGGATGTACCCCATTATGCGCCGCGCCTCCGGAGTCTTGTTGTGATAATCCTTGATGAATATTGCCCCGTCGTACTTCAGAAGGCCCGTGACGGACTTCAGAAGGGTGGACTTTCCCGCGCCGTTGGGCCCGAGGAGTATGGCCACCTCGCCGTCTGCGATGTCGAGGTTGATGCCTTCGCAGGCGGTCACCTTGCCGTATCTTTTCGTGAGATTCGAAATGTTGAGCATGTCGGTCTTCCTTTCGATCAAGCCGTTTTCAGAGGGGCTTGCCCTCCCGGTATTTCTCCGCCAGTCCCCCGAGCGCGGGGGCGCAGAGGTTGAGTATTATGCCTGTCGCCGTGCCGGTGACCGCCGAAGCGGCAAGCATGACCGGCAGATAGCCGATGACGGCGGACGTCCCCGCGACGAGCGCGGCCGCGGCCAGCTGACCGCAGCAGTGTGCGCCGGCAGAGGCGCAGCACGCCCCGGCGTAGCTTATGCGCTTCCCGGCCAAGCGCCCGGCCAGCAGCACCGTCGCGTACGACAGCGCCGTGCCGGAGAGCGAGAACAGAAACGCGATCCCGTTGCCCGACATGAGCAGCGGGACGAGGATCTTCAGCGCCGCTACCGCGGCTCCCGCAAGCGGCGATAAGAAAGCCGCAGCAGCCACCACGGCGATGTTGGACAGTCCCAGCCGCACCCCGGGAAGGGGCAGCGGCAGCGGGACGAGATGCTCGGCATAAGACAGCGCCATGGCCGCCGCGCCGAACAGCGAGGTCAGGACGAGGCGCCGCAGGCGCGCCCTGAACGCGTCAGCCCGCGATCCCATCGCTGCCTCCCCGGGACGAGCCCGAACCTTCTATCCTTATCAGTATGCCGGCGGGCAGGCAGACTATGCTCTGTCCCGGCCTGCTGATCTCCCCGGTCTTGACGCAGTCCCTGCCCGGGCATCCGGCCTCGGTCACGCGGACGGTGCCGCCGCGTATGCTTACGCTCAGCTCTATGCCGTCCTTGCCGGTCACCGTGAAGTCCGAGTCGGAGCCGAGGCCGTATGCCTTGGAGTACAGGTTGTTGTCTGCCTCGAGATACGTCACGACGACCTTGTCCGCCGCGCCGGCGCGCGCCGGTATCAGCGCTATCAGCAGCGCGGCGGCCAGAAGCAGCACGGGGACCGCGGCGTCCGCCGGCCTGAATCTTGTCGAGAACATGCCGCCTCAGCCTCTCAGAGCCGCTCTGATGTCAGAGTACAGGAGCCTCGTCCGCTCCTGCGCGGCATCCCAGAGAAGGTGGTGCATCGAGTTGTAGAACTTCGAGTCGTCCATGAGGTAGGTCCTGAACCCGGATATGAGCGACACTCCCTCGTGGCCGTAGACGTAATACCTGCGTATGTCCTCCTCGTAGGCTCTCACGGTCTCGTCGCTCGTATCGGAAAAATAGTACTCGTCCGTCGCGGAAAACGATATGAACACCCTGGCGCCGCGCGCTGTGCAGGCGTCGAAGGCCCCGTTCAGCGCATCGACATTCTCCTTCTGAAAGAAGTTCGCGCACCTGCTCCGGCCGATCCAGCTGAGATAGCCGGTGTTGCCCCAGCCGGTGAGCTTGCCGTTCGCGTCACGGCTGATCCTGCGCTTCTGGGTGCGCTCGTAGTCGAAATCGCCGTACTGGTTGACGCTCTCGGACTCGTTGTAAGACTCGTAGGAGTTGGAGCCCGTGCTCCGGTCCTGGTTGTACTTAGCGATGGACGTCAGCAGCTTGCGGTACTTGACCATGTCGACGCAGCTGAAGACGTCGAGGCAGCCCTCGCACGAGTAAAACAGATAGGAGGCGTAGTTCATCTCGCCGCCGTTCCAGATCTGCCCCCACTGGGCGGGTTCCTCCTCCGGGCAGGTGACGATGATGTCGCCCTCGCGCATGAAGCACGAGGCCGCGTCGACGAAGAAGGCGGAGGGCAGATAGTACATGGTGCCCCAGTTGACGATCTCGTACTCGTCCTCAAGGAGCTGCTTCAGCAGGGCGGAGTCCAGGCCGTAGCAGAGGTTTGAGCCGCCTATCAGAACGATCTTCTTGCGGTCCGCCATTACCTTCAGGCGCTGGAACTTGCACATGTAGGAGCCCTGCTTCATGGATCCGAGATACTTTATCTGGTTCGCGTTGTTCAGATACAGCCGCGTGAAGCTGTCGCAGTTGCGGAACGAGTCGGCGCTCATGCTGAATATCAGGTCGTACATGTAGACCGTCGTCAGCTTACTGCAGCCGCTGAAGGCGGCCGTGCCGACCGTCCTGACCGTCTTCGGAAGGATGACGGTCTCGAGGTCCGGGCGCGATACGAACGCGTTCGGGGCGATCTCCGTGATGCCCTCGGGCACCACCGCGACGGAGCCGGTCCCGCGGAATCTGTTGAGCACGGTCCCCGTAACTATCAGGTCGGAGCTGTCGGTCTCCTCGGCCCACATGGCGTAGAGGACGCGCTTGCCGCCGAGTCCGACCGGAACGTTCCAGCCGCAGCCGAAGTACTCGCCCGACCCGTCGGGCATCGTGTTGTAGCCGTACAGGACGTAGCCGTCGCGCCTCAGGTAGCCCTTGTCGCCCATCGAATGCGGGCAGATGTAATACGAGTCGGTGACGGTCTGAACGAAGCAGCCTTCGTAGCCCCTGACCTGGATCTTGCCCGTCGCGGAGTCCCTGACCGTCCTTCCGACGCTCAGCATGCTGCCGAAGTCTCCTCCGTTGAGGTCGTACACTATGACGAACTGATTCGGGCCGGGCTCCAGCGAATCGTAGACCCTGGCCGTGGCCTCGTTCATGGGCGCCTCGGTAACTACTGCATCAGTCTGCGCTCCGGACTGAGCGTACCCGTCGCCGGACCCGGGTGTCTGCGCCCCGGTCGCGTCGGAGGAGGCGACGTTGCCGGTCGCGCCTCCGCAGCCGGCCAGGGCCGCCAGAACGGCCGCCGCGGCCAGCAGAAGCGCGGCTATACCGAGTACCCTTTTTGTTCTGACCATGTCCGGTGCGGGCTCAGCTTTCTATGGTGAAGAGTCCGGCGTAGATGGCCCAGGTGTAATCGGTGGCGAAGAAATCGTAGGTCGCCTGGTCCGGGAACACGAAGCGGACCTTGGTGCGGTCGAGGCCGCAGACTATGCTGTTGTCGCCGGTCTCGGTCCCGTCGTAAGCGGAGGCGGCGGAGAAGTACTCGGCCACGAGGGGATCCTCGCGGGCGGCCTTTACGTAATCGGCGTAATCCATCCTTATAGTCCTCAGCGCCTTGCATCCGACGAAGATGTTGCCGCCCCACTCCTCGACGTTGGAGTGGACGAGGACGGTCTCGAGCACGGTGCAGTCCTTGAAGGCCTCGTAGCTGATGCCGACGATCTTCTTGCCGTCGATCTCGTGCGGGACCTCGAGGGCCTTCTGCTGTCTTCCCTTCTCGGTGACGCCGGAGAGATAGGTGTACTCGACCCCGTCATACACCTCGGTCTTTATCTCGAAAAAGCTGGGATCCGCCTCCGGCCCCTCGGCGGCCCGGGTGCCGGCCTGCGAGCCCGACTGCTCCCCGGAGGATGCGCCGCTGCCGGTCTCCTGCCCGGTGGCGTCAGCGGTGCCGCTCTCTACGCCGGTCGGGTCGCCGGTGCACGACGCGAACATCGCGGTCATAAAGGCCGCCGCGAGGCACAGGGCGAGAAGCACGGAAAGAAATCTGATCTTTTTCATGGTTTCGTCTCCTTTTCATTGGTTGCTTGCGCTCGGCGCGCCGCCGGCCTTCCTGCCGGCGCCTTAATGCGCGCATGCGTAAACTCATTCAGTATTATTATAACAGATGCGCGCGCCCGTGTCAAGTTGCCGCCGGCGCTCCGCCGCGGCGCAAAAACGGCGCCGGGCACGGAAAACCGCGCCCGGCGCTGTTCACATGAACATGTCCACAGATAACCGAACAAAGAAGATTTCAGGAAACAGAAACTCAAGAATCTGAGAGAACTGCAGAAGCAGTTCAAGCCCTCGGTCTATTAGTATCGGTCAGCTGAACACATTACTGTGCTTACACCTCCGACCTATCAAACTTGTAGTCTGCAAGTGACCTTACCTGAATCAAGTTCAGTGGGATATCTGATCTTGAAGCATGTTTCACGCTTAGATGCATTCAGCGTTTATCATAACCGCACTCGGCTATCCA
>JAEEJM010000185.1 GCA_016281895.1 Clostridiales bacterium
GCGGCGTGAACGCCGGCCGCGCCGCCGAATATTTCGCAAAGGTCGCGGGAAAGACGGTTTCCCGGACCGGTGTGTAATGACAGCCAGACGTCATACACGGGTTCGCTCAAAAAACACCTCCGTTCAGTCCGTTCCGGGCTCTCTGGACAGCCCGTACATTATGACCGACGCGGCGACGGCCGCGTTGAGCGACTCAATACCAGGCCCCGTCTCCATTGGTACGAAGGCCGTGGCGTCGCACGCCGATACGACCTCTTCCGAAAGACCGTGGCCCTCGTTGCCGACGACGAAAACGTCGGTGCCGGCGGTCCGGAAACCGCCGAAGGGGAGCGCTCCGGGCTCGAGAGCGGCCGCGTAGACCCTGCGCCCGCGCGATCTCAGCTCTCTCAGCGCGTCCGCCAGACGGCGGACCCTTACGATCCTTCTCGAAAACAGCGCCCCCATGGCCGCCCTTACGGTCTTGGGATTGTAGATGTCCGCGCAGTCGTCCGACATCAGCACGGTGCCGAAGCCGAACGCCGCCGCGGATCTGATGACCGTACCGACGTTCCCGGGGTCGCGGACGGCCTCCAGCGCGATGACCTTCCCGGTTTCGGGCACCGGGAGCCGGCCGGCCGGACCGCCGTCTTCTATAATTGTAACCGATTTATGAAGATTGTCAATATATTTCGCCACGGAAACGATCCCCTCCGGGGATTTTTCCGCGGTCAGGCGCGAGAATACGGACTCGGGCAGAACGCCGAACACCGCCCCCGGGCAGAGCTCCGAGGCGGGTCCGAGAAGGTCGCCCTCCCGGTCCTCTCTTATGAACACGCGGACGATATCGACGCCGCAGGCGCACGCCTCGCGGAACAGCTTCTCGCCGTCGAAGCGGAACAGCCTGTCCCGCTCTCGGAACTTGCGCTCCGACAGGGACGCCGCCGCGCAGACGGCCGGGTTTGACCTCGACGTAATGTATACTGTTTCGGCCATGTCTTCCCGTGTTTCCTCCTTCAGAATTCCAAAGGGCTGCCTCGCAAAAGCGCGGCAGCCCGTGTGACTGGCTTAAAGAGCGGACTTTGCCTTGTCGCAGAGAACGGCGAAGGCGTCCTTGTCGGACACAGCGATCTCGGACAGCATCTTGCGGTTGAGGTCGATGCCGGCGTTCTTGAGTCCGTGGATAAGGGTGGAGTAGTTGAGGCCGTTGACCCTGGCCTGCGCCGAGATGCGGGCGATCCACAGTCTGCGGAAATCCCTCTTTCTCTGCTTGCGGCCGATGAAGGCGTAGTTGCCGGACTTCATGACGGCCTGCTTGGCCATGCGGAAGTGCTTGCTCTTTGCGCCCCAGTAGCCCTTTGCGGCCTTCAGGACCTTGTTTCTTCTCTTGCGCGTCATGACCGCGCCTTTAACTCTTGCCATTGCTGATTTCCTCCTCTGTTTCCCTTCTCACTTGCCGATCAGTTCCCTGATGTTGGTGGCTACCTTACCCTGGACGTAGTCGGTCCCGCGCAGATGTCTCTTGCGCTTCTGGTCCTTCTTTCCGAGTTTGTGGCGGTGGTGAGAGTGGCCCATCTTAACGAGTCCGTTGGCGGTCACCGAGAAACGCTTGGCGGATGCTCTGTGTGTCTTGATCTTTCCCATTGATGTATGCTCCTATCGTGGTATTATTTAGCGTTGTCCCCGGCCGGGGCTTCGGGGCTCTGCGCCGCCGCCTCGGCCTTTTTATTAGCGGCCTTGTCTCTGTCCTTGAGGGGGGACACCACCATGGACATGAAGCGCCCCTCGAGCACGGGGGCCTTCTCCACGTTTCCGTATTCGGAAACGGCCTCTTTGAACCTGTCCAGGATGTCGCGACCGAGCTGCTGATGACTCATCTCCCTTCCGCGGAAACGGAGCACGGCCTTGACCTTGTTGCCCTCGCCCAGGAAGCGGGCGGCGTGCTTGACCTTGGTCTCGAAATCGTGCTGTTCTATGCGGCAGGAGAGCTGAACTTCTTTGACTTCGACGATGTTCTGCTTCTTCTTGGCCTCCTTCTCCCGCTTGCCCTGTTCGAAGCGGAACTTCCCGTAGTCGGCGATGCGGCACACGGGCGGCTGGGCGCCGGGGGAGATGAGGATGAGGTCGAGCCCTCTGTTGTACGCGTTGATGAGGGCGGCCTCGGAGCTCATGATGCCGAGCTGGCGGCCTTCGGGGTCGATGACCCTGACCTCCTTGAACGTGATCTGCTCGTTTGTAAGGATCTCCTTGTTTGCTATTGCAATCACCTCCGAAAAAATGAAAAGCGCGGAGAGCACTCTCCGCACCTGACCGCCCGGATACCGCGCGCGGCGCCTTATGCGGCGCCGGGCCTCACGCGCCCGGAACGGGTCGGATATCAACGCCTGAAGCGAAGCCGCAGGGTGAGGACGGAGAGTCCTTCTTCATTGTCTGCGACATTTTATCACTTTTGCGGCGGGTTGTCAACAGTTTTTTCGAAAAAATCAAAATTCTGCATTTTACACGAAAAAAGAAATTTCAAATCGTCGCTTTTTTCTATTTACAAAACCGCCCTCCGGTTGTATAATAATTGTGCTCCCGGAGATAACAATCTTCGGACGGCCTCGAATGCACAACGGTCACCTTTTTCCGCGGAATATCAAGCTTATGATATCAAACGCGCGGGGATCGGTCACCGTTGCTGCTTTTTTTATGCGTTTTTTGCCGGGCGCCGCGCCCCGGCCGTTTTTTTCTCTGAAAGTTTCGCGGATCGGCCTCCTGTTCGCGTAGCGGTCCGGAACTCGCGGATCGGCCTCCTGTTCGCCCGGCGGTCCGGAGTTCACGGAACGATCGCAAATAATACCCCGAATAATACTGGAAATATCCGGAATTTTATGATATAATATTTGTTATAATCGGGTAAAATCGATATTTTTACCCGGTCGCCGCGCGATCCGACGCGCCGCGGCCCGTTTCGGTCCGCTTCCGCGCATCGCGGCCGCAGCGACCCGCTGCGAACCGTTTCTGCCCTCCGCCGCGCTGCATCCCGCTGTCCTCCCGCCGGCCCGCCCGGCGGTGCACAAACTCCCGCGCCTTTGAAAGGAAACCCAGACCCATGCCCAGATACTCGGAAAAAGCCGAAAAGATCACCCTGCCCGTGCTGCCGCTCCACGACGCTGTGGCGTTCCCGTCGATCCCCGTGGATTTCGAGACCGACGACAAGGTCGCCGTCGCGGCCGCCGAGGCTTCGCAAAACTCCGGAAACTGCGTGTTTCTCGTCTGCGTCGCCGAGGACGACGGCTCCGCGCCCTCGCCCGAGGCCCTGTGCCGCACCGGAACGGTCGCAAGGATCCGCTCCAGCGTCAGGGACGGCGACAGCGTCCGCCTCATCTGCGAGTGCCGCGCCCGCGCCGACGTCATAGACTATTACAAGACCGGTCACCGGATCACCGCCGACCTGCTCGAGAAGACCGTCGCCCTCGCCGACAACGGCGGCATCCGCGGCGAGGCCTACTGCGCCGAGATACGCTCCTCGCTCGAGCGTATGATCGGCTTTCTCACCATACCCACCTCCGGCATAAGGCTTGCCGCCAGGAACATAAAGGATCCCGCCCTGCTGTCGGATTTCATCGCCTCCGCAGTGCTGGTGCGCACCGAGGACAAGCAGCGGGTACTCGAGGAGCACGACCCCTTTGCCCGCTGCGCCCTGCTGCTCTCGCTCATGGAGAGCGAGTGCCGCGTGATGGAGTGCGAGCGCGAGATCCGCGAGAAGGCCGGCAGCCGCGTCGCCCGCAACCAGAAGGAATACTACCTGCGCGAGCAGATGAAGGTCATCGAGGAGGAGCTCGGCGAGGACGCCGATCCCGACGACCTCTCCGACCGCATCCGCACCGCCGACATACCGGAGCCTCTGCGCGAGAAGCTGCGCCGCGAGAACGACCGGCTGCTCCGCACTCCCTACGGCTCAGCCGAGGCGGCGGTTTCCCGCAACTACATCGAAGAGGTGCTGGAGCTCCCCTGGAACCGCCGCACCAAGGACCGTCTGGACGTGGAGTACGCCCGCAGGGTGCTCGACCGCGACCACGACGGCCTATCCAAGGTCAAGGAGAGGATACTCGAATATCTGGCCGTTAAACAGCTCAACCCGGGACTTAAGAACCAGATAATCTGCCTCGTGGGCCCTCCCGGCACCGGAAAGACCTCCGTGGCCGCCTCCATCGCCAGGGCCATGAACCGCAAGTACGTCAGGGTGTCGCTGGGCGGCATCCACGACGAGGCCGAGATCCGCGGCCACAGAAAGACCTACGTCGCCTCCATGCCCGGCCGCATCATAAACGGCATCCGGCAGGCCGGCGTCGCCAACCCCCTCATGCTGCTCGACGAGATAGACAAGCTGGCCTCCGACCTGCGCGGAGACCCCTCGTCGGCCATGCTCGAGGTGCTCGACCCCGAGCAGAACAAAAACTTCCGCGACCATTTCATAGAATATCCCTTCGACCTCTCCGACTGCTTCTTTATCACCACGGCCAACACGACCGACACCATCCCGAAGCCGCTCCTTGACCGCATGGAGGTCATAGAGCTCAACGGCTACACCCGCACCGAGAAGCTGTCCATCGCCAGAAACCACCTGCTGCCGAAGCAGCTGAAGCGCCACGGCATGAGCCGCCGCACCGTCAGGATCTCCGACGCCGCGATACTCGGCATAATAGACTCCTACACCCGCGAGGCCGGCGTGCGCTCGCTCGAGAGGAACATTGCCGAGATCTGCCGCAAGGCCGCCAGAAAGATAGTCGAGTCCGGCGGCGAGATAAAATACGTCACCGTCAACGCCGCCGACCTGCTGTCATACCTCGGCAGCCGCAAGGTGATACCCGAGAAGATCTGCGACACCGACCTCATCGGCGTGGTGAACGGCCTTGCCTACACCGAGACCGGCGGCGAGCTGCTCCGCGTCGAATGCGCTGTGCTGCCCGGATCCGGCAAGCTCGAGCTGACGGGCTCGCTCGGCGACGTAATGAAGGAATCCGCCAAGGCCGCCCTGACCTTCGTCCGCTCCGTTGCCGCCGATTACGGCATCCCCGACGATTTCGTCACGAAGAAGGACATACATCTCCACTTCCCCGAGGGAGCGGTCCCCAAGGACGGCCCCTCCGCCGGCGTCACGGTCGTCACGGCCCTGGTCAGCGCCCTGGGCGGCATACCCGTCGCCAGGGACGTCGCCATGACCGGCGAGGTCACCCTGACCGGCCGCGTCCTGGCCATAGGAGGGCTCCGGGAAAAGGCCATGGCGGCCTTTGCCGCGGGCGCCTCGACCGTGCTCATCCCCGAGGACAACCTGAACGACCTCGAGGAGATCGAGGCCGAGGTCCGCAAGGGGCTGACCTTCATCCCCTGCAGGACCGTCTCCGACGTCCTGCTCAGGGCCCTTGCCGGCCCGGCGCCCGCCAGAGCCGAGCAGATCCCCGCCGGGGCCGGGAGCATCGCCCTGCCCCAGATGTCCGTGCCTTCGGTCCGCACACCCGCGGTCTGAGGCGGATGGCGGGACCGGCACGCATCACATGCACTGCGCCGACGGGCGGCGCGGAAAGGACTGTAAGATGGCCTTCAATCCCGCGGACTCCTCCCTTATGATATCCGCCGGCAGGACCGACCAGTTCCCTGCCCGGCCGCTGCCGCAGACGGTGTTCTCCGGGAGATCCAACGTAGGAAAGAGCTCGCTCATAAACACCCTGCTCGGGCGCAGATCGCTCTGCAGGGTCAGCTCCTCGCCGGGAAAGACCGTCACCGTGAACTTTTATGACGTGAACGGGCGCCTGGTCTTCGTCGACCTCCCCGGATACGGTTACGCGCGCCGCCCGGCCTCCGACAGGGCCCGCTGGTCCGCGCTCACCGAGAGCTTCTTCACCGCCAACCCGTCCATAGGGCTGCTGAAATACGCCGTGCAGCTGGTCGACCTGGGGGTCGGCCCCACCGAGGACGACCTGCTTATGATCGGCTATCTGTCGCGGGCCGGCATCCCGTTCGCGGTCGTCGCCTCAAAGGCCGACAAGCTCGGAAAGACCGCCGCGGCCGGGGCGCTCTCCCGTATACGCGCAAACGGCGCCATCCCGGCGGACGTGCCCGTCATACCGTTCTCTTCCAAGACCGGCCAGGGGCGCGACGAGCTCTGGAGGCTCATCCGGAGCGCCTGCGGAGTCTAGCCCGGGGCGGCCCGCCCGGCACAGGGCAGTATTCCGTGACGGAGCTGCCGAACACAGGGCCGGAACATCGGCCCGGCACAGAACATAATGATCTGACTAAGGTGTAACATGCTCTTTCGACTTATAACAAGCGGCGCCTCGATGCGCGAGATACTGATCCAGCTGCTGCTGACGCTGCCCGTGGTGTTCCTGTCGCTGACGGTCCACGAGTGCGCGCACGGCTACGTCGCCATGAAATGCGGCGACAGGACCGCGTACAACCTCGGCCGGCTCACTCTGAATCCCGTCAAACACCTCGACCCCATAGGGACCGTATGCCTCATCCTGTTCGGCATAGGCTGGGCAAAGCCCGTCCCGATCAACACGCGCAACTTCAAGCATCCGAGGCGCGACACGGCCCTGACCGCGGCGGCCGGACCCGCGGCCAACCTGGCCCTGGGCATAGTCTTTGCCCTGCTCTGCCACTGCGCGGCCCTCATACCGGCCGGCGGCAGCGAGAAGGCCGTCACCGTCGTATACGTGCTCACGCTGTTCCTGTACATAGCCTGCGAGCTCAACGTGTTCCTGGCCGTGTTCAATCTGCTGCCCATACCGCCGTTCGACGGTTCGCGCATCTTTTTCATCTTCCTCCCGACCAAGTGGTACTTCGGCATCATGAAGTACGAGAGGTACATCCGCATCGCGCTGCTGATCCTTCTGTGGTTCGGCTTCCTGACAGGGCCGCTCTCCCGCCTCTCCGAGCTCATCATGACCCTCATTTTCCGGCTCATCGAGCTGATACCCGTCTTCCCGAAACTCATCTGACCGGCGGTATCTTATGGAAGAAGCACTGACTTACAGGCTCGAGACCTTCGAGGGGCCGCTCGACCTGCTGCTCGCTCTCATCAAGAAGAACAAGATGAAGATCGACGACATAAAGATCTCCGTCATCTGCGAGCAGTATCTGGACTACATCGCCAGGGCGGCGGAGCTCGACATGGATCTGGCCGCGGAATTCATAGAGACGGCCTCGGAGCTCATGCTCATAAAGAGCCGCATGCTGCTCCCCCGCGAGACCGAGGAGGAAGAGGACCCGCGCGCCAGGCTGGCCGAGGCCATTGCCAGGCTCGCCGCCGCGAAAAAGGCGGCCGCCATACTCGGTGAGAGGTACAAGCTCTACTGCGGAAGGCTCGAAAAGGAGCCCGAGGACATATCGCCGGACCGCAGCTACGTCGCAGACCAGGACCCCGCCAGGCTGTATGAGGTCATGCGCCGGGTGCTCTCCGAGGTCCGTGACACCAACGAGGCGGCCGGGAAGCTCGTTACGACCATCGTCTCGAGGCCAGTCGTCTCCGTGGAACTCAAGATCTACGGCATACTGAAGCATTTCGGCGACCGCGAAAGGTCCGCCCCCCTGTCAGAGCTCCTTCTGGACGCCGACAGCAGGCCCGAGGTCATAGCCATATTCATCGGCGTGCTGGAGCTGCTGAAGCTCGGACGCCTGGTGCTCGCCTCCGAAGACGGCGACCCCGCCTCGGAGGGCCCCGACGCGCTGCTGAGGGTCAACCCCGGATACACCGGCGACCTGACCGCGGGAATCGAGCTCGACGACTACTCCGGAGCCCCGTCCGCCGCCGGCGGCGCGAGGGACCGGAACGCGGAGTGACACAATGGAAGAGACAGAAAAACTAACAGAGATAAGACAGCTGGAGGGCGCCGTAGAGGCGATCCTGTTTGCGGCCGGCCACCCCGTGGCCTATTCCGCCATTGCCTCCGCCCTCTCCCTCACCGAAAAGGACGCCCGGACCGTGGCCGAACACGTGGCCGGACGCTTCGACCGCGACCCCGACGGAGGCATCATGATGCTCCTGTTCGCGGACTCCTGCCAGCTCTGCACGCGGGAGGTCTACCTGCCCGTCGTAAGGGAGGCACTCGGGATCCGCAGGGGCGGCAGCCTGTCCCCCTCGGCTCTGGAGGCCCTGGCCGTCGTGGCGTACAACCAGCCCGTGACGCGGGCCTTCGTGGACACCGTGCGCGGGGTGGACTCCGCGTACGCCGTGAACACGCTCATAGACAAGGAGCTCATAGCCTGCTGCGGGCGGCTCGACGCCCCCGGGCGGCCGATGCTCTTCGGCACCACGGAAAAGTTTCTTCGCGTCTTCGGCCTGTCCGACCTGTCCGAACTTCCGGAGGCCGGCTCGGTCGAGGCGGCCGTCAGGGAGCTCACCTCGTCCGCCGACGCCGCCGAGGACGCCGACATACCCATAGACATTCCTCCGGGGCGTGACGATCCCTACGAGGCCTCAGC
>JAEEJM010000186.1 GCA_016281895.1 Clostridiales bacterium
CGGAGCTCTTCGTCAAGGTCTCCATCGGCATCTCCAGCGTCGTGGACAACATCAAGGACCTCGCCTCGGCCTATAAGGAGGCCCAGGTGGCCATCGACGTCGGCCGCGTGTTCGAGACCGAAAAGACCATCGTCAGCTACGAGAACCTCGGCATAGGCAGGCTGATCTATCAGCTGCCCGCCACGCTCTGCGAGATGTTCCTCTCCGAGGTGTTCAGAAAGGGCGGCATTGACTCCCTCGACCGCGAGACGCTCCAGACCATCCAGTGCTTCTTCGAGAACAACCTCAACGTGTCCGAGACCTCCAGAAAGCTCTTCGTTCACAGGAACACCCTGGTCTACAGGCTCGAGAAGATCCGCAAGCTCACGGGCCTCGACCTGCGCGAGTTCGAGAACGCCATAACGTTCAAGGTCGCCCTCATGGTCAAGAAGTATCTCTCGAGCAAGTACAACGGCAAGCCCGCCAGGTACTGATAAGGGCGTGCGCAGATGATCGAATTCCGCAGCGTCAGAAAAGAATACGCGGACCTGACCGCCCTCGACGAGATCAGCTTCACGATCGGCGACGGCGAGTTCGTGTTCATCGTCGGCCGGTCCGGGGCCGGAAAGACCACGGTCACCAAGTGCCTCATCCGCGAGGAGGAGGTCGACTCGGGCGCCATCATAGTGAACGGCGAGGACATAACGAAGCTGGCCGACTTCCAGATCCCGTACTACCGCAGGACCATAGGAATGGTCTTTCAGGATTTCAAGCTGTTTTCGGACAAGACCGCCTACGAGAACGTCGCCTTCGCCATGAGGGTCGTCGGGATACCGGGCGGCGAGATCCGCAAGCGCGTGCCCATGCTGCTGCGCACGGTGTCCATAGACGAGAAGGCGGGGCACTTCCCGCGCGAGCTCTCGGGCGGCGAGCAGCAGAGGGTCGCCCTGGCCAGGGCCATAGCCAACAACCCCGACATCATCGTGGCCGACGAGCCCACCGGGAACGTCGACCCCGAGATGAGCATGATCATCATGAACATGCTGCTGAAGATCAACCGTCTGCTCAGGAAGACGGTCATCGTCGTCACCCATGAGGAGGGGCTCGTCAGGGAGCTCGGCCAGAGGGTGATCACAATCGATTCCGGCCGCGTCGTCTCGGACGTGCCGGCCCGAGCCGAACAGGAGGTCAGAAGATGAACGCCGGAACGACCCCCGCCCCCCTGGATAACGGAAGCGGACGCGGGACCGGCTCCGCTAAGGCCGGAAAAAAGCGGGTCTACGATCCGTTCTACTTCATCTTCGAGGCCTTCGCCGGCTTCTGGCGCAACCGCGTGATGAGCATCGCCGCCGTGCTGGTGCTCACCAGCTGCCTCATAGTGCTCGGCTCGTTCGCGATACTGCTGAAGGACGTGGACCTCAACATAGAGCGCCTGGGCAGCCTCAACGAGATAGTGGTCTTCGTCGACTACGACCTGTCCCAGGACCGCGTGAACGACATCGCCGACGACATCAGCGCCCTCGACAACGTGAAGTACGTCGAGTACGTGTCCAAGGCCGAGGGCTTCGAGTCCATGAGGGAGACCTACGCCGACTACGCCGACATCTTCGACGACATAGAAAAGAACGAGGACAACCCGCTGGCCGACTCATTCATAATTACTTACGAGGACAACGGCCGCGTGTACGAACTCGAGTCCGCGCTGCACTCCATACCCGGCGTGAGAAAGGTCAACAACCGCCTGGACTACGCAGTGAAGGTCAGCAACTTCAAAAAGGGCATGTCCTTCGTGTTCGTATGGTTCTTCGTGCTGCTGTTTGCCGTCAGCGTGTTCGTCATATTCAACACCATCAGGCTGGCGGTGCAGGGCAGGAAGGCCGAGATCGACATTATGCGCTACATTGGCGCATCCAAGACCTTCATAGTCGCACCGTTCGTCATAGAGGGGTCACTGATAGGCTGTCTGTCGGCCGTAGCCGCCTATTTCGCGGTGACCGGCATATACAGGTGGATACTCAGGGCCACCTCGGGCGAGCTCCAGATGATAGAGTTCCTTCCCGTCGAAAGATTCAGCCTGCCGCTGCTGCTCGGCTTCCTTGCCATAGGCGTGCTGTCCGGCGTGCTGACCAGCATATTCTCGCTCCGCAGAAACCTCAACAACTAGAACATCCGAACTGCGGCCCCGAGCGGCCGGGAGAAAAAGAATGAAAAGAACCAGAGTCCGCAGCCTGTCAGTCAGGATCGCCGCCGTGCTCTTCTCGGCGGTCCTCGTGCTCTGCGCGGCGCCCTTAGGCGCCGGAGCGGTGAGCTACAAGAAGGCCACGTACGACGACATCAAGAACGAGACCACCGAGTCCCTCAAGGAGCAGATAGCCGATCTCGAGCAGCTCATCGCCGAGAGCCGCACGGCGCTCGAGGAGGCGGAGGCCCTGCAGAAGGACGCCGCCGAAAAGCGCGAGATCTATCTGACTATGGAGGCGCTCTATACGGACACGCTCAGCACTCTCGAGTCCGAGAAGGTCATCCTCGAGGCCCAGGTGTCCGAGACGGGGCGCAGGATCGTGGAGAACCGCGCCAAGTACGACGAGACATACGAGAACTTCCTCGACATGATGCGCATGACGTACGAGCAGGGGACGGCCAACTACCTTGAGATCGTCATGGGCGCCTCCAGCCTGTCCGATCTGCTGTCCAGGCTCGACCGGGTGAGCTCGCTCATGAACTACAGCGACCGCCTCATCCGCAAGCTCGAGGAGCGCAAGGCCGCCCTCGACGCCGAGTACGCCGAGCTCAGCGAGCAGAACGCGGCAAAGGAGGAGGCCATAAGCCAGTTCGAGGCCAAGCAGGCCGAGGTGCTGCAGTGGAAGGAGGAGAACAGGGCCGAGATGGAACGCATCGAGGCCGAGATCGACGCCATCGTTGCCGCCAGCACCGAGTACGGCGAGCGCGCCGACCTCCTGGACAAGGAGTTCCAGGACATGGTGAGCCAGCTCGAGGCCGAGGAGAACGAACAGCGCAGGATAGCCGCCGAGAAGGCGTATAAGGAAGCCCTTGCCGCCGCCGAGAGAAAGCGCGCCGCCGAGGAGGCCGCAAAGAAGGCCGCCATCGAGGCCGCCGCCAGGGCTCAGAGCTTCATCTGGCCCGTCGCCGAGTCCTACAACCACGTGACCTCGCCCTACGGGATGAGGTTCCACCCGGTCTACAACAAGTACCTGATGCACTACGGCATCGACATAGGAGCCACCGCGGGCGCCAACATATACGCCTGTAAGGAGGGCTACGTCTCCGTGGCCAAATACCACGTCACCTACGGCTACTACGTCCTGCTCAACCATCAGGACGGCACCTCCACCCTGTACGCCCACTGCTCCAAGCTCCTTACCTCCGCGGGAAAGACGGTGAAGCAGGGCGACGTCATAGCCAAGGTCGGCATGACGGGCACCGCCACGGGCAACCACCTGCACTTCGAGGTGCGTGTCAACGGCACGAACGTGGACCCGCTGAACGACGTAAAGATCATCAAGCCCGCCGGGCTCAAAGTGGA
>JAEEJM010000187.1 GCA_016281895.1 Clostridiales bacterium
CGCGGGTTAGTATCCTCCCCGCATCCGGCTTCCTTCAGATTCCGCCTCACGACGGACACCCTTGCCTTCGGCTAACAGTTCCTACTGCCAAGTCTGTAGCGGACTTTCACCGCCAAGTAATCGCGCATGCCGAGCGCACCAGAAATAATACGGGCTGCCCGCGTACTGCGCGGCAGCCCGTATTGCTTTGAGAGTTACTGATCGAGTTTGTATCGCTTTATCTTGTGGGTGGTCGTCTTGCTGAACTCGGTTCGCCGGACCTCGACGCTCCTGATCTGCTTGAATGACGGCAGTTTCCGGTTCAGGTCCGCGACACGTTTTTTGAGCTCCGCCCCTATGGCGTTCAGATCGTCGCCAATGCCGAGCTCAACGGCCCTGGCAAAATCGGGATAGATCAGGGCAGTCACCGTGACCGCGCCGTCGGCGTTAGTCCGGCCGACGACGGCGACCTCGCTGACGAGGTCGATCTTCTCGAGGTACTCCTCGATCTCCTCCGGGAAGACGTTCTTTCCGTTCTCGAGCACGATGAGGTTCTTCTTCCGGCCCGTGACGTAAAGGTAGCCGTCACCGTCCAGGCGGCCGTAATCGCCCGTACGGAACCAGCCGTCGGCGTCCAGAACGGCGCGCGTGGCCTCCTCGTCCATGTAGTAGCCCTGCATGACGTTGGGGCCTTTGACGACGATCTCGCCGTACTCCTGTCCCTCCTCCGCGTCTATGCGGACGCTGAGACCCGGGACGGGAAGGCCGACGGAGCCCGCCCTGTTGGCCTTCTCGGGGCAGACGGCTATGAGGGGCGCGCACTCGGTGATACCGTAGCCCTGGCAGAGCACGACGCCGAAGTCGTCGAAAGCCTTGACGAGGCCCGCGTCCATAGGAGCACCGCCGCATATGATGCGAACGAGTCGACCGCCGAAGGCCTCCCTGACGCTCTTGAAAAGTATCTTGCGCGGATCGATCTTCACCTTGCGCAGGACGCCGGACACGGCGATGCTTATCTTCAGCAGCCTGTCCATGTGATTCTTCTTTGCCGTCTCCCAGATCTTCTTGTACAGCGTTGACACGAACAGTGGGACAAGCACGAGGCCGGTCGGACGGAACTGCTGGAAATTCTTCACCACGCGCTTGAGCGAGTCGTTGACGCAGACGGTGCACCCTATAAGTATGGGGGTGAGGATGCCGCAGGTCATCTCGTAGGTGTGGTGCAGCGGAAGGACGGAGACGATCACGTCGTCCTCGTCGAAGCCGGTCATGTTGTAAGAGGAGTTGATGGCCGAGATCAGGTTGCCGTGGGACAGCATGACTCCCTTGGCGGTCCCGGTAGTGCCGGAGGTGAACAGTATGGCGGCCGTCCGGCCGGTGTCCGGGACGAGGTCGGCGATCATGCCGCCGTCAGCCTCCAGGCACGCGCGTCCGAACGCCTCGAGGTCTTCGAAATAAAGCCGTCCGGGCGACGGTTCCGTCCCGGCCGGGACATAATTCTCTGGCAGCTCGGAGGCGATCTCGACAAAGAAGGCGGTGTCGCCGAACTCGCCGCAGTGCCCGTCGAAATATGGGGCGTACTTCTGCGAGTATACGACCGCGCGGCAGCCCACCTTGCGGATGAAGCCGCAGACCTCCTCGGGAGCCAGTTCGCGGTCCAGCGGAACGACGATGTTCCCGGACGCCACCGCGGCGATATAGGTCACTATCCACTCGGGACCGGTCTCGCCGATCACTGCGACGGCGTTCCCCGAGAATCCGAGGCGCAGAAAGGCCTCTGCCACCGCGGAGACCTTTTCGTAAAGCCCTCCGAAAGAGAGCGAGGACAGTTCCCCTCCCCTTCTGTATACAAGGTAGTCCTTTTTGTCATATAGCAGCGCGGAGTCTCTCACGAGAGAAAACAGATCAGCTGCCTGTCTTGCCCTCACAGGCGGATAAAAAGATCCCATCTGCAGGTCCTCTTCCTCGGCCAATAATATGTTTTTCCGGCGTATGCGCCGGGCCGGACGGCCGGTAGACGGCCGGTAATGACACAATAATACCACATAACGTGCGAAAGGTCAACACTTTATCACATTTCAGCCGAAACACACCTCGGTAATGACTCCGCCGCCGAGGACGCAGCCGCCGTCGTCGTAGAACACGGCCGACTGACCCGGCGCCGCGGTACCGGCCGGCAGGTCGAAAACGACCCGGTACCGGCCGCCGTCGAGTCTGACGGCAGAGGCCCTCTGTCCGGCGCGGCGGTATCGCACGCTTACGAGGCAGGAAAACGGCTCGCCGCATACAGGCTCCGGCATCCCCATAAAGCGGACGTCGGAGCAGCAGATCTCCGTGACGGCGGTGTCGCCTGCCGGGGCAAGCACGATCTCGTTCCGCTCGGCGCAGATCCGCTTCACATACGCCCTGTGGCCGAGGGCCACGCCGAGGCCCCTGCGCTGTCCGACGGTGTAATGCACTATCCCGCGGTGTTTGCCCAGGACGCGGCCGTCTTCGTCGACGAAATACCCCTCCCCGGGGACCTCTCTGTCCGCGTTCCTCTCCACATAGGAGGCATAGCTGCCGTCCGTAACGAAGCAGATCTCCTGGGAATCGGGCTTCGA
The DNA here is from genome assembly GCA_016281895.1 of Clostridiales bacterium. Lineage (GTDB taxonomy): Bacteria > Bacillota > Clostridia > Oscillospirales > CAG-272 > CAG-390. The sequence continues at coordinate 2,583 of JAEEJM010000187.1, forward strand.
CGCAACTCCGATGCCCGCCTCTTCGGCGATCGCCCTGACCTCGGCCTTCGACAGCCCTCCGAGCGGCATAAGCGTCCTCCCGAGCTGCTCCTGGGTCAGACGGTACAGCATGTATGTCTGGTCCTTCTCAGCGTGTTCGGCCTTCCTGACACTGTACCTTCCGTTGCCGAGTCTCACGACCGATGCGTAGTGCCCGGTGGCGATGCAGTCGGCCCCGAGGACGTCGGCGTAATGAAGCATGCGCTCCCACTTGAAATCGCTGTTGCATATGACGCAGGGGTTGGGAGTGAAGCCCTCAAGGTAGGCGTCGACGAAGGGCTTGCAGACCTTCTCCCGGAACTCGCCGGCGCAGTTGAAGACGTAATACGGTATTCCGATGGTCCTCGCGGCCTCCCTGGCGTCGTCGATCTCGCAGCACCTGCTCCCGGAGCCCTCGGGCCCTTCCCACGTGCGCAGAGTCGCCCCGGCGACGTCGTAGCCGTCCCTCTTTAGTATGTATGCCGTGACGGCGCTGTCGACGCCTCCGGACATCCCGACCAGAACCTTCTTCATTCTCTCACATCCGTTGCTTATTACTTCTGCCATTATATCATTTTCGCCGGCGATAATCAATAGGGGGCGCATAATACAGGCGCGCTGTATTGCGGCAAAAAAGCGCTATTTTTTGAAAAAAACACTTGCATTGTCGCGGCGATTGTGTTATAATAAGCGAGCGCGGTCAAGGAGGCATAGCTCAGTTGGTCAGAGCGCACGGTTCACATCCGTGAGGTCGAGAGTTCAAGTCTCCCTGTCTCCACCATCCCTTTTTGACCCGGGGCGTTAGCGCAGTTGGGAGCGCACAACACTGGCAGTGTTGGGGTCAGGGGTTCGAATCCCCTACGCTCCACCGGAATAATCCGTCCTAAAGGACGGATTCGATTGAAAAACCCCTCTTTTTGTCCGACGGACAAAAGAGGGGTTTTTCATGTCAAGGGATACGCACAACCGCGCCGGACAGAAGGGAGCAAGCCTGCAATCATTCCGGCGAACCGGGCGTGCACTCACGGGTCAGCGCTTCTTGTAAAGAACGAGTTCGGGATCGGCGCCCTCCGCCCCGTAGGTGCAGATCAGGATGAAATCCATATTCGCAAGAACTCCGAAACACCTTCCGTCGTCAAGCCCTGATTCCAGCTGGTTCCCCAGATAGGTCGTCCGGTCATCGAGAAACCTGGCTGTCATACCGCCTGGAAGCGGATAATCAAGATTGACGTACGCGCCGACAAGGGCGTTGAGCTTTTCCACCTTTGGCATCCCTTCGATATTCAGCGCATTGATCTCATCGATCAGCTTGCGTTTGAACGCCTCGAACTGGCCGCCGTCGCTTAACTGTTCATGGTTTTTCCAGTAATCCAGGGTGGGCAGAGTCCGCTTCATATGCTCGCGCGCCTGTTCCTCGGTAAAGCCCTGCTTCACCATGTGAGGGATACATACTCTGATCAGATCGTCCATGTCGCTGTAAGTGTACGTTCCGTCGGCATAGCACCACTGGCAGTAATCATCATTCAGCGAACCGTCCGGATTCCGCCCGATGATCGTGTCGTCAAGGGGCATTCCGCAGCACTGACAGATCAATTGATGCGGAGATCCGAGCAGTGTATTGATCGATACGTTAAAAACTGCGGACAGCAGTTTCAAAGATTCGGTGCCTGGGACCGTCTCACCGGTTTCCCAACGCGAGACCGCCTGCCTTGTGACGAAAACTTTTTCGGCCAGCTCATCCTGGGATAATCCGCTGCGGGTTCTGAGCTCATACAAAACGTCCTTTGTTTCCATGCCGTCACCTCCTTTAACATAATTATACTCCCGGAGCCCTCAAAAGACAAGCAACGGATCGTTGCTGTTTCGGTTTTGAGCGGTGTACAGCCGCCAAAAATCAGGAACCTCTTCTGCCCTGGTAACAGCCTGCTTTCCTTTCGTTCCGGCAAGCGCCGGCGCGGGGCCCGTCCGGACGTCAGTCGGCCGGTGACGGACAAAGCGCCGGGCCGCCCTGTCGGGCGGTCCTCCATCCGGCATCCCGGACAGAAAGAATCTTGTTGCAAAAATAGCGCCCGGCCTCCGATCTTGCGATCGGGCCGGGCGCCCTTATGTTGTGACAGTGTTTTCGCGGAGGCGGGAAAGACGGGCCTCGACGAGCTCAGGGCCTCAGCGCGAGGCCGAACGAGAGATACAGGGCCACCGACAGAACCGAGATGACGGTCCAGTACGAAATGCGCACCTTGCGGTAGTCCCCCGGATTGATACCGACGGCCGACACGACTGCATTCTCGTCCTCGACGTACGGGCAGAGGTTGAACCCCGCCACGCCGGCGGCGCAGACCGCTCCGACGCAAAGCGGCAGCGAGGCGGACAGAGCGGTGGAAAAATGGACCGCCATGGGGATCGCCACACTGTACATGGCCCAGGGGTCGCCCATCATCGTGGTCATCGCTGTGAAAACGATGAAGAGAACGGCGGGAAGGATGATAGCCGTGTGGCCGGACAGCACAGGTATGTTCTCGGTCAGGATGTCCGAGAAATGCATCGTATTGAGGGACACGGCAAAGCCGTCGCAGAGCACCAGCAGGAGCGCGGGTACTATGACGCTCTCGAGGCCGTCGACGAGGTGTTCGACGAACTCCGCGGGGGTGAGCAGGCGGCGGAAGACGTATAGGAAGAACATCACGATCAGGCCGACGGCAAGTCCGGCCGACGCGTACATCCCGAAGGACCCGCCGTTGCGGACTATACCGAATCCGACCGAAACGGCGGCGATAACGCCGAGCGGTATGATCAGGTCGAGGGGATTGCCGTAGATCTCGTTGTCGGCCTCGCCGAGGAAGTACTTCTCGGAGCCTTCGGGCCAGAGCTTGCCGCCCTCGTCGACTCTCTTGCGGCCCTTCTTCATCGCTTTCGTACGTGGCAGTATTCCTGCGCAGAGCAGCACGGCGGCCAGTATGCCGAGGATCGAGACGAAGTTGAACGGAAGTGCCGAGAGGAACAGCTGTTCGCCGTTACCGCCGCTCTCGACCGACATCGTGGAACTGAGATAAAAGCTCCAGACGGAAAGCGGTATCATGGAGCATATGGCGATGGAAAAGCTGCCCAGCAGCGCCGGGACCTCGCGCGGGATCCTGTTGCGGTCCTGTATGCGCTGCAGGCAGAAGGCAGCGGTGATGACGTTGAGCGACTCGTCGATGAAAATGACTATCATAAGGAGCAGCATCGCGAAGAGCGAGGCCTTGCCGCCTTTGATGCGTCGCTCGGCAAGCCTTCTGAACGAGCTGATCCCGCCGACCGCGCTGAGCAGCGAGGTCACGGCGCCCATCATGCCCATTACTATGACGGTCTCTGCCATGGAGGGATTGCCGAGGCCCTCGACGACGGTGTCGATGAAGGCCGTTATGAAATCGCCGCCGTGGGCCATGCCCGCGGTCAGCATGACGGTCAGGATGAGGCCCTCCAGCGTGCGCTTGGTGATGAGCACGAAGCAGACCAGGAAGGCCATGGGGATGAGCAGCCACGGAAGCGTAACCTTATCCGGAGACGGCGCGACAAAGCTCACGACCAGGAACAGCGCGACCACGACGGCATATGTTATGATGGTCTTCAGCAGCGAGCCGCGCCCGCGGCCGGAATCAAGGCTTATGACGCCCCTGCGGCGCTTTGCCAGGGCCAGGAGCTTTGTGTGCTTCTGCGACAGCTGGCCGTAGACCTGCCTGAACATTCCGCCGACGACATCGGGATGTTGGCCGATGAAGGTCATGAAATCGGAGGCCTCCATGCGGTAGACGACGAGCTTGCCGTGGGCGGCGACCGTTGAGAGCCGCTTCTCGCCGGAGAGGATCGCGTACTCTCCGAAGCACTGCCCCTCCTGCATCTCGTTTATGGTCTCGTTGTCCTTGTTTAGAACGTAGGCCTTCCCGTCGTCGATGAAGTACAGCGCGTCGGCGTCGTCGCCGAACCTGATAACCTTCTCGGCGTTGGAGAACTCCATGCGCGTCAAACGGCCGAAGACCTCTTCGGCGTCTTCGATCCCTATGTGAAAGTACTCGGCCAGGTATTCGGGCGTAATTGTTCCGCTCTTTTCCATCGTCTTCCTCCCGGGTCCGGGGCCGCAGGCCCGAATAGTCAAAAACACGGATGCGGGAAACATCCGTGTTTTCAAATGTGTCGGCAATGACCTATCTTCCCGATCCGTCGCCGGATAAGTATTTTCGGCACTGCGGAGCTTAACTACCGTGTTCGGAATGGGAACGGGTGGACCCTCCGCGTAAGGATCACCGACTGCCGGGCGGAGCCCGGCTATGGA
>JAEEJM010000188.1 GCA_016281895.1 Clostridiales bacterium
GCCGATGGTGCCGCCGATCTCGGTTATGACTACGTCCGCGTCGGAGTGGCGTCCGACGCTGTAGACGAACTCCTTGATCTCGTTCGTCACGTGCGGGATGACCTGCACGGTGGATCCGAGGAACTCGCCGCGGCGCTCCTTATTCAGCACGTTCCAGTAGACCTTTCCGGTCGTAAGGTTCGAGAATTTGTTGAGGTCCTCGTCGATGAAGCGCTCGTAGTGCCCGAGGTCGAGATCCGTCTCGGCGCCGTCTTCGGTCACGTAGACCTCGCCGTGCTGATATGGGCTCATGGTGCCCGGGTCGACGTTGATATAGGGGTCGAGCTTCTGCGCGGCTACTTTAAGCCCCCTTGCCTTGAGCAGCCTGCCCAGCGACGCCGCCGTTATGCCTTTGCCCAGGCCGGAGACCACTCCTCCGGTAACAAAAATGTACTTTGTCATGACCCTGCCTCCTGCGGTCCGGTCCGCCCCGGCTCACTCCCATTCGACAGTTGCCGGCGGCTTGGAAGTTATATCGTAAACGACGCGGGATACACCCGGCACTTCGTTCGTGATCCTGGAACCGGCCCGCTCGAGCACCTCGTAGGGAAGATGGGCCCAGCCGGCCGTCATAAAGTCATCTGTTGTCACCGCGCGGAGCGCGACGGTGAAGCCGTACGTCCTGGCGTCCCCCATGACGCCGACGCTGCGGGTGTCGGTGAGCACCGCGAAATACTGATCGGGGCGCTGTCCGGCGCGCTCTACCTCCTCGCGGAAGACGGCGTCTGCCTCGCGAAGCACGGCAAGCTTCTCTTCCGTGACCTCGCCGACGGTCCTGACCGCCAGCCCGGGGCCCGGGAAGGGCTGCCTGCGGACGAGCTCACTCGGAATGCCCAGCTTCTCGCCGACCTCGCGCACCTCGTCCTTGAAGAGCGAGCGGAGCGGCTCGACTATCCCCTTGAACGTCATCGTCGGCGGGAGGCCGCCCACGTTGTGGTGGCTCTTGATGACGGCGGAGTCGCCCCTGCCGCTCTCAATGACGTCCGGGTAGATGGTGCCCTGGGCCAGGTAGTCTATCGTGCCAAGCTTCCCGGCCTCCTCCTCGAAGACACGTATGAACTCGGTACCTATGATCTTTCGCTTCGTCTCGGGGTCGCTAACGCCTCGCAGGCGGCCGAGGAAGCGCGCTGAGGCGTCGACGCGTATGATGTTGAGCCCCAGGCCCTCGCCCAGCGCCTTCATCACGCTGTCGCCCTCGCCCTTGCGCAGCAGGCCGTGGTCGACGAACACGCAGCTGAGGGCGCTGCCTACGGCCCTGTGCAGCAGGACCGCGGCGACAGACGAATCCACGCCTCCGGAGAGCGCCAGGAGCACGCGTTTTCCCTCGAGCTCCCTCCTGTATCTTGCCGTCGAGGTCTCGATGAAGTCCTCCATCTTCCAGTCCGGGCGGCAGCCGCAGATGCCGAACACGAAGTTCTCGAGCATTTTGCTGCCGAATTCGGTGTGGGTGACCTCGGGGTGGAACTGGACGCCGTACAGGCGCCTGCCGGGATCGCTCATGGCGGCGCAGGCGCAGCCGGCGGTCGTGGCAGTGACGGTGAAGCCGTCCGGCAGGGAGGTGACGCAGTCGGTGTGGCTCATCCAGCAAACACTCTCCCCGGGTACGCCCTCGAACAGCGGGCTGTCACGGTGAGTCAGCACTGCGCGGCCGTACTCGCTCTCGTTTCCGGACGGGCCGACCTTGCCTCCGGCCATGCAGGCCATCAGCTGGTGCCCGTAGCAGATGCCGAGGACAGGTATGCCGAGCGTCAGAACGGCCGGATCGAAGTGAGGCGACGCCGGATCGGTGACGCTGTTCGGTCCCCCGGTGAAGATGATGCCCCGGCGGCCCTCGCGGACGATGTCTGCGCAGCTGACCGCGCCGTAGGGCCGGATCTCCGCATACACGCCCAGCGCCCTTACGCGCCTGGCTATGAGCTGGTTGTACTGTCCTCCGAAATCAATGACAAGTATGCTGTCCATCGC
>JAEEJM010000189.1 GCA_016281895.1 Clostridiales bacterium
TCCTGGACATCCGGCCCATCCTCTACTACCTCGACTATCTGCCGGACGGGCGGCATATCAGCTTCGGCGCTTTCGTCAATCCGGTGCTGTGCTGGGGCGGGCTGCTGAGCCTGTTCGTGCTGCTCTTCCTGCTGCTCGTGCGGCGGGACAGACGGGCGGGCTACATCCTGCTGGGCTATCTTGCCCAGCTTCTGCCCTGGGTGCTGGTGCCGCGGCTGACCTTCGCTTATCACTATTTCACCTGCACGCCCTTCCTGGCCCTGTCCCTGGGGGAGTGCTTTCAGGTCCTGCGCCTGGATTCGCCAAAGGGCAGCCGGGCCGTCGTCGGCCTCGTGCTGCTGAGCCTGCTGGTCTTCGCACTGTTCTATCCGAACCTCGCAGGCTTTCCCGTGGCGGCCGACGGTCTGCGCTCCTGGCTGCCGACCTGGCCGTTTTGATCTCAAAAATATGGATCCGCCTGAGACGCAGTCTCGGACGGATCCCTCGCGCAGCCCGGGGCGCCGCGGCCGACCGGAAGGAAACGGTTGACAAGCCCGCGCCGAAAGGGGTATGCTCAGCTCAAAGAAAAGAGAGAAAGGAAACAAAACATGGACGAGAGAGTACAGACTGTATGCCGGGAATACCGGAGGCTTTTCGGAGACGCGGAGCCCTCCGTGTGGTCCGCCCCGGGGCGGACGGAGCTCGGCGGGAACCACACCGATCACCAGCACGGCAGGGTCCTTGCGGCGGCGGTGGACATGGACATGCTCGCGGCCGCGGCGCCGAACGGGGAAAGACTTGTGCGCGTCAAGTCCGAGGGCTATGAGATGTTCACGCTCTCCCTGGACGAGCTTGCTCCGGTCGAGGCCGAGCAGGGGACCACGGCCGCCCTCGTGCGCGGCGTCTGTGCCCAGGCAGTGGAGAGGGGATATGCGGTCGGCGGCTTCAACGCCTACGTCAGCTCCCGTGTCATGCAGGGCAGCGGCCTGTCTTCCTCGGCGGCCTTTGAGGTGCTGATCGGCGCGGTGGTCAACGGCCTCTTCTGCGGCGACAGCCTGACGGCGACGGATCTGGCCATCATGGGGCAGAAGGCGGAGAACCTGTGGTTCGGCAAGCCCTGCGGCCTGATGGATCAGATGGCCTCGGCCTGGGGCGGCGTCATCGAAATCGACTTTGCCGATCCGTCGGCCCCGACGGTGACGCCGGTCGACTTTGATTTTGCTTCGACCGGACACCGTCTGTGCATGGTCGACCTGCGCTCGGACCACGCCAATCTCACCGCCGAGTACGCGGCCATCCCGGAGGAGCTGCGCAAGGTCTCGGCTTTTTTCGGGAAAGAGGTCCTGCGCGAGGTGGATGAGGAGGAGTTCTCCGCGGCGATCCACGCGCTGCGCCGCGAGGCCGGCGACCGCGCCGTCCTGCGCGCGATGCATGTCTTTGAGGAAAACCGCCGCGTTCCGGAGGAGGCCGCCGCTCTGCGCGACGGGGACTTTGAATGCTTCCTCGCCCTCGTGCGTGCCTCGGGTCTGTCCTCCTGGCTCTATCTGCAGAACGTCGTCGTCAGCGGCGCGGTGCGGGATCAGGCGGCGGCGCTGGCCCTCGCGCTCTGCCGTAAGGTCCTGGGCGCGCGCGGCGCGTGCCGCATCCACGGCGGCGGCTTCGGCGGGACGGTCCAGGCCTTCGTGCCGGATGATCTCCTCGAGCCCTTCCGCACGCAGATCGAAGCCGCCTTCGGCGCCGGAAGCTGCCACGTCATGCAGATCCGCCCGGCCGGCTTCTGCCGAGTAAAATAACATAACATTGTTAACATAACAAAACCTCCGGGTTCCCCGGAGGTTTTGTGTTTTCGCGAGAGCAAAAAAACTCCCCCCGGGTCGCCCCGGGGGAAGGCCCCGCTTATGCCGTGCCGGCCCAAAGATAACCTGCACGTAAAGGCAGGTGGGTCGCTTAAGTTCTGTTTCGCTGCTTCCAACGTCCGGACGAACCGGGAGGCCTGCAATCCGCAGACTCAAATCAGCGTCCCTTATGAGAGATGTGGGTTTCATGGGCCGCATCGTCCATACGGACAACACGAGCACAGCAGGAATACTGTTTCTGTCAGCCGGCCTGTCTCCATTTTATGCCGGTGTGGTCCGGGGCATGACGGGAAACTTAGTCCTCGTCCTCGTCGTCAAAAAGGATGCGGGCAAAATGCTCGTACACATCCTGGAGCTCCTCGTCGTCGTCAATGGACTCAAAGAGCTCGTCCCCGTTTTCATCAAAGACGGAACGCAGGATGATGATGCCGTAGTCGGGATCCTCCTCGTCCATGTTGGCCGGAAGGAAAGCGACGAAGCTCTGTCCCTTGTAATCCATCGTATCGAGCACTTCCAGCTCGAACTCCGCGCCGTCGTCGTCGACGATGGTGATGAAATCGCTTCCGAATTCCTCGCTCATATTTGATTCCTCCTGTATTTCGTGAGCTTATTGTATACCATTTGCAGGAAGAAATCAATAGTCTCGGGAGCCTGGCCCGGTCTAGGAGCCGAGGTCCTCTAGGAGCTGCAGGAGTTCGCCCGCGTCGCTGACCGGGATCCCGCGCTGCAGGAGCAGCCGGTCCGCCGTACGCAGGTTCCCCGTCTCGATCGACGTGACCCGCAGCGGCTCGCGCTCCCGCCGCCCGCCGAATACGGCCACATAGCCGGATGCGTCGCGCAGGAAGTACGCGGCGTCGCTCTCCCGCCCGGCATAGCGCGCGGCGATCTCCTCGGGAATGCTCTGCACCGCGCTGCGGTGAAGGCTCCGATACGCGCCGGAGACGGAAAAGGCCGCTGCGGACATCAGACAAAGCAGCAGCGCGGCTTTCAGTTTCATGTTCGTCTCTCCCTTTCGTTTCCCCGGGCGAGCGCCGATCGGATCGTTCCCGGAGACGGATGCGTCGTTTCTCCAGGAGTTTTCCACAGTTCGGCGCGGAATATGCAGGGGAAGGGGAGAAAAAAGTTTACAATTCCTCTATCGGTCCGCAGATTCTTGTGGTATAATACTATTTTGTATAGGTGTATACTAACGACACTATGACGTCGAAACGCCGAAAAGCGTCCCGTCAAGCCGCCTGGCGGCTCAGCAAACAGCAGGGCTGTTTTGCCATCTATTCATTGGGGGTTCCCATGAGCAAGAAAAACGCAGCACAATCCGAAAATATGAATAAACAAGAGGGGAAAGCCTCCGCGCACAAGGCGGTCCATATTGCGGCCAAGGCCTTTGATCTGACTGCCGACGCCGCCTCCGCCGCCGTCAGCACTTTCTTCAAGGTGCTCGGCACGGTGTTCCTGATCCTGCTGGTTGCCGGCATGATGTTCGCCTGTGTCTTTGCCTATTATGTCAAGACCTGTCTGACGCCGAACCTCGACCTCTCGCTTGCGGACTTCAAGCTCAACGAGTCCAGCACGATCTGGTATCAGGACGCGGCGGGGGAGTGGCGCGAGCTTGCCAATCTCTCGGGGCGTGAAAAGCGCATCTGGGTCGATTACGAGGATATCCCCTGGTATATGGAGAAGGCCGTCGTCGCCATCGAGGACAAGCGCTTCTACGAGCACAAGGGCGTCGACTGGTACCGTACCGCCGGCGCGTTCGTCGAGATGTTCGCGCGAATGGAGACGAGCTACGGCGGCTCGACCGTCACGCAGCAGCTGATCAAAAACCTCACCGGCGAGGATGAAATCACCATCCAGCGCAAGCTGACCGAGATCTTCGGCGCCCTCGAGCTGGAGAAGAAGTACGACAAACGAGAGATCATGGAGTGGTATCTCAACGCCGTCTACTTCGGGGAAGGCTGCTGGGGCGTGCAGA
>JAEEJM010000190.1 GCA_016281895.1 Clostridiales bacterium
GAAGGCGGGGGCTGTCGAATAAAAAAGCGCACGGCCGTTTACTGCACGGCCGTGCGGGTGATCAAATTAAAATTAAAAAGCCATTACGGAGAGGATGTCGATACACTCGATACGCGCCGGCGCGCCTCTTTAATTTCTATTATACAAAAAAACTCGGGCAGAGTCAAGAGGGAAAGGCTTATTGTTCCGTTTCGCGTCTTCCCCCTCGCCCTCCCCTCCGTTCTGTCAGGATCGCCGCGGCCGCGGCGGCGACGGCCGCCGCAGATATCCACTGAGACGTGGAGAGCCCGAGGAAAAAGCCGCGGATCACGTCGCCGCGCAGAAACTCGTCCGCAAATCTGACAGCTCCGTACATGAGGAAATACAGCCGGAGCAACCTGCCTTCGGCGCGGTGCGACCTCCGGAGACGGAACAGGACAAGGAATATGCAAAGCTCCAGCGCGGCCTCGAGCAGCTGCACCGGGAAGCGGCGGACCTCTCCGGCTCCGGTGCCCGCACGGGAGGCGATGCCGTATTCCCAGGGAATGCCGTAGCAGCAGCCCGCGCAGAAACAGCCGATCCGCCCGAACGCGTGGAAAAGCGGTACCGAGACGGCGGCGATGTCGGAAAAGACCGGGACAGGCAGCTTCTTTGCCCTGATATAGGCGAATGCCGCGGCAAGTCCTCCGAACAGGCCGCCGTAGAAGACCATCCCGCCGAACAGGGTGCCGAAGATGCCGGCCAGGTCGCCGAGTGAGGGCGGACCGTCGACGGCGGCCGCCGTCTCGGCGGCCGCCGGGATGCGGGTCAGCGCGAACAGAAGATGTCCGCCGGCAAAGGCGCCGGCGGCGGCGATGAACATCGCACTGACCGCCGACGAGTCCCGAAGACCGCTTTCTCTGGTCATCGCGCAGGCAAGAAAGCCCGCGCAAAGGCCCCCGGCCAGTACCGCCAGAGCGTAGACCGGGAGGGACCGGCCGAGGATCACTACATACGGAAGCATTCCCCGGAATGATCAGTTGTAGATATATGGACTCTCCATGGACCCAAGGCAGGATGCGCAGGCCACGCACGCGACAAGCGCGGCGAAGGACAGCACGAGCCCGATGATGCCCATGACCATGCCGGAGGTCGCAGTGCCTGTCGGGATGCCGGCGTCGCTCTGGTGTTTTCTGGCGACGGCCCCGAGTATCGTGGCGATGAGGGCGAACACTCCCGCAAGAATGCTTATGACGGGGATCCAGCCGCCGATGATGCCGATGATGCCGAGGATGACCGACGCGGTGGCCATCCCGTCGTAAGAGTCGACGGCGCCGGACGCGGCGGGTCTGACCCCTGCCGCGTAACTTCCGGCGGAGCGGTACTGCTCCTGGCGGTACTGGCCGGAATACTGAGTTCCTGTCTGGGGCGGGAGAGGAGGTATGACGGTCTGTTCGGGCCTTTGCTCCGGCGAGGGGGCTCCGGCAGGTCCTGACGGTCCCTGCTGCGGCGAGAGCGGGGGCTGAGCGGGGACGGTCTGCGCCGTCTGCTGCGGCGCGGGCGGGGTCTGACCGGCTATGGCCTGCGCCGTCTGCTGCGGCGCGGGCGATGAGGGAGCCGGGGTGGCGGCGGGAGAAGCCGGACGGGCTATCGGCACTGCGGCTCCGCAGTTGGGACAGAACAGTACGTTTTCGGGGATCTCCGCCCCGCAGTTTCTGCAAAACATGTTTTATCCTCCGGAAAGGTCGGAGCGGCGCGCGGGGCGCCGCTCCCGTTCATATACATTATACTATATTTTCGCCCGATAATCAATGATCTCCCGAACATGCGCCCGCCGCCGGCCGCGGGAAGGCCTGACAGGTCGGTGCGGAATAATTCCGGGAGATTTAGGGGAAAAAAGGCTCTGCTCCCCGCGGGGAGCAGAAATAATGTTGACTTTGTTCCCGGCGGGTGCTATAATAGACCTGTCGTCGGGGCCCGGTGCCGCGAAGGACAGCCGCGCGCGGCCGCCGGCCGCGGCGCGGAAACAAAAGATCGGAGAAGGGGATACCATGAAAATCACGGAAACTTATGAAGGCCTGCCCAAGATCCTGAAGCTCATCCTTCAGTTCTTCTTCGGAGGAATCATCGGCGGCGTATACCGCATCGTCAGGTTCTTCGAGACCAAAAACATCGTCACCCTCGTTGTCGGACTGCTCTGCACCTTCACGGGCTTAGGAAACGTCCTGGCCTGGATCGTAGACTTCATCACCGAGCTGATAGGCAACAGGATCAGCGTCCTGGCCGACTGAACCCGGACGGAACAGGGCTGACCGCGTCAGCCCTGTTCCTCTTTTGACGCCTGTCCGGCTCCGCGGAACGGCGCGGCCGCCGCCTGCCGGCATCAGAATAAAAACTAAGGACATAACATCATGGACTGCATTTTCTGCAAGATAATCAGCGGAGAGATCCCCTCGTCCAAGGTTTACGAGGACGGGGACGTCTGCGCCTTCCGCGACCTCAACCCCCAGATGCCCACGCACATACTTGTCGTGCCGAAGCTCCATATCGAGTCCGCCGCCGACATCACTCCCGACAACAGCCGCTGCGTGGCCGCGGTCTTCGAGGCGGTGCCCGTCATCGCCGCGGCCGAAGGCCTCAGGAACGGCTTCAGGATCATCACCAACTGCGGGCCGGATGCCTGCCAGTCCGTGCGGCATCTCCACTTCCACCTCCTGGGCGGCGGGCAGATGTCCGAGAGCATGAAATGACCGGGGGAGAGGTCCTATGGAGACAAGAGAGATCAGGATCGTCAGCTACAACGTAAGGCACTGCTCCGGAGGGATCAAGGCCATAGCGGACGCCATCAGGGAAGCCGGACCCGACATCGCCGGGATCCAGGAAGTCGACTTTTTTACCGGCCGCGTGAACCAGGACGAGCCGCTGCTGCTGTCCTCGCTGTCGGGGATGCCTTATTACCGCTTCGTGCCCGCCATCGACTTCATGGGCGGCAAATACGGCACGCTCATTCTGTCGAAGCATCCGATCGTCTCCTTCGAGCTGATAAGGCTCCCGAAGGGCGGCAAGGAGGAGCGGACGGCCGGACACGTCGCCGTGGACCTGGACGGCGTTTCGCTCGATTTCTTCAACACTCATCTGGCCTTCGACGGCAAAGCCGAGAGGGCCGGGCAGTTCGCCGAACTCGGCAGGGTGCTCAGCGGTTACCGCCGGTTCGTTCTTACCGGGGACTTCAACACCGGGGATTTCACGGAGTTCGATCCCATCGCCTGCGGGACTCTCGTCAACCGCGAAGACGCCAGAAAGGTGACCTTCCCGGGCAGCCGGGTCTGCATCGACAACATTGTGCTCTCCGAGGGGATAGAGGAGCTGTCCGCGTCCGTAACGGAGAGCGACCTGTCCGATCACTGGATGCTCTCCGCCGACATCAGGATCACCTTCTGAGCCGCACGGCCGCCCTTCAGGGCGGCCGTTATTATTGAATGTTTGCCGTCCTGCGGGACTTTTTCCGGCCGGGCGGCATTTGTTTAAAAAAAAGTGAGGTATTTTTTAAAAAAAGCTTGACAAACGGCGTATTTGAGTCTTATTATATATCCATACCGGGATAAGAGTACGATCCCGTCGAAATCGACCCGAGTGGAGGAAGATCCATGGACGACATCGATTGCAGGATAATTGCCTGCCTGAAGGAAAACGCCCGGACCAAGCTCTCCGCCATCGCGGACACGGTAAGCCTCTCCATAACCGCGACGGCCGACCGCATCCGCAAGCTGGAGAACACCGGCATCATCTCCGGGTACACCGTCCTTCTCGACGAAACGAAGATTGGCCACGACATCATAGCCCTCATTTTTGTGCGCATCGAGCACCCCAGGTTCAACGAGGAGTTCTGCAGACAGGTAAAGCTGCATCCGGAGATCCTCGAATGCCACTATGTGACCGGCGATTACGATTTCATCCTCAAGGTGGTCACGAGCGGAAGCGCCGGCATAGAGCGTTTGCTGACCTTCGTCAAGAGCATCAAGGGCGTCTCCCTGACAAGGACCCTTGTCGTGCTGTCGACGGTCAAGTCCGAACTGTCCGTCACGCCCGTCCCCGCAAAGGCCGCGGGACGCTGAACCGGGACCCCGGGAGGGCCGCAACGGAGGCCGCGCCCGGGCCGCCGCAGAAAAAAACAAGTGCCGCCGGACCGGAGGGACCGTTCCGGATGAGCGGTACTTGTTTTTTTTTATCTTTTGTGGTATACTATTCTAAATTGTTTTTCCGGCTGTAATGATCAAATCGCATCGGATCGTTTTGCGTCGGGCGCGGCGTCCCTCCGGGGACCGCATCGCGGCCGGCAAAGCCGGAGGAGAGGTCGTCAGGCTATGAAGATTATCGACAAATACGGAGCGGTCTCGGAGTGCCCGGAGGATCAGGAGCTCCAGGTCATCCGCCACACGGCGGCTCACGTCCTTGCCCAGGCGGTAAAGCGCCTTTATCCGTCCGCTGATTTCGGTTACGGCCCCGCCACCGAAAAGGGCTTTTTCTACGACATCGATCTCGGAGACGTAAAACTGACCGATGCCGATCTCGAGAAGATCGAGGCCGAGATGCGCAGGATCGTAAAGGAGAACATCGCGCTGAAGCCGTTCATACTCGGCCGCGAGGAGGCCCTGAAGCTCATGAGGGAGCAGGGGGCAAAATACAAGGAGGAGCACATAAACGACCTGCCTGAGGACGCGGAGATAAGCTTCTTCCGCCAGGGCGACTATCTCGACATGTGCACGGGTCCCCACCTCTGCTACACTAAGGCCCTCAAGGCCTTCCGCCTCACCCAGCAGTCGGGAGCTTACTGGAAGAACGATTCCTCCCGCAGGATGCTCACCAGGATCAACGGCGTCGCCTTCCGCACCGCCGAGGAGCTGGCCGAGTACGACAGACAGGTCGAGGAGGCCAGGGCGCGCGACCACAGAAAGATCGGCCGCGAGATGTCCCTCTTCATGACCGACGATCTGGTCGGCAAGGGCCTGCCCATGTTCCTCCCGAAGGGCTACATCGTCTGGCAGGAGCTCGAGAACTACATAAAGGAAAAGGAGCGCAAACTCGGCTACCAGCACGTGCTCACTCCCTGCGTGGGCTCGGTCCAGCTGTACAAGACGTCCGGACACTGGGACCATTACAAGGACAACATGTTCCCGGCAATGGAGGTCGAGGGCGAGTCCTTCGTCCTTCGCCCCATGAACTGCCCGCACCATATGATGATATACGCCTCGAAGCCCCATTCGTACAAGGAGCTTCCCATACGCATCGGCGAGATCGCCCACGATTTCAGATTCGAGGCCTCCGGCACGCTCAAGGGCATCGAGCGCGGCCGCCACTTCTGCCAGAACGACGCCCACCTCTTCGTGACTCCCGATCAGATCGAGGAGGAGGTCGGCCGCGTCGTAAATCTCATCTTCGAAGTGTACAGGGACTTCGGGATCACCGATTACCGCTGCGTGCTCTCGCTCAGGGATCCCGCCGACAAGGTCAAGTACCATCAGGACGACGCTATGTGGGAGAAAGCCGAGAGCGCGCTGCGCCGGGTCCTTAACGATCTCGGTATCGAATTCACCGAGGAGATCGGCGAGGCCGCCTTCTACGGACCCAAGCTCGACGTCAACGTCAAGCCGGCCATCGGCGCCGAGCAGACGCTGTCGACCTGCCAGCTCGACTTCTGCCTGCCCATGAAGTTCGACCTCAAGTATGTCGACTCCGAATCCCGCGAGCAGACCCCCGTGGTCCTGCACCGCGCCATACTGGGGTCCATCGACCGCTTCATGGCCTTCGTCATCGAGGAGACCAAGGGCCGCTTCCCGCTCTGGCTCGCCCCGACCCAGGTGACCGTCATGACGCTGCCGGGAACGGATCCGGCATTCGCGAAAAAGATCGCCGGCATGCTGGACGAGGCCGGGATCAGGGTCGACCTCGACGACCGCAACGAAAAGATAGGTTACAAGATCCGCGAGGCGAGACAGGTGGACAGGGTCCCCTACATGGTGATCGTGGGCCAGAACGAGATCGACAGCGGAACGCTGTCCGTGCGCGACCGCGACACCGACCAGACGACCTCCATGAGCCCCGACGGGTTCCTCGAGCTCTGCAGAAAGAGGATCGCAGAAAAAAAGTGACGGCGCGACAGTCGCGCCGTCGCTCAGACGAACGGACAGGGCGGAAGATACTTGGAGAAGAGTTCCAGCGACGACTGTCCGAACGAGATGCGCAGTATCTCCGGGAAGGATATCCTGACCGGGGACCTTGCCCAGCCGGCGGACGTGCTGAACGGGAGCACGACACAGCCGAGAGGCCCGCAGCTTATGATCCTGCAGGGCAGGATCTCCACCACGCGGGAGTCGCCCGACGCGTCGCAGCGCTCGATTATAACGTTCTTGCCCATTCTGAACAGGGAGGCGGCGGCCGAACCGAAGTCGGTTATGTCGACGGGCGGAAGCTCCTCGGGGGCGTACGAGCCCGCCGCTCCGGCCAGCTCGGCCAGAGGCCCTGAGATGGGGTTGACGGACGAGATGTCGTCGAACCTGCGGATGACGAAGCCGTCCAGGGTCAGGCCCGAGCCGTCTCCGGCCAGAAAGCACTCGTCTCCGGTGCTCAGCGGAAGAAGAGGATGCGGGGTGTATTCGAATCTGAAGACCGCGCGGCAGAACTGGCGCCGGGCGGCGCATTCCGCAACGATCTTCCTGCTGTCGGTCTCTTTCATGTTATCAGTTCCCCTCCGGTGAGAAGGCGCAGCCCTGGTAAAGGCCGTGCGAATACAGATAGCCGTCTATCGCGTCGATGACGGCTGTCTTTTTTTTCGACCATTCCGGGGCCAGCAGACTGTCTTTCAGTCCGTCCCCGGTCAGCCGGCAGACGACCGTGTCCGGCGGCAGCAGCGTAAGCGCCGTGGAAGCAAGCTCGACGTACTCGTCCCGACCGAGCGGCCTGTAGCCGCCGTCGAGATACATACGGGCGAGCGGAGTGTCCCGCAGCACGTGAAGCAGGTGGATCTTTACCAGGTCCGGCCGGAGTCCGGCCGTGTCCCGGACGGTCCTCATCATGGTCCCGGCGTCCTCGCC
>JAEEJM010000191.1 GCA_016281895.1 Clostridiales bacterium
ATCTCATTCGGGGGCTCCAGTCAAGGACAAAGACGTTTTTTCCGAAAACTATGGAACTTTCTACGGAAAAATGGTATAATACATCTGTCCTCCGCGGCCGCCGCGCGCGGGGGCTCAAGAATCTTCACCGCGGCACTGAAGAGGTGGAACATGACCGACGCCGCTCTGGAAGCCTGGGCGCAGGAGACCCGGGAGGACGTAAAGAAGCTGCTGCGCGAACTGTGCGTGATACCCGCGCCGTCGCACTTCGAGGAGAAGCGGGCGGAGCACGTGCTCGAATGGATGAGGCGCAACGGAGGCGAGCGGGCCTTCATCGACGGTAAGAAGAACGTTATATGGCCCGTGGACGACGACGGCAGAAAGCCGCTGGCCGTCTTCATGGCTCACACGGACGTCGTGTTCCCCGACACCGGGCCGCTGCCTCTGCACATCGAAGGCACGGAGTACCACTGTCCCGGCGCCGGCGACGACACCGCCAATCTGTCCGTGCTGCTCTACGCGGCAAAGTACTTTGCCGGGACGTGCCGCGCGGGGAGGGAGCTCGGCCTGCTGGTCGTCGCCAACTCGTGCGAGGAGGGACTCGGCAACCTGGACGGCTGCCGCGAGATCGTGGACGCCTACCGCGACAGGATCCGCTTCCTCGTGACCGTCGACGGCAACACCGGGAGCATGGTCACTCGGGCTGTCGGCTCGCACAGGTACAGGGTCACTCTGAGGACCGAGGGCGGCCACTCTTACGGCGCCTTCGGCAACCGGAACGCGATAGCCTATCTGTCGTCCATGATCTCGTCGCTCTACGACGTCAGGGTGCCGCAGAAGCCCGGGACAAGGACGACGTACAACGTGGGGCTCATAGAGGGAGGCACCTCGGTCAACACTATCGCCCAGGAGGCGTCCATGCTGTACGAGTACCGCTCGGACGACCGCGAGTGCCTGGAGCAGATGAAAAGGATCTTCCTCGGCATCGCCGGCGCGTACCGGGCCATGTGTCAGTCGCTGGACGTCGAACTGCTCGGCGAGCGCCCCTGCAACGGACCCGTCGACGAGGAGGCCTTCGAGCGGCTCAAGGCCGGGGTCAGGGCCGCGTCCGAGGAGATCACCGGCAAGGCTCCGTCGGAGAGGTCGGGTTCGACCGACGCGAACTATCCGCTGTCGCTGGGCATACCCGCGGTGTGCACCGGCGCCTGCATAATGCACGGCTGCCATACGAGGGAGGAGTACGTGGACACCGAGACCCTTTACACGGGGATGAGGTATCTTCTTGCCCTCATGAGTCGCCTGCTCGGCTGAGCCGGGGCGCCAGCGCTCAGGCACGGCATTCAGAATCACAACCGCAGCTCCCGGAGGGACCGCCCCGGGACGGAAAGAGGGATAAATATGAAAAACATTGCCTATTACAACGGAAAGACCGACGCCATAGAAAACATGCAGATCCCCATGAACGACCGCGTGTGCTGGTTCGGGGACGGAGTCTACGACGTTACGCTCAGCCTCAACCGCAAGCCCTACTGCTACGACGCGCACGTGGACCGCTTCTACAACAGCATGAGGCTGCTCCGCATCGCCCCGCCCATGCCAAAAGAGGAGTTCAAGGCCCTGGTGGACGGGCTCGCCGCGAAGGTCGACAGCCCCGACCAGATGCTGTACTTCCAGGCGACAAGGGGAGTCGCCCCGCGCAACCACGCCTTCCCTGACGTCGGGCCCAGCCTCTGGATCACGGTCAAGCCAGGCGGACTGAAGCCCATAGATCGTCCGCTGCGTGTCATCACGGTCGAGGACAGGCGCTTCTCCATATGCAACATCAAGACGCTCAATCTCATACTCAACTGCATGGCCGAGCAGGAGGCCGTCGAGGCGGGAGTCGACACCGCGGTGTTCATCCGCGACGGCTTCGTCACCGAGTGTGCCCATTCGAACGTCCATATTATAAAGGACGGAAGGATCGTCACCCATCCGGCGGATCAGTTCATCCTGCCCGGCATCGCCAGGGCCAACATGATCCGCATAGCGGGCAGGCTCGGCATACCCGTGGACGAGAGGCCCTTCACCAGGGAGGAGCTTTTCGGCGCGGACGAGGTCTTCATGACCAGCACCTCCACGGTCTGCCCGAGGATAGTCGAGGTCGACGGCCGTCCGGCCGGATGCGCAGCCCCGGAGATCTTCTTCAGGCTGCAGAAGGCGCTGCTCGACGACCTCTTCGAGGCGACCCGCGCGGACTGACGGCCGGTGCGGCCTGAGGAATGACCGGTGCTTGATCTCTGCGATCCCAAGACGATAAAGGAACTGATGGCCGCTTTCGGCCTCAGCTTCCGCAAGGAGTTCGGCCAGAACTTTCTGGCCGACCGGGCGACCGTCGCCGCCATAGCCGGCGCCTGCGGCGGGCCTGACATAAAGACCGTGCTGGAGATAGGCGCGGGTTGCGGCTCGCTGACGCAGGAGCTTGCCCTAAGATACGAGAACGTGGTGGCCGTCGAGATCGACCGCGGCCTTCAGAAGCTGCTGAAGTTCACCCTCGGCGAGCACGCGAACGTGCGCGTCGCCGGCGAGGACATAACGAAGGCGGACCTTGCCGCTCTCATGGGCGACTCCTTCTCGCGGGGCGGCGTCGCGGTGTGCGCGAACCTGCCGTACTACATAACGACGCCCGTCATAACCAGGCTGCTGGGCTCCGGTCTGCCCTTCGACAACGTTACCGTCATGGTGCAGTCCGAGGTCGCCGACCGCCTTTGCGCCGTGCCGGGGGCCGCGGAATACGGCTCCGTGACCGCCTTTCTGAACTATTACGGAGTCTGCCGGCGCCTCATGGAGGTGCCGAGATCCCTGTTCGTCCCTCCGCCCAAGGTGGATTCCTCGGTCGTGAGGATAAACATGTACGGGGAGCGGCCGCTGAAGCCGGCCGACGAGAAACTCTTCTTCCGCGTCATAAGGGCCGCCTTCGGCCAGCGGAGGAAGACACTGCCGAACGCCCTGTCGGCGGGCATACCCGAGCTGACAAAGGCGGAGCACCTGCGGATAGTCGGGGAGTGCGGACTCGACCCCTCAGTCCGAGGGGAGACGCTGTCGTGCGCCGCGTTCTGCGGGATAGCCGACAGGATAGCCGCGAGGATCGCGGCCGGGACCGCCCCGGAAACGGAAGGCGGAGCGCGGACGCCGCGCGAAAGTGAGGAAGAATGAGCCTTTTGAGACCCCCGGATGACCGGAAAGACGACAGGAAGCTTGAGCCCGCGGAGATAGACACCGAGGGCACCGCGGTCTCCTGGCTGTCCAACTTCTGGTACTACCACAAATGGAAGCTGCTCCTCGTGGTGTTCCTGACCGTTGTAGTGACCGTCTGCACGCTGCAGATGTGCGGCCGGGACGACGCGGACGTGACCATGCTGTACGCCGGTTCGTGCTATCTGCAGAGCAGGAAGTATCCTGACATGCAGAAGGCCTTCGCCGCGCTGCTGCCGGGCGACTCCAACGGCGACGGAAAGAAGTCGGTGGACATCGCCTCCTGCAACATTTATTCCGAGGAGCAGATCGAGGACCGAAAGCGGCGCAACGCCGAGGACTCGAACGTCATCCTCGTCAACACCTATGTCAACCAGCGCGAGCTCAACTCGTTCGACAACCTGATCATAGCCGGCGAGTACTCCATAGTGATCTGCGAGCCCTGGCTCTATTCGAGGGTGGCAAAGTCCGGCGGCTTCCGCAGGCTGGCGGACGTACTGGGATCATCGCCCGAGGGGGCGGTCGACGAGTATGCGATCCGCTTCCGGGACCTGCCGTTCGCCAGGGACCACGCGGAGCTGTTCTCGGAATTCACGGAGGACACGGTCATCGCCCTGAGGACGGAGAGCCAGATCGGGTCTCTGCTCGGAAAGAAGCGGGCGGCAAAGTTATATGACTCGTCGGTCGAACTCTTCAAGGCCATCGTCGCCTACGAGGGAACGGCTTCGGAGGAGGCCGGCCGTTGACCGGCATATAAAACGCAACAGGGCCCCGGAGATCCCGGGGCCCTGTGTTTGTATGAGCGGCCGGCGCGGCCGCGGCGGACAGGTCAGACTATCAGGTCGAAGCCGCCTTCGGCAAGCGCCTTTTCGGCGGCGGCGCGGTCCTCGGACGAGCCTTTGACCCGGAGGACGACCTCGGCCTCGTTCTCCTTTTCGGAGAGGAAGGCGTACATGTATTCGACCTCGAAGCCCTTTCCGGCGAGGAGCCTCAGCGCGGCGGAGAGCCCTCCCGGGCGGTCGCAGATCCTGACCCCGACCATGTGGTTGACGGTCACGGTCCTGCCGGAGGCGCGGACGGCCTCGCAGGCGCGCTCGGTCTTGTCGACTATGAGCCGAAGGATGCCGTAATCGGGCGTCTCGGCCAGGGACAGCGCGCGGATGTCGATGTCCGCGGCGGCCAGTATCTCGGTCACCTCGACAAGCGTGCCGGGGCGGTTCTCGATGAAAACGGACAGCTGTTTGACGGCCATTGCAATTACCTCCTGTACCTGGTTCAGTCGTGGAGCTTGCGGCGGTCGATGACCCTCACGGCCTTGCCTTCGGAGCGGGTCAGCGAGCGCGGGTTGACGAGCGTGATCTTGGGACCTATGCCGAGCAGCGAGCGCATCGCCTCGGTTATGGTCCTCTCCTTGCGGGCAAGGGCCGCGACGCTGTCGTCGAAGTTGTCGTCCGTGAGCTCGACCTTGACCTCGAAGGTGTCGAGACTGTTGACGCGGTCCACTATGATCTGGTAGTTGGGCGGATAGCCGAGGTTGATGAGGACGGTCTCGATCTGGCTCGGGAAGACGTTGACGCCTCTGATGATGAGCATGTCGTCGGTGCGTCCCTTGGGTTTGCTCATGCGGGCAAAGGTCCTGCCGCAGGGGCAGGGCTCGCGGTTGACGGTGCCTATGTCGCGCGTGCGGTAGCGGATGACAGGGAAGGCCTTCTTGGTGAGGGAGGTGAAGACTATCTCGCCGGGGGTCCCGTCGGGGACGGGCTCGCCGGTATCGGGGTCGATGATCTCGATGATGAAGTGGTCCTCGGAGACGTGCATGCCCTTCTGGTCGGAGCACTCGTAAGACACGCCGGGGCCCATGACTTCGGTCAGGCCGTAGATGTCGAAGGCCTTGATGTGAAGGCGGGCCTCGATCTGTCTGCGCATCTCCTCGGTCCAGGGCTCGGCGCCGAAGATGCCGACGCGGAGCTTGAGCTTGTCCGCGATGCCGGCTTTTTCGGCCTCCTCGGCCAGATAGAGGGCGTACGAGGGGGTCGCGCAGATGGCCGTGGAGCCGAAATCCTGCATTATGGTGAGCTGCCTTGCGGTGTTGCCTGTGGAGACGGGGATGACGGTCGCGCCGACGAGCTGGGCCCCGCCGTGCAGGCCGAAGCCGCCGGTGAAGAGGCCGTAGCCGAAGGCGACGTGTATGAAGTCGTCGCTGCCCACTCCGGCTGCGACGAGCTGCCTTGCGATGAGGTTGTCCCATACTTCGAGGTCGCGCTTGGTGTAGCCGACGACGATCTGCTTGCCGGTCGTGCCGGACGAGGCGTGAAGCCTTACGACGTCGGTCATGTCGCAGGCGAACATGCCGTAGGGATAGGTGTCTCTGAGATCCTGCTTGACCGTAAACGGCAGGCGGCGGATGTCGTCGAGGGTTCTGATGTCTTCGGGGCGGACTCCCGCTTTGTCCATGCGTTCGCGGTAGATGGGGACCTTGGCATAGACCCGGGCAACGGTGTCGCGGAGACGTGCGAGCTGAAGCTCGCGGAGCTCTTCGCGCGGCATGGTCTCGTATCCCGGCTGCCAGTAATTTCTGTTCATGCGATACTCCTTGAAGTTGGGAAAAAGTATTTACGAAGCTGATCTGTTATTACGGATGTGTGCCGGGCAGGCCCGGCGCCGCAAAGACGCCCGGTGCGGGGATGCTCCGGCAGGGCGGAAGCGGCCGGCTCAGCCGTTGTAGCCGAGGCCGAAGGCCCGCAGGTTCATTTCAACGAACTTCGGGGCGACGGTGGATCTTATGGCGCCGTACCACTTGTCCGCCGGCAGGCCGAGATATCTGGCCAGCCTGCCCATGAGGACGATGTTGACCGCCTTGGCCGAGCCCGCTTCGAGGGCGGGGGAGAGGGCGTCGAAGGCGTCGACGCGCACGCCCTCGGCGCTGAGGACGTCCAGGATGTCCGCCGGGTAGACGGCTGCCCCGGAGGTGACCGGCATGGGATCGATCTGCTGGGTGTTGGCGATGATGAGGCCGCCGCGCTTCAGGCAGTGTGCCCATCTGCCGGCCTCGAGCTTCTCGAAGGAGACGATGAAGTCCGCCTCGCCGCTCTCTATGACCGGAGAGAAGACCCTGTCCCCGTATCTGACGTATGTCACGACGCTGCCGCCGCGCTGGCTCATTCCGTGCAGCTCGGAGACCTTTACGTCATAGCCCTCGTCAACGAGTATGCGGCCGAGCAGCTTGGAGGCGAGCAGGGTGCCCTGGCCTCCGACTCCGCAGATCATGATGCTGACCGTATTCATTTTTGCACCTCCGCCTGCTTCTGAATGGCGCCGAAAGCGCAGAGCTGCGAGCAGACTCCGCAGCCGGTGCAAAGTGTGGCGTCTATGACGGCCCGTCCGTCCCTGAACGAGAGGGCGGGGCAGCCGAGGCCCATGCAGCGGCGGCAGCCGCGGCACTTGTCCGCGCAGACGGCGAGCGGCGGAGCTGTCTTCACGTACTTCAGCAGCACGCAGGGCCGGCGGGATATGATGACGGAGGCCTCGTCGGCGGCCAGCTCCTCCTTTACGGCCCGGTCGCAGGCGGCCAGATCGTAGGGGTCGACCACGCGTACGCGGCCGATGCCGAGCGCCCGGCAGAGCTGCTCGAGGTCGATCTTTGTCGCGGGATCGCCCTTGATGTCGTAGCCGGTGGTCGGGTTCTGCTGGTGGCCGGTCATGCCGGTTATGGAGTTGTCGAGTATTATGACCGTCGAGTTCGTCCCGTTGTAGGCGATGTTGCACAGGCCTGTCATGCCTGAATGCATGAAGGTGGAGTCGCCTATGACGGCAACGGTCTTCCCGCTGTTGGAGGGATCGGCCTTGTTGAAGCCGTGCAGGCCGGAGACCGACGCGCCCATGCAGAGGACGGAATCGACGGCCTCGAGCGGCTTCTGCGCGCCGAGCGTGTAGCAGCCGATGTCGCCGAGGACCGTTACCTTGTTGCGTGCCAGGGTGTAGAACAGGCCGCGGTGGGGGCACCCGGGGCACATGACAGGAGGTCTTGCCGGGACCTGCTTCGGCTCCGCGGCGTCAGGGAGGCGCCTGCCGAGGCAGCGGGCTATGAGCTGCTGCGAGTATTCGTAGCAGGCCGGGAATAAATTGCGGCCGTCCGGGCAGAGCCCGAGGGAGCGGCAGTGCTTCTCGATGATGCCGTCCAGCTCCTCGATGACTACGAGTCGCTTTACCGACGCCGCGAAGTCGAGTATAATGCGGTCGGGGAGGGGGTTGAGGATGCCGAGTTTGAGGATCCTGGCCTCGGATTCGTCAAAGATCTCCCTGACGTACTGGTAGCAGATGCCGGAGGTGATGATGCCGAGCTCGTCGGACGTGCCCTCGACGCGGTTGAGCGGGGAGGTCTCTGCGAACTCCCTGAGCGATTCCGTGCGCTTCTCCACGACGGGGTGCTTCAGCCTCGCGTAGCCGGGCATCATGACGTACTTCTGCGGCTGCTTGCGGTACGGCACGGGCTCCGGGACTTCGGGCTCCGCGGTGTCGACTATGCTCTGGGAGTGGGCCGTCCTCGTGCAGATGCGGTAGAGCACGGGGGTGTCGAAGCGCTCGGACATGGCGAACGCCTCCCTGACGAAGTCCCTGGCCTCCGAGGAGTCTGAGGGCTCGAGCATGGGGACCTTTGCGGCTATGGCGTAGTTTCGGGAGTCCTGCTCGTTCTGAGAGGAGTGCATGGAGGGGTCGTCGGCCACGAAGACGACGAGGCCGGCGTTGACTCCGGTGTACGACATCGTGAAGAGGGGATCGGCGGCGACGTTGAGTCCGACGTGCTTCATGGCGCAGGCGGCGCGGCGGCCGGCCAGCGACGCTCCGAAAGCCGTCTCCATGGCGACCTTCTCGTTCGGCGCCCACTCGCAGTTTATCCCGTCGTATTTTACGGCAAACTCGGTGATCTCCGTGGATGGAGTTCCGGGGTACGAGGACACAACGGCGCAGCCGGCCTCGTACAGACCGCGCGCGGCGGCCTCGTTCCCGAGCATCAGTTTTTTCATAGGCAAGTCCGTCCTTCGGATAAATATTTACCTTTCTTTGAAAAAAAATAAAGATGACATAAATATACCATAAAAGGAGGCCAAAGTCAAGCCCGGCCCGCATATTTTTTCATTGACTTCCGGGCCGCATCCGTTGTATAATATAACATCGCAGCCGCGCCCCGGTACGTCCGGAGGCAATTACCGGCCGCGGGAGATTGGAGAGATCAGATGAAAGCGGTTATCACGGTCACGGGTAAGGACAGCGTGGGCATCATCGCCAGCGTCGCCGAAAAATGCTCCTCCGCCGGAGCAAACATCGTGGACATCTCGCAGAGCGTCCTTCAGGAGTATTTTGCCATGATCATGCTCGTCGACGTAACGAACATCAGCTGCCCGTTCGCCGAGTTCGTCGACACCATGACCGCGCTCGGAAAGAAAAACGGCCTGGTCATAACGACCATGCACGAAGACATATTCAACGCGATGCACCGGATCTGAGCCATGCTTAACGTATCGGATATCATAGAGACCATCAGCATGATCCGGGAGGAGAACCTGGACATCCGGACCGTGACGATGGGGATATCGCTCGTCGACTGCGGCGGCGACGGCGTCGCGGCCGTCTGCGGGCGCATATACGACAAGATCACGGCGAAGGCCGAGAGGCTCGTCGCCGTCGGCACCGAGATAGAAAAGGAATACGGCATTCCCATAGTCAACAAGCGCATATCCGTGACGCCGGTCTCGCTGCTGGGCGGCCGCTTCTCCGCCGACGATTTCATCCGCATCGCCGAGACGCTCGACAGGGCCGCCAAGGACCTGGGCGTCAACTTCATAGGCGGCTACGGGGCCCTGGTCCAGAAGGGCTGCACGGAGGCCGAGGAGAGGCTCATCTCGTCGATCCCTTACGCGCTGTCCGGGACCGAGCGGGTCTGCTCGTTCGTGAACGTGGCCTCGACCAAGGCCGGCATAAACATGGACGCCGTCAGGAAGACCGGGGACGTCATCCTGAAGACCGCGGAGCTCACGGCGGATTCCGGCTCTTTCGGGTGCGCGAAGCTCGTAGTGTTCGCGAACGTGCCCGAAGACAACCCGTTCATGGCCGGAGCGTTTCACGGAGTGAGCGAGCCCGAGGCCGTCATCAACGTCGGCGTTTCGGGGCCCGGAGCGGTCGCTTCCGCCATCGCCCGGGCGGGCGACTGCGACCTGTCGGAGCTGGCCGAGACCGTCAAGCGCACGGCGTTCAAGATCACGAGGGTCGGCCAGTTGGTCGCCGCCGAGGCGTCCCGCAGGCTGGGGGTGCCGTTCGGCATCGTGGACCTGTCACTGGCTCCCACTCCCGCGGTGGGCGACTCCGTCGCATACATACTTGAGAACATGGGCCTCGAGACCTGCGGCTGTCCCGGCACGACCGCGGCCCTGGCTCTGCTGAACGACGCCGTAAAGAAGGGCGGGGTGATGGCCTCGTCGTCCGTCGGAGGCCTGTCCGGGGCCTTCATCCCGGTGTCCGAGGACGCCGGAATGACGGCCGCCGTGAGGAGCGGCTCGCTGACCATAGAGAAGCTGGAGGCCATGACGGCGGTGTGCTCGGTCGGCCTCGACATGATCGCCGTGCCCGGGGACACCGGGGCGGACACCGTTTGCGGAATCATCGCCGACGAGGCGGCCATAGGGGTCGCCAACGGGAAGACCACGGCCGTCAGGATCATTCCGGCCGCCGGACGCAAGGCAGGCGA
>JAEEJM010000019.1 GCA_016281895.1 Clostridiales bacterium
ATGATCGACCAGGGCTGGGGCCGCATCGTCAACTGCGCCTCCCCCGCCTGGGCGGGCGGCAATCTCCGGCAGTGCGAATACTGCGCCGCCAACGCGGGCGTGGTGGGCATGACCTACGGTCTGGCCGCCGAGCTCAAGGAATTTGGCATCACCGCCAACACCTTCGCCCCCGCCGCCAAGACCCGGGCCAGCGTGGACATGGAGATCCACAACGTGCTGGAGGGCGAACACAGCGTCATCTCCGGCAACCCCATCAGCTACGACGGCACCGCCGCTCCCGAGACCTTCGCCAACTTCATCGTGTGGCTCTGCGGCGAGGGCGCCAAGGACGTGACCGGCCAGGTCTTCATGACCATGGGCAAGTTCATCGGCCGCTACGCCCTGCCCGCCGTGGAGGGCGCCATGTTCGCCGACGGCGACGGCTGGAGCCTGGACGAGGTGCTGCAGAAGAACGAAAACCTCTTCAAGAAGCCGGAAGGCCCCGCCTTCGGCGCGAGATAAGGGGAACTGACGGAAGGCCCGGCCCGTCCGGCCGGGCCTCCCGTATTCGGGAGGAACAAATGAAGCTCTACGACGTGATCGGCGTGCCTTCCATTGCCCGCAGCGGCGGCGGCTGGCTCGTTCTGATCCTGGTGGCGGCCGTGGTGATCGTGGCCGTCGTGCTGCTTCGGGTCCTGCGGAAGAAGAACGCTTCCGCGGCGAAGCAGGATGGCAAAAAAGATGAATGAACCGCTGTCCCGGGCGTTCTTCGCCCGGGACGCTCTGACTGTGGCCCCCGCTCTGCTGGGCAAGACCCTTCTTCACGGTCAGACCGGCGGGATCATCGTGGAGACGGAGGCCTACGTCGGACCCGGCGACCGGGCCTGTCACGCTTACGGCGGGAAACGCACGAAGCGGACCGAGCCTCTTTTCGGGGAGGCGGGTCACGCCTACGTCTACCTGATCTACGGCATGTACTGCTGCCTCAACGTGGTGACCGGGGATCCGGGTCAGCCCCAGTGCGTCCTCATCCGGGCCCTGCATCCCGCTTTGGGTACGGAGCTCATGGCCCGGCGGCGAAACGGAAGGCCGGAAAAGGAGCTGTGCCGGGGCCCCGGGAAGCTCTGTCAGGCGCTGGAGATCGGCCGGGAGCTGAATATGAGGGACATGACCGTCGGGGATTTCGTCATTCTGGACGGAGAAGACATCCCGGAGGACCGGATCGTGCACACGGCGCGCATCGGCATCGATTACGCCGGGCCGGACCGGGATAACCTCTGGCGCTTCACGATCAAGGGCGACCCCTGGGTGTCGCGGTAATGGGAAAACAGGCTGCCCGGTCAGCGGGTCGGTGAGGTGGATATGGGCATTCTGATCTGCGGTCTCAACGGCGTCGGAAAAAGCACGCTCGGAAAGCTGCTTGCGGCACATTTGCACTGTCCGTTCATCGACAATGAAGACCTGTATTTTCCGAAAACGGATCGTCGATATGCGTACGCGCACCCAAGGGAAAAAGAAGAAGTGATCCGTCTTCTGGAAGAACGTATCGAAAAAGACCCCGATTTCGTCTTCGCCGCGGTCAAAGGCGATTACGGTGAAAAGCTGCTGTCCCGTCTGGATCACGTCGTCTTGATAGAGATTCCCAGAGAAATCAGACTTGCCCGGGTCAGGGAGCGTTCCTTTAGCAAATTCGGAGACCGGATCCGTGACGGCGGAGATTTGGCCGGGCGGGAAAACGCCTGGTTCGCACTGGTGGAGCGCAGACCGGAAGACTATGTCCGGCGCTGGCTCGAAACCGTGGATTTCCCGTTGATCCGGGTGGACGGGACCCGGTCCGTTGAGGAAAACGCCGAATACCTCGTTTCAGTCCTGACATAGACCCGAAAGGAGCGCCGGATGAACGGAAGCATACGCATGCTGAGACCCGAGGAATTTCCCCAATGCAGCGACATCTGGGACATGGAGAAGCACGCCGATCTGGCGGCGCGATTTCTTTCCGAGCTGCGCAGCGGGAATCGGCTGACCTGGGTTTACGAGCGGGACGGCCTGTTTCTTGGGGAGATTTCACTGGTCCTGAACAAAGACGACCCGGACTATACGCTTCCGGGCCGCCGCATTTATGTTTCCCGTCTGATCGTCCGCCGGGAAAACCGAAGGCAGGGCATCGGGAAAACGCTGGTGGAGTATGCGGTCTCCCGCGCATTGGAAATGGGTTATGCTGAAATGTCCATCGGCGTGGATATGGACAACTACCCGGCCCTGCGGCTCTACACCGGCCTGGGTTTCCGGGAGATCCTTTTCCTCGGCGAAGACGCAGACGGAAAGTATTTCAAGCTGCTGAAACGGCTGTGACGGCAAAAGGCCGGGAGAGGCGGCACGCCTCTTGTACCGCCAAAAGAAAGACTTAATTCAGTCCCATATGAACCGAAGAAGGCAGACGATTCAAATCAGCAGAAGCGAGACCGGCAAATCGGGATTTATCTATTCGATTCTCTGAAAACCCTTGATTTTCCTGCATTTCCCGCAGGTCTGCTACCATGAAAAGCTCCGTTTTCCCTTGTTTTTGCCCTTGTGGGGAAAAACAAGGGTAACTTTTTTATCAGTTGCTGCCTACTACCTTATCCAGCAGGCGGGCCGAGGAGCGTTTCGCTTCCCTTGTTGAGTGAGCGTAGATGTTCATGGTGGTGCTGACGTCGGCGTGTCCCAAAAGCTCCTGCACGTCCTTCGGCGCTGCCCCGTTGGAGAGAAGGTTGCTCGTGAACGTGTGGCGAAGCTGATGGAAGTGGAAACCCTCAAGCCCCGGAATCATCTTCGAGGCCGTCCGGCAGACGATACTGACCGTACTGGACGATTCAAAGCATCCGTCCGGGCGGAGACAAACGAAGTCGATCTCCTTGTAGTCCTCCGGCACTTCCGCCGACCTTTGCAGACTGTACAGCTCGTAATAACTGCGGCCTTTTTCCTGTACCTGCTTGTAATAGATCTGGCTGTAGCTCTCGCC
>JAEEJM010000192.1 GCA_016281895.1 Clostridiales bacterium
AACGCCCGATCTCGGAGGGATCGTTCAGAATGGTTTTGCATACTGCGGCGATCAGAACGCTGTCGTCGGTAAACGTACTGTCGTTCTCAAACGGAAAATCATAGTTTTTCGTGCAGTGGACTTCATAATATGACCCGATCATGTCGCCGTAAATCGCACCGAACACAATATCACCTCCGATCTTTGAAAACAGTATAGCATGAATTTATGAAAAAAAAAGAAGGAAGATAAAAAAGAGAGAGTCCATAACTCAAATCCGTTATGAACTCTCTAAATGATGCCGCCGGCGCCTGCCGGTCTCTGCCTCAGCGGGCCAGACCGACGTTCTGCCAGTACTGATACAGGTCGATGATGTCGGTCCCGGGGAAGTAGGCCCCCAGGATGTGGCGGGCCTTGGCCCCCCACTTGGCAAGGTGGTTGAGTCCGTACGCCGAGAGGCCGACCCCGTGGCCGTAGCCCTTGCCGACAATGACGAAGTTGCCAGACGTCTCGGCCGTGTAAGTCTGGGTGTACTCCCTGAGCGTCGAGACGATGAGGAAGGAGCCGTAGTCGGAGACGTAGGTGTAGTTGCCCTGCGCGTCGGGGAGGGTGGAGATGGGGATGTCCTTCTCGGAGGCGAGCACCGCGGTTCCCTCGGCGGTCCTTACGTACATCGCCGCTGATGCGTCCTTGAGCGACTGGCCGGCCGAAGAGAAGAACTGCAGGAGCGAGCCCGTCGTGTTGAACTGCCCTCCCGCGGTCTTGACGGTGAGGTTGCCGGAGTAGTTGGTGCCGAGGTCTATGATCTTGACCCCCTGGACCTTCTCATACGTCGCCGTGACCTTGTTCTTTCCTATGACGAGGTTGGCGGAGCGGCACCAGGAGCTGAGCATACCGGTTATTTTGGAGCAGCGGGTGACCGTGTCGGTCTTTCCCTTATTGTCGGTGAATGTCATGCGGTAGACGTACGTGGAGTCGCCGGTCGTCTCGGTCTGGACTGACGAGATCCTGGTCCCGGTGAGGGCCGTCGTGTACTTCTTTGCCGCTGTGCATAGGGCGGTCGGACTGACCTCGTACTTCCAGAAGCCGCCGGGGACGCTGGTGTAGTCCTCCCACGGCGTGGCCTGCGAGCATATGTACGGTCCGGTGTTGCCGCCCCAGACGTACTGGGTGTCGACCGAGCAGCCGCCCTGCGACGAGGTGTAATAGCCCGAGACCAGAGTGGTGCTCTGGTAGCTGAGCAGCTGGTTGCGGGTCTCCTCGCACGCCCGTATAACGTTGTCGTTGACGAGGGTGCGCCCCTTGTAGTTCTGGTCAGTGGAGGAGGCGATGAAATCGCAGCCGTATGACGAGAACTGCTTGTTGCGGTTGGATATGGTGAACGAGTTGACCGTTATGGCGAAGGCCTTGAGCGCCTCGAGGTCCCAGCTCGGGAAGATCTCGGAGGCCACGACGCCCTCGCAGTATTCGAGCATGCGGACGAGGTTTATGAGCGAGAAGCCGTCCGTGGAGCCCGATATGTAGCGGCGGAAGAAGAACACACCGTCGTACTGGCGGTTGATGGACGTGTAGTTGAGATAGATGCGGGAACTGCCGGACTGGACCGCGCAGATGGCGCCGCAGCAGTCGTCGGCCCCGGTCCACTCGAACAGGATCTCGTCGAAGTCCTCGTTGAGGACCAGCATGCCGTTAGTGGTGGGGGACGCCACCGAGATCACGAAGCCGTCGACGGTGTTTCCTATCTCGGCGGCCGCCTCGGAGGCCAGGGCGTATGTCGGGAAGGCCCCTATGCGGACCTTGCGGGCGCCGTCGGTCCAGCACGGGAAGACGTGCTCGAAACGGGCCCCGAAGATCTCCGTCAGCTGGGCGATCTCCTGCCAGATGTCGTAAGAGGCGTCGGTGCCGGCGGCCGGCTCGAGCTCGACGTGGTAGCAGCCGATGTCGGTCTTCGCGGCGGTCGCGGCGAGGGAGCAGGTCTGGTAGCCGACCGTGAGGTTGGCGTCGACGGCTATGTTGACGTCGGTCTCGCCGGTCTGAAAGAGGGGAGTGAACGAGCGCTCGGAGCGGGTCGCGCAGACCTCGCCTATGACGAAGCCGTAGGGAGCGGATATCCCGTACGAGACGAGGGACGACGAGCCGCACTGTATGGCGACAGTCACGTAGAAGTCGCGGTCTCCCACTCCGCATGACACCGCGTAGGCCTCAAGGCCCGTCTCGTCGGCTGCACCGGCTCCGGTGACGGCGTCGATGATGAACAGTATGGCCAGGTAGGCGACGCTGAGTATCATAAGGCCGGCCAGGATGATGGAGATGATCTTCACCGCAAGATCCCGGCGCCCGGGCTTGTTGTTACGGCTGGACAATTCGATAGTCACCTCCCAGCATCATGTAGGCTCCGTCGAGACTGGTCACGGTTATGCCGCGGCCGTCGCTGCCGCCGCGTGGGATGAGCAGGTTGTGGAACAGCGGGACGGGCTGGCCGTCGTAGAGCTCGGAGCCGTCGGACAGGTCGTTGAGGCCCTGAGCGGTCCCGGCGTCGCGGTACGGCGACACGGCCGTCGCGGAGCCGGAGCGCAGGACGGCCATGACGGTGTCGCTCTCGTCGTCGGCGACGACGGTGGCGCCGTAAGGCACCAGCACTACCTCGTACAGCGTGCCGACCTTCTCGAGCAGCTCGTCGTACTGCTCGCGGATCCTGTCGACATCCCGGCGCAGCACGGTGATGTCGCCGCCGGCGCCGGTCAGGGCGTTGACCTTATATGTCACGGTCTCGAGCTTCGTGGAGATCGCCGAGATCTGCTTGAAGTTCGTGTTGAGCGTGGAGATGTCCTTCCTGACCGAGGTTATGGAGTTCTGGATGTTGACGATCTCGTCGCCGAGCCCCTCCACCTGGGCCTTGAGGGAGCTGTACTGGGTCTCGAGGTTGCCGATCAGCTCGTTCAGCTCCTTCTTGGTCGCGCTGAGCTCGGACTTGAGGTTATCGTTGTCCTGCTGCAGCTCGGTCATGCCGCTCTCGAGCGCTTCGATGCGGGCAAGCAGCTTGCTGAGTGCCTCGGAGCTCATGCCGACTCCGCCGCCCGAGCCTCCTCCGGAGCCGCCTCCCGTGAGCTCGACGACCTCGACCCGCTTCTCGAGCGAGCCCAGCCGAGTCAGCACGTCGGCGAGCTCGGCCGCGACGTACTGCTTCATGGCGGAGTACGCGACGACCGGGTCGAGCGAGCTGTCGTACACGACGGAGGCGTATACCGCGAACGATGCCGCGCCTGCCAGGGCCAGCGCGCAGACGAAGGCCCACGCGCGGGAGAACGCCTTCTTTGCGGATCTTTTAACGTTTCTTTTCATTCGTGCCACCTGTGCGCCCCGCGCCGCGGGGCGTATTTTGCTTTTCCGGCGCTCTTGCCGGAGCCGGCGCTCAGAAGTCTATCCTGAGCTGCATCTTCTCCATGTCCTTCTCCGCGAGAAGGGTGGTGGAGGCGGGTATCTTGAGCTTTTTGTAGCCTTTGGTGCTCTCGAAGCGATCCTCGAAATCGGAGAACGCGGATCTGATCTCCGTGCCCTTCTTAAGGGTCACGAGCGTCAGGCCCTGTGAGGTCCTGGTGCTCTTTTCGGGGATCAGCGACGTGGATATGACCGCCGCGCGGTCGTTGGAAGTCACGAGCATGACGTCGAAGGGCTTCTTACCCTCCTCGAAGATGGCCACCACGGGCGAGACGGTCGAGAAGGCTCCGGTCAGCTTTCTGCGAGGACCGGAGGTCCTGTAGGCGGAGAGGGGTATCTTCACGCCCTTGCCGTTGGCGAAGATGAAGACCATCCGGCGGTCGTCCGGCCAGTCGGAGCCGCAGCGCACGTAGACGGGCTTTTCGCCGTCCTCGAACTTCAGCAGCACCGGCACGAACTCGCCGAGCTCCGAGGCCTTGCAGGTCGGGAAGTCGGCTCCGCGGCACCGGTACACGCGGCCGCGGTCGGTGAAGAACGACAGCTCGGAAACGTTCTCGGCGTCGAACTCGCTTATTATGACGTCCTCGTCCTTCAGAGTGTGGATGTCGTTGCCGCGCAGGGACTTGTCCGTTATCTTCTTGAAATAGCCGTGGGCGGTGAGGAAGTAGTGGGCAGGATAGTTCTCTATGTGCTCCTCCTTGCGGTACACGAGGATCTCGGAGACGTCCTTTATCTCCGAGCGGCGCGGCTGGCCGTACTTTTTCTTTATCTCGTGCAGCTGGGCGGCTATGAGGCGCTTCAGCCGGATCTCGTCGCCGAGCGTGGCCTCTATGTCGGCTATCTCGGCGCGCAGGCTCTCGATCTCGTTCACGCGGTTTATGATGTACTCGCGGTTGAGGTTGCGCAGACGGATCTCGCAGATGAACTCGGCCTGGGCCCTGTCGATCCTGAAGCCTTCGCAAAGGTTCGGCACGACGTCGGCGTCCTTCTCGGTCCCGCGGATGATCTTAATGGCCTTGTCGATGTCGAGCAGTATCCTGCCGAGGCCGAGGAGCAGATGGAGCTTCTCTTTCTTGCGCTCGAGGTCGAAGCCGAGCTCGCGGCGCAGGCAGCCCGAGCGGAAGCGGATCCACTCGCCGAGGATCTCGGCGACGCCGAGCTGCTTCGGGACTGAGTCGATGAGGACGTTGAAGTTGCAGGGGAAGGGGTCCTCGAGCTTCGTCTCCTTGAAAAGGCGGAGCATGAGGGCGTCGGGATCGGTGCCCCGGCGCAGATCGAGCGTGAGCTTGAAGCCCTCCTTGTCGATCTCGTCGCGGACGTCCGTGACGTCCCGCAGGCTGTTGTCCCGGATCATCTTGGTGATCTGGTCGATTATGGCCTCGATCGTGGTGGAGTATGGGATCTCCAGTATGTCGATGCAGTTGGCCTTGGGATCGTAGACGTACTTTGAGCGTATCCTCACGGGGCCGGCGCCTGTCTCGTAGACCTGGCGCATCACGTCGCGGTCGTATATTATGTAGCCTCCTCCGGGGAAGTCCGGGGCGGGCATTATGTCAAGCAGCTGGTCGGTCGTCAGCTTCGGATTGCGCAGCAGGGCTACTGTGGCGTCGCAGACCTCGGCGAGGTTGAACGGGCAGATCTTGGACGCCATTCCGACGGCTATGCCGAAGTTGGGGGTCACAAGTATGTTAGGGAAGCAGGTCGGCAGCAGGACGGGCTCCTTCATGGTGCCGTCGTAGTTGTCGACCATGTCCACGGCGTTCTTGTCTATGCCGGTGAAGAGCTCGGCGGCGAACCTGTCGAGCTTGACCTCGGTGTAACGCGAGGCGGCGCAGACCATGCCGGAGCTGTACTGCTTTCCGAAGGACCCCTTGGAGTCTATCAGCGGGTGCAGGAGCGAGGCGTTGCCCCTGGTGAGGCGCACCATGGTGTCGTATATGGCGGCGTCGCCGTGGGGGTTGAGCTTCATGGTCTGGCCGACGACGTTGGCGCTCTTAGTGCGCTGGCCGGTCAGCAGGCCCATGCGGTACATGGTGTAGAGCAGCTTGCGGTGCGAGGGCTTGAAGCCGTCGATCTCGGGTATGGCCCTGGAGACTATGACGCTCATCGCGTACGGCATGTAGTTGGTCTCGATGGTCTCCGTTATGGGCTGGTCCTTCACCGGGGCGGATACCGCGGGTACGAGCTTCCCGTCGGTCTTCTTCTTTTTCGCCATTCTTCGGGTGATTCTCTCTTTCGTTTATTGAGGGGAGGCCGGGTCTTCGCGTGCGCCGGGGGCGGTGATGACCGTGTGCGCCGCGGCGCGGATCAGGCGGTTGTATAATGCCAGATACGGGCCGCCGGAGGGCGGCAGGTCGGCATATATCCTCGACACGGGCAGGGCGTCTGCCTCGCGCAGGGCGGCGAAGATCCTCCTGCCCTGGGCCGAGGGGTCGTCCCGGCGGCCGATGTCTATGACGCAGGCCGACGACGGCAGCTGCCTGGCCTGCTCGGAGCAGCATATAACGGCGGTCCCGCCCTCGGCAAGCCGCGCGCGGAAAAAGGCGGCGCGTTCGCGGCGGCCTCCCCCCACGAGGGCCAGGGGCCGGAGCGGCGCGTAATGGCGGTAGGCGGTGCCCGGGCAGACCGGCCGGTCGCCGGGCGTTTCGGAGCCCATTGCCGCGCCGGAGACCTCGACCCTGCCGCAGACCTGCAACAGGTCGTCGCGCGTGACGGCGCCCGGCCTAAGCAGCAGCAGCGAGCCGTCCGGCTCGATCCTTACTATGGTGGACTCCAGCCCGACCTCGCAGGGGCCGCCGTCGATCACGCACTCCACCCGCCCGTCGAAGTCGGCGAGCGCGTAGCCGGCCGAGGTCGCGGACGGCCTGCCGGAGATGTTGGCGGACGGGGCCGCGACCGGCACGCCGGCGAGGCTTATGAGCGCCCTTGCGACCGGGTGGGAGGGGCAGCGCACGGCGACGGTGCCGAGGCCGCCCGTGACCTCGGGCGGTATCACGCCCCTCTTTTCGAGTATCACGGTCAGGGGTCCCGGCATGAATCGCTCGGCGAGCCTGTAATAAAGCGGCACCGTGACGGCGAAGTTCTCGGCCTCGCCGGGGAAGGCGATATGTACTATCAGCGGGTTGTCCGAGGGGCGTCCCTTTGCGGCGTAGATCCTTGCCGCGCTGGCGGAGGAGGTGGCGTCGCCGCCGATCCCGTACACGGTCTCGGTGGGAAAGACGCAGAGTCCCCCGCTCCTTATGACCTCGGCGGGGTAGGATAGATCGGCCGCGTCGAAGCGCCCGGGATCGACCTTTACGGTCCTGGTGTTCATCGTTCGGGGTTCCTTGAAAGTTTTTCGGCGGCGTCGGCTGCGCTGAGGGCGTCGATCAGCCCCCCCATGTCCCCGTCGAGGAAGGCCGCCAGTGTCGGGGACTTGTATTTGATCCTCTCGTCGCAGACCAGGTTCTCCTGGAAGCGGTAGATCCTTATGCGCTCGGAGCGGTCGGCGGTCCCGACCATGGACCTCCTGGCGCTGGCTATGGCCCGGTCGCGCTCCCTCAGCCTGATGTCGTACAGCATGGCGCGCAGGGCCTTCATGGCCTTCTCGCGGTTCTGCAGCTGGGAGCGCTCCTCCTGGCATTCGATGACGATGCCGGTCGGGACGTGCGTCAGCCTCACCGCGGATTCGGTCTTGTTTATGTGCTGGCCTCCGGCTCCGCTGGACTTGCACGACTCGAATATGACGTCGCGCGGGTCGACGGACACCTCGACCTCGTCGGCCTCGGGCATGACAGCCACCGACACCGTGGAGGTCTGGATGCGGCCCTGGGATTCGGTCACGGGGACGCGCTTGACCTCGTGCACGCCTGACTCGAATTTGAGCCTGGAGTAGGCCCGGTCGCCCTCGACCGTGAAGATGAGCTTGCGGAAGCCGCCGAGCTCGGTGCGGTTGGCGGTGACCACGGATATCCTGAAGCCGCACGACGCGCAGTACATGGAGTACATGCGGAAGAGGTCGGCGGCGAACAGACAGGCCTCCTCGCCGCCGGCGCCGGCCCTCAGCTCGACGACGACGCCGCGGTCGTCGTTGGGGTCGCGGGGGAGCAGCATCTCGGTCAGGCGCTTTTTCGACTCGCCGGCCGCGGCCGCGGACGCCCGCGCCTCCTCGGCGGCAAGCTCGCGCAGCTCGGCGTCGGGGGACGACAGCAGCTCCTCTGCCTCCTTTGCGGCGGCGACGGCCGCAAGATACCTGCGGTACTCCGCGATGACCGGGGCGAGGCCGCTGTATTCCTTCTGCGTTTCGCGGAAGGCGGCAAGGTCGGA
Source organism: Clostridiales bacterium (assembly GCA_016281895.1). Taxonomy (GTDB): domain Bacteria; phylum Bacillota; class Clostridia; order Oscillospirales; family CAG-272; genus CAG-390. Next base: position 7,723 of record JAEEJM010000192.1, read on the forward strand.
TACCACCGCCGGATCCTCGAGCTTTTTTTCGAGCTCGACGTAGCGGCGCTCCGCCTCTGCAAGACGGCTGAGCATGTCAGTAGCGGTCGAAGGCTGAGAAGCTCCTGTGGGCCTCGTAGAGATCGACCTTGGAGATGATCTCATAGGGGGCGTGCATGGAGATCACGGGCACGCCGAGATCGACGGTCTCGATGTTGTGCTTGGATATGAACTTGGCTACGGTACCGCCTCCGCCGTAGTCGACCTTACCGAGCTCGCCGGCCTGCCAGACCACGCCGTCCTTTGCCATGACTCCGCGCAGCCAGCCGACGAACTCGGCCGACGCGTCGTTGGTGCCGGATTTGCCGCGGGCGCCGGTGTACTTGGTGAGCACGACGCCGCAGGACATGAGCGACGAGTTGCGCTTCTCGAAGGCCTCGGCGAAGTTGGGGTCGAAGGCCGCCGAAACGTCGGCGGAGAGACACTTTGACTTCGCGCGGACCGCCGCGGGGGACACGCCCCGCGACCCGGCGATGGCGTCGATCAGGTCGGTGAAGAGCTCGCACTGCATGCCGGTGTCGCCCTCGGAGCCTATCTCCTCTTTGTCGGCAAGGACGACCATGAGGCTGTGGGGCGAGTCGAGGCTCTCGAACAGGGCGGTGAGAGCGGGGTAGGCGCAGACGCGGTCGTCGTGGCCGTAGGCGCAGATCATGGAGCGGTCGAGGCCGCAGTCGCGCGCGTAGCCGACGGGGACGGCGCAGAGCTCCGCGGACAGGAAGTCCTCCTCGCGGATGCCGTATTTCTCGTTGAGTATGC
>JAEEJM010000193.1 GCA_016281895.1 Clostridiales bacterium
CTCGGCAGACACGGCATCCGCGTGGTCGGCATAGCCCCCGGTATCATCGAGGCGACCGGCCTGCGCTCCATCTCTTACGAGACCTCCCTTGCCTACACCAGGGGGATCACTGTGGAACAGCTGCGCGAGAATTACAACAAGAACAGCACCATACCCCTCGGCCGTCCCGGCAGGCTCACCGAGATCGCCTCGACCGTCGCTTTCATGGCGTCGGAGCGATCCGGCTACATCCACGGCGTCACCGTGAACATAGCCGGCGGAAAGACCCGCGGCTGAACCGCGGGGGGATCTGAAACACCGCGGCCTTACCGGGCAGCGCCCGGTAAGGCCGCGCATCGTTTCGCTTCCGGACTGATTCCGGAGCTGCCCCGTGAATAACGCGTCCGCCGCGGCCCGAAGGCCGCGGCGGACGTCGTATTCCCTCACTGCCGCCGCAGGCGGCACTTCATTTGCGCGAAGCGCAACTTCATTTCTTCATTGCCGCCCCTCAGGGCGGCACATCATTTGCGCGCGCAGCGCGCAACTTCATTAGCGGCGCAGCCGCGTCTTCATTGCCGCCCCCTCAGGGCGGCACTTCATTTGCGCGCGCAGCGCGCAACTTCATTTCTTCATTGCCGCCGCAGGCGGCACTTCACTTCATCAGTCCGGTTTCAGCCTAGGAAGCCCTCGATTATCCTCTCCTCGGCCTCTGCCTCGTCGAGGCCCAGCGTCATCAGCTTGAGGATCTGGTCGCCGGCGATCTTTCCTATCGCGGCCTCGTGGACCAGGACGGCCTCGGTGTGCTCGGCGCTGATGGCCGGAACCGAACTGATCCTGGCGGAGTCCATTATGATCGAGTCGCACTGGACGTGGCCGAATGAGCGGGCCCGGCCGGTCATCTCCGGGTGGAACAGCTGGACGGACGAGTCCCTTGCCACCGACCTTGAGATCACGCGGCCGTCGGCACCCTCGTCCTCGAGGAAGATGCTCATTCTGGATTCGGCGCTCTGGCTGCCGTGAGTCATCAGCTTTTCGCTGACCTCGGCGCGGGCGTTCTTTCCGACGTGGATCTCGGTGGTCCTGACGGTCGAGTCGATGCCTCGGATCTGGACCGTGTCGAGCTTCATGGAGGAATTCTCGCCGATGTAGGCCACGGTCCCGGGGTTCATAATGCGCTCTCCGGTGCCGGGGCCCTCGCCGTAGTGCTTCTCGACGTACCGGACGGTCGAGTCCTTTCCGATGTAGAATGTGTGGACGCCGTCGTGCCTGGACGTGCCGCAGCCTCCGTTGCGGATGCCGCAGCCCGCGACGATGAGGACGTCGCAGCCGTCTCCGATGAAGAAATCGTTGTACACGGTCTCGGTATGGCCGGTCTTTGTAAGGATGACGGGGATGTGCACCGACTCGTTGCGGGTGCCGTCCCTGATGCGGATGTCGATGCCGGGCCTGTCCGTCTTCGTCTCTATGACGATGTTCTCCGTCGATTCCCTGCCGACGGACTCGCCGTTCTTTCTGATGTTGTACGCGCCCATGGGCGTCTTCTCGAGGTCGGCGATCTCCCGCAGCAGCCTCAGGTCCTGCTTCGTCATTCGCAATCACCCCCCTCGTTCGCGCCCGATATGAACCTGCAGCCCGGCGCGGCTCCCGCCAGAACGGCCGGGAACAGCTCGTCCCTGGGGCCGCACATCGTGATCCTGCCGTCGGCCACCACCGCTATGGTGTCCGCCAGAGAGATTATCCTCTCCTGGTGGGAGATCACTATGACCGTTGCTCCGCTGTTCTTGCGGATCTCGCCGAAGGTCGCCGTGAGCCTTGAGAACGACCACAGGTCGATGCCGGCCTCCGGTTCGTCGAAGATCATTAGCCGGCTGTCCCTGGCCAGCACCGTAGCGATCTCTATGCGCTTGACCTCGCCGCCGGAGAGCGAGGAGTCCACCTCGCGGTCGATGTAGTCGCCGGCGCAGAGGCCGACCTTGTTGAGGTATCTGCAGCAGTCGGCCGTCGAGAGGTCCTCTTTCCCAGAGGCGAGCACGAGCAGGTCCCTCACGCGAATGCCCTTGAACCTCGGGGGCTGCTGGAAGGCGTAGCTTATGCCCATCCTGGCTCTCTCGGTGACGCCGAGGGCGGTGATGTCCCTGCCGTCCCAGAGGATGCTGCCGGAATCCGCGGGCATGATGCCCATTATTGCCTTGGCGAGGGTCGTCTTTCCGCCGCCGTTCGGCCCGGTGAGGACGGTGAAGCTGCCGTCCGGGACGTCGAGGTCGATCCCCTTCAGAATGTGTCTGGTCCCGCTCTCGTTCGAGGCGGTCAGGTCAAGATTTCTTATACTGAGCATGTTCCGTCCGGTCCAGGCGGACCGTCTCCTTGTATTATGCCTTTTGCGGTCCGTGCGGACCGATCCGTGTCGTTTTTCTGTGCGGTCCCTCCGGGGCCGTCGATCGCACCGAGGGGCTCAGAGATAGAGCTTGAGCGTGTCCTCGAGCCAGTAGCTGTAGTCCGCGCCGGGCATGAGCCTCTCGAGGGCCTTGAACCGGCGCCAGAGCCCGACGCCGTCCGACGGGTCGTGCCATATGTCGGCAAAGACGAAGTCGAAGCGTCCGGGGGCGTAGTTCCGCTCGGCGTATTCGAAGGCGTCGGCGCACACGACCGTCAGCCTGTCCGATGAACCGAACTTCGGCAGGACGAACTGCGAGAACAGCTCCGCCACCTCGGAAGACCTCTCCACGACCGTCACCGAGCGCACCTGCGGCCGCATGAGGGCCGAACAGGCGAAGTAGCCGAGGCCGAGGCCGAAGGTGAGCACGTCCCCGTGCGCGGCCCCGAGAGCGGGGGCGGTGGTGTTGGTCTCGTTGGGCATGAGCGTCATCCACTCCCTGCCGTTCTCGAGCACGGCGGGATAGGGATAGGGCTCTGCAAAGAAGCCTATCCTGGGAGTCACGCGGAAGGCGCTCCCGTCCCGGACCGTTACCGGGTCGGAGTACACGAAGGCTTCGTAAGGCCTGCAGACGCGCTTCTCGAAGCTCCATCTGCCCATCCTTCCCTCCGGCATGCCGAGGGCGCTGTAAAAGGGATCCGAGACATAAGGCGCCGTATCGAGCAGGCTGAAGCAAGGGAGAAAGCGGTCTCCGAAGAAGCGGCGGTCCGCGGCGCTGCCGTACACGTCGAGGCCGCACGCCGCGGCGACCAGAGACGCGAACGCGAACTCGGTCTGCTCTTTTGTCGGCGAACTGCCGGCGATCCCGGCTATCATGTCCGCCGTAACATAGGCGGGATCCAGATTGAGATATACGCTCAGCAGTTTGAACAGCCGGGCGTTGTCGCCGGAATACCAGCCGGCAAACGGTGCCTCATCCATCGGTATCAGACGCCGTCGGTGTGATACATGAACAGCGGGAGCGGGAACCAGAGGCGCGCGAAGGACGGCAGGGCCTCCCTGGCCGGACAGTAAGGGGCAAAGATGAGGTTCATGGCCTCTATGTGCCCGAGCACGGGCCCGGAGGAGGCGGAACCGGTCCTCACGACGGAGGGATTGCCGCCAATCACGCGGAAGGTCAGGTCCTCGCGGCCGCCCCGGCCGTCGACGGAAAGGGAGAGCTCGCCGTCTGGCAGCCCGGCATAGGTCGCCTTGAGCCTCATGAAGGCCTCTGAGACGGCACGGAAGTCAAGCACGCTGAACATGCAGGGATAGGTTAGATAATAGCCCTCGCAGAGGGGCATGAGTCTGGAGATATAGCCGTCCAGATGGACCGGGAGCTTGATCTCCAGCGTCTTTCCTATGCGGTCCCGCAGGTCGACGCAGAACCTCGGCAGGGCGTCGGCAAAACGGGGCTCTACCAGCAGCTCGGCAATCTCCCCGCCGTCGGCCACGGCGTAGCCGGCAAACTCGCCGCCGATGAAGCCGGCGTAAACGTCCGCCTCCCAGCTGACAAGCACGTCGTACAGTCCTCCGGGCCGCCTCTGCGCGAAGAGCTGCTGAGACTCGGCAAGCCTGCGGATGCTCCCGAGCGTCACGGCGTCATCGCTGCCGACGATCCGGAACTCGAACTCGGGCTTCCTTCCGGAGCCGAAGCGGTATCTCGCGTTGTTGTCGTTCAAAGCCATGGAGATCTTGAGGCCGACCTTGTCGTACGAGAAGTAGTTGTACCTCTGGCGCCGCCCTCCGAGGGCAGACAGGACGATGCCGTCCGATACCATGTCGTCGACGGCCGCGGTCAGCAGCTTCTTCATGTAGCCCCTGGAGCGCGAGTACGGGTGCACGGCGACGTTTCCGATCCCGCGGGTGCGCAGGACCGTACCGCATACGCTGAGCGGAACATCGTAAGCACCTATGGCGGCCCTTATGCGGCCGTCCTCGACCGCGACGTAGTTCGACGCGGCCGGGTCGTGCTCGGGCCTGTAGAGCTTCGGGAGCAGTTTCACGAAGTCGTGCGAGTGGCCGTCGAAGCCGAAGACGTAGTTTATGAAGTCGATGTAATCGCCGTACGGGACGTCAGTCCCCTTTCCGAAATACAGAGCCATCATTCCTCCCCGGCGGCGATGACAGAAACGCCGTCCGAAACAGTGAAATAAACCCCGGCAAAGGCCGAAGGAAAGGCCTCCCTTACGCGACCGAGGGCGCAGACCGCCTCTTCCTCGGTGCCGAACACGGCAAAGGCCGACGATCCGCTGCCGGACATCAGCGCTCTGCCGAACAGTCGGCGCAGCCCGGCAAGAAAGTCTCCGGCCGCCGGGCAGACGGTCGGCAGGA
>JAEEJM010000194.1 GCA_016281895.1 Clostridiales bacterium
CCGAAGCCTCGGCAAAGCACGGTGTGGAGATAACGGCCTTCTGGGTCGGATGGGACGGCGTTTCCGTATGGAACTTCTACGAGGGCCCGCTGACCCTCGGTCTCGTCCCGCCCGCGTACAGGGCAGAGCGCGCAAAGATGCTGCTGAGGGGCTCCGAGATCGCGCAGAGGATGGGCGTCACGGACATCGCCACTCACGTGGGCTTCCTGCCTGTCAACCCCTCGTCGACCGATTATCTGGAGCTGGTCTCGTGTCTGAAGTACATATGCGGCACCCTTGCCAGGCGCGGGCAGTACTTCCTGTTCGAGACGGGCCAGGAGACCCCGGTCACGCTGCTGCGCATCATTGAGGACATAGGCACGGGCAACGTGGGGATAAATCTCGACCCCGCGAACCTGCTCATGTACGGCATGGCCAACCCCGTCGACGCCCTCGACGTGTTCGGACGGTACGTGCGCGGCGTGCACGGGAAGGACGGCGAGTATCCCGTCGACGGCCGGCATCTCGGCCGCGAGAAGCCCCTGGGCGAGGGCAGGGTGGACTACCCGCGCTTCGTCCGCAGGCTGAAGGAATGCGGCTTCGACGGAGCCATCACCATCGAGAGGGAGATCTCGGGCGAGAAACAGATCGAGGACATCATCAGGGCCAGGGACCTGCTTGAAAAAATAATAGCCGGGCTCTGAGCCCGGAACGAGGAGAAACTCATGGAGATTCAGGACGTAAGGCAGCTGTGTCTGTCGGTCTGCGGGAACATCGAAAAAGTGATCTACGGAAAGAGCCGCGAGATCCGCCTTGTCGTAATGGCGCTGCTCTCCGGAGGGCACGTGCTGCTCGACGACATCCCCGGCACCGGAAAGACTACGCTGGCCCGTGCGCTCGCCAGATCCATCTCGGGAGATGTGAAGCGCATACAGTTCACCCCTGACCTGCTTCCCTCGGACATCACAGGCATCAACTTCTTCGACATGAAGCAGTCGGAATTCGTTTTCCGCGAAGGACCCGTTTTCACGAACATCCTGATCGCGGACGAGATCAACCGCACCACGCCCCGAACCCAGTCGGCGCTGCTCGAATGCATGGGCGAGCGCCAGATCACCGTCGACGGCGTGACCAGAAGCCTCGCGGCTCCGTTCTTCGTCATAGCCACGCAGAACCCGATCGAGTCCCAGGGCACCTTCCCGCTCCCCGAGGCCCAGACGGACCGCTTCTTCATGAAGCTCAAACTGGGCTATCCCGATCTGCGCAACGAGCTGCAGATGATCGACCGCCACGGGGCGGAATCGCCGCTCTCGGATCTCGGTCCGGTCTGCACCAGGGAGGAGGTCATCGGGGCCTGCTCCGCCGTGCGGGAGGTCAGGATGTCGGAGCCGATCCGCGAATACATATTGCGCATAGTTACACAGACGAGGGAGAGCCCCAGGGTGACGCTCGGCGTCAGCCCCAGAGGGACGCTGGCCCTGGTCACCGCGTCGCGCACATGCGCCGCGGTCAACGGCCGGGACTACGTCATCCCCGACGACGTAAAGGAGGTCTGCGTGCCGGTGCTGGCACACAGGCTGATATCGCACTCGCGCAACACGGTCAGTCTGTCCGACAGCAACGAGTCGCTCATGGAGTTCCTGCTGGATTCGGTGAAGGCTCCGACCGAGTTCTGAAGAAGAGGTACTGCCGTGTTCTTCATTGCCGCTCTGGCGGCGGTGTTCATCGTCCTGATCGTCCAGGCCAGGGTCTATAAAAAGCATCAGTTCGACCACCTGGAATACAGGGCCTGGTTCTCCTCGGGCGAGGCTTACGCCGGAGACGACGTCTACCTCTACGAGGAGATCACCAACACGGGACGGCTGCCGCTGCCGTATATAAAGATCGAGACCGATCTTCCGAAGGGGCTCGAGTTCATCCTGCTCGGCGACGCCGAGGCTCCCTCCGGGCCGCCCGCGAAAAAAAGGAAGCGCGGCGTAAGGGTCAGCGCGTCCGTCGCGGGCGAGGCTTCTCCGGCCGCAGACAGCGGGGGACTGCGCAAGGAGAGCCGCACGTCGAGCGTCCAGTCGATATTCGTCCTGCGCCCTTACGCCAGGATCCGCCGCAGATGGAGGATCAACTGCCGCAGGCGCGGCGACTACCTGCTCGAGGGGGCCCTTTGCACGGGCAACAACCTGCTGGGCTCCGGACCGCAGTCCGTGATGCTGAAGACGGGGGGCGAGCGCCCCGCTGCCATACTGGTGCTTCCGAGGCCGGGGGACCTGGAGGGTCACTACGCCTCCTCCAGGTTCCTGTGCGGCGACTGCATAACGAACCTCGGCCCCGTGTCGGATCCGACCAGGCTCTGCGGTTCCCGCGAATACTCAGTCTCCGACCCCATGAACCGCGTCAACTGGAAGTCCACCGCGGTCCACGGAAAGCTCATGTCCAACATCGAGGAGAAGACGCTGAGGCACCGCTTCTCCGTCCTGCTGAACATGAACTCCCGGGAGATCGAGCCGGACCCGCTCGTGCCTTCCATACCGGACGCCCTGGAGCGCTGCATGATCATATGCACCTCCATCCTTGACCGCATAGCCGCCGAGGATGTCCCCGTGCGGCTCTTTGCCAACTACCCTCCGGAGGACCTGGAGGGCGGCGAGGCCGTCGGTTCGGACGCCACGGGCAGCCTGATATCGACCGCCGGTCCGTTCCGCGGCAAGAGGGACATGCTGTACGCCCTGCGCACCATCGCCAGGGTGGGCATGAAGATCTCCGTCCCCGCCGACAAGATGTTCGACCACATAGCCGCGAACCCCGGCCTGTACAACGAGAACGAGAACCTCATAATCATATCTTCCTACATCGACGGCAGGATGATGAACCTCGCTGAGGCCCTGAGGCCCGCCGGGGTCAGAGTCATCTTTTACATCGCCACGTCGCGCAACAACGTCGGGGAGATCCCCGACGGCGCCGACGTTTACTTCAGTCTGGGCTAGGAGGTGCGATGTGACAGCAAAGACAGCCAAGGCCGCAAAGGCCGCGAAGGCCGCGAACGGCGGCGCCTCCGCCGCCCGTTACGGCCGCATCTACTCGCTCCTCGGCTTTGCCGGGATATACTTCCTGGCCGGAGAGTTCGTCGTTCCGCTGGCCTCCGGCGCCGGAGGGCTCGCGGCGGCTCTGGCCCTGCTTGCCCTTATGGGCCTCGGCTGCGGCCTGCAGTTCCTGTGGTCCGGCGTCACAGGCACGAAGAGGGCGGCCTCGTCGCGGGGCTACGAGCAGGACGTAAAACTCTACGAGTTCCGCAAGGCCCTGCCCGTGGCGGCAGTCGCCCTGGCGCCCTCGTATCTGTGCGCGAGGCTCACCGACTCCTACCTGCGGTGGCAGGGGGCGCAGCAGGGGGGATTTTACGACGAGGGGACGGCGCTCCCGGCGCTCGCCTTCGCCGGCGCGTTCCTGATCATCATGCTGGGCTCCTTCCTCTGGTTCTTCCCGTACGACCGGCTGCTCACCGGAAGGGCCGCCTTCGTGGGATGGACGCTTTCGCTGATAGCCTTCCTTATCGCACGCAACAGGGGCTTCGGGCTCAGCTTCATGTTCGTGGGCTACGCCCTGTGCGTCATGGTGTCCATGAACCAGTCGTCCCTCGTGCGCACCTACCGGGGAAGCGCGTCCGAGTTCCTGACTCCCAGGATGCGCAACACGAACCTTTGGCTCACCCTCGGCCTCGTGCCGCTGTTCCTGGCGGCCTGCCTTGCCGTGTACGTGCTGCTGTCCGGGATAAAGACCCTGGGCCTGCTGATACTCGCGGCCCTGCTTAGAGGCACCCGCGGGGCCGACACCGAGTACGACGACACGGACGAGGCCCTTGCCCACATAAACCGCTTCGTCTTCAACTCCGAGGTGCCCGAGAAGAGCCCCGAGTTCTGGTATCTGATCATCTTCATCGCCGTGGTCATGCTCATCCTGTTCATGATCATAACGAGGCACACCATCGATTTCCGCAAGCTGTTCCGCCGCATTTCCGACTGGCTGACCCGGCTGATCCGCGAGATCATCGACTCGATCCGCTTCTTCAACGGGATCAAGGTCAGCCTCGACGAGGACGAAGGTAACGTCAACTACCGCGACGAGGAGACGCGCCTCCAGGAGACCGACATAAGGGAGTACGCCCGCAGGACCGACCGCGAGCGCACCTACCGGGACTTCCAGTCCGAGCTGCGCGACCGCAAGACGGCCGAGGAAAAGTATCTCTTCGCGTATTCCGAGCTCGTCAGGGTGCTCCGCAGGAAGGGCGCGGGTACCGTACCGTCTGACACGCCGAGGGAGATAGCCGCCAAGTTTGCGGAGAAGAAGCGCTACGGTTCCGACCGCATCCGCGAGCTCACCGAGGAGCTCGAGCGCATCGGCTATGCCGAGATGCCCGCGGGCCCGTCGTCGCCGGAGCGGCTCGACTTGATCTGCCGCATTATCAAAGACGTTATGACCTGAAAAAGGAGAACCCGGTCGGATGATAAGGAAACTGGCAAAATACTTAAGGCCGTACAGACTGCCGGCCGTCGTCTCGCCGCTCATAATGATCGGTGAGGTCCTCGGCGACCTCTGCCTGCCCTACCTGATGTCGTTCATGGTCAACTACGGCGTGCTGGGCACCGACGTGCTCGATCCGGAGAAGGGCTCGCGGCTGGCGGCCTCAATCCTGGATATACTGGGCGTCGCAGCCGACAACCGCATGGGCACGACGGTAGCCTTCGGGGGACTGATGCTCCTCGTCACCCTCATAGGCGGCATGTTCGGGACGCTCTGCGCCTGGACCGCGGCCAGCGCGTCGCAGGGCTTCGGCGCCGATCTGCGCAGCGACGCCTTCCGCAGGGTGATGTCGCTCTCCATAGAGCAGACCGACCGCTTCACCACCGGCTCCCTCGTCACGAGGATGACCAACGACATCACGCGCCTCGTCGACTTCGTCGAGGCAATAATAAGGCATTTCGTGAGAGCGCCGATGTTCTTCATCGGCGGCATCATAATGCTGCTCAATCTCAATCTCTCGTTCGGGGCCGTGCTGCTGTGCGCCCTCCCGGTGCTGGTCGTCCTCATGGTGCTCATCATAAGGAAGGCTGTGCCGCTGTTCTCGGTCGTCCAGGACAAGCTCGACCGCGTCAACGCGGTGGTGCAGGAGAACGTCGGAGGCACGCGCGTCATCAAGGCCTACTCGCGCGAGGAGTATGAGAACGAGCGCTTCGACAGGGCCAACAGAGAGATGAGGGACACCAGCCTCAAGGTCACGCTGCTCATGACCTTCATCTCGCCCGTCATTACCATCATTATGTCCCTCGCGACCGCGGCCGTCATATACATAGGCGGTCTCAGGGCCGGCATCGAGGGCAGCGGCATGACGGTCGGCTCCGTGATGGCCGGCACGTCCTACGTCACCCAGGTGCTGTCCTCGGTGATGATGCTCACCATGATCTTCCAGTCCGTGTCGAGGGCCGGAGCCTCCGCGGAGCGCGTGGTCGAGGTTCTCGACTCCGATCCCGCGGTCGTCGGAGGGACCGCTTCCGACGGGCCCGGCGGAGACGTCGCCGTGGAGTTCCGCGGCGTGAGCTTCAGGTATCCCGGCACCGCCGGCAAGGACGTCCTGCACGGCATCGACCTCAAGGTCGGCCGCGGCGAGACCCTTGCCGTCATAGGCGAGACGGGATCCGGGAAGACGTCGCTCGTCCAGCTCATACCCCGCTTTTACGACTGCACCGAGGGCGAGGTCCTCGTCGACGGCCTGCCGGTCCGCGAGTACGCCCTGCCTGAGCTTCGCGCGAAGATAGGCTACGTCATGCAGAAGACCGAGCTGTTCTCCGACACCGTTGAGAACAACATAAAATGGGGCAGGCCCGGCGCCTCCGCCGAGGAGGTTGTCGCGGCCGCGCAGACGGCCCAGGCCGACGAGTTCGTATCGACGCTGCCCGGGGGGTACGGCGATTTCATAGCGGAGAAGGGAGCTTCTCTGTCCGGCGGCCAGAAGCAGCGGCTGTCGGTGGCCAGGGCCCTCGTAAGGAAGCCGGAGATCCTCATCCTCGACGACAGCACCTCGGCCCTCGATCTCGCCACCGAGGCCAGGCTCCAGAGCGCGCTGCGCGAGAAATACGCCGACACGACGGTCATAATGATCGCCCAGCGGATCGCATCGGTCAGGTCGGCCGACCGCATAGCCGTGCTCGAATCGGACGGCACGGTCAGGCACTGCGCGCCCCACGACGAGCTAATGAAGATATCCGAGACATACCGCGACATCTACGCGTCCCAGGTCAAATCCGGGGCGCTGCTGTGAGAGGGGGCGGGACCATGGCGGAAAACGAACGCAGGGAAGCCCCTAAGATAAGCATGAGGCCCGGAGGAGGCAGAGGCGGACCGAACAACGCCAGACTCACCGCTGAGAAGCCCAAGAACGCGGGCAGGACCGCGAAGCGCCTCATAGAATACCTCGGCAGGAGCCGATTCATGGTGATCCTGATCGTGGTGCTCACGGTCGCGGTCACCGTGCTGGAGCTGTTCGGCCCGAGGTTCCAGCAGAAGGCCATAGACACGTTCCATGTCGACACGGCCACGGGCGCCGTCACCGTCGACATGAGGAGCCTTACGGGCTTCCTCGTGCTGCTGGTCGTGTTCAACCTGGTGTCCGCCGGTCTCGGCCTGCTGACAGGAAGGCTGGGCGCCAGACTGTCCCAGAGGACCGTGTACCTGATGAGGCGGGAGCTGTTCGCCAAGATCACCCGCCTGCCCGTCAGCTACACCGACACGCACAAGCACGGCGACATAATGAGCCGCATGACCAACGACGTCGACAACGTATCGACGGCGGTGTCGCAGTCGCTGACGACACTCATCTCGGCGCTGCTGACCCTCGCCGGCGCCTTCGTCATGATGCTGTCGTACAGCTGGGTCATGACGCTGGTCGCCGTCGTCACCATACCGCTTACCGTGGCCGTGTCGGGCACCCTCGGCAAGTTCATGCGCAAGTATTACAAGCGCAACCAGGTGCTGCTCGGCCAGCTCAACGGCCAGGTCGAGGAGTCCGTGACCGGCTACCGCACCGTCGTCGCCTACAACCGCGAGGCGGCCGCTGTGGAGAAGTTCTCCGGCATCTCCGACGAATACCGCAAGTGCTCGATCAAGGCAAGGGTGTGGGGCTCCGTCATGGGGCCGATCATGAACTTCCTCGGCAACCTTCAGTACGTGCTGATAGCCGCGACCGGCGGCTGGCTCGTCATCAGGGGCACGCCGGGAGTCACGGTGGGCTCCATCCAGGCCATGCTCCAGTATTCCAAGAGCTTCACCCGCCCGATCAACATGATCGCCAACCAGTACGCATCCATCCTCACCGCCCTGGCGGGCGCCGAGAGGATATTCGAGATGCTCGACTCGCCCGACGAGGCCGACGACGGCACGCTCGAGGTGACGCCCGGCCAGATCAGGGGCAACATCGAGTTCTCCGACGTCTGCTTCAGCTACGTCAAGGACAAGCCGGTGCTGAAGCACCTGGATCTGTCGGTCGCGGCCGGGCAGAAGGTGGCCATAGTCGGGGCCACCGGCTCCGGCAAGACCACGGTCGTCAACCTGCTGACCCGCTTTTACGAGGCCGACAGCGGAAGGATCACCATAGACGGGCTCGACATCGACGATCTCCCGCTCGAGACCCTGCGCAACACCATAGCCATAGTGCTTCAGGACACCGTGCTGTTCTCCGACACGATCAGGAACAACATCAAGTACGGGAGGCTCGAGGCCACGGACGAGGAGATGCGCTACGCCGCGTCGACGGCAAAGGCGGACACCTTCATCGAGCGCCTGCCCGAGGGCTACGACACCATGCTGACCGAGGCCGGCAGCAACCTGTCACAGGGCCAGAGGCAGCTCCTGTCCATATCCAGGGCCGTTCTGGCCGACCCGCGCATACTCATCCTCGACGAGGCCACCTCGTCGGTCGACACCAGGACCGAGATGCACATCCAGCAGGCAATGCTTGCGCTGATGAAGAACCGCACCTCGCTCATAATCGCCCACCGCCTGTCCACCATAAGGGACGCCGACATGATAGTCGTGCTGAACGGGGGAATGATCGCGGAGGCCGGCAGCCACGAGGAGCTTCTGAAGCTCGGCGGCGAGTATTACAACCTCTACCGCAACCAGTTCGCCGGCAAGGAGACCTGACTCCGTCCGGACGGCGTGCGGATGAGCATCGCAGATGCATCTGCATAAGGCGGCCGCCGCTGGCGGCCGCCGCGCTTTTCGCCGGCCGTTTTTTTTCTCGGCGGCGGTTTTATCAAAAAACGCGAAAATTTTATCGAAAAACGATAAAAAAGTGTTGACAAACGGTAAAACTGCCGCTATAATATGAATCGGGAGGGCAAAGCCCCCCTCAGTCTTCTGCAGAAAGGCCGAAACCATGCTAAAGATCAACAAAAAAGCTTCAACCGTCATCACGGTCGTGCTGGCGTCGCTGTTCATGGCGGCGCTGGTCTGCCTGTATTTCATGCTCCCGTCGCTGGTCCCTAAGATGCTGGATCTCAAGGGCTACGGAGACGTCAGCGCGTCGGTCCCCCTCATCGCGGCATACGTGATCCTCGCGCTCGCCACGGTGTCCGACCTGCTGGTCCTCATGCTTGCCGTATCGGTGCTGAAGGGCGAGGTCTTCACGGACGGCAACGTCGCCATCCTGAGAAGGCTCTCTTGGTGCGTGATCCTTGCGGCGGGGCCTTTTGCCCTGCTTACCGTATGGTTCACGCTGTCCGCGGCAGTCGGCTTCGTCGCCCTGTTCGTGGGGATCTGTCTGCGCGTCGTGAAGAACGCCTTCGAGGAGGCGGCCGCCATAAAGGCGGAGAACGACTTCACCATCTGAGAGAGGTGCCTTATGATCACTGTCAATCTGGACGTTATGATGGCCAGGAGGAGGATCTCGCTCGGAGAGCTCGCGGAGCGCGTGGGCATCACCCAGGCAAACCTGTCCGTGCTAAAGAACAACAAGGCCAGGGCCGTAAGGTTCTCCACGCTCGATGCCATCTGCAGGGAACTGGACTGCGTTCCCGGCGACATCATCGAATACGTGCCCGACTCCGGAGACGCCGGCTGAAAGCTTTTTTGCGGTCCGAGGCGTAATGACCGTCTGGAGATTGCAAAAATGAACAACGATTTGTTAGAGGCGCCGCTGCCCGTATCCCGCGGGGCCGGATCCTCCGAGTCGGCGCCCGGCGGCGATACCGTCTCCGGGCAGACCGGGGACGGCCGCGCGCGGGAACTGCCCGGCGTGCGCGATACCGTATTCGCCCTGCTCACCCTTTTCGCGGGCTATCTGTTCGTGAGGCTCGTGCCCGTTTCCGACAGCCCGTTCGGAGGGCTCCTTTTCACGCTTTTCCTGTTTCTGTTCGGCGCGGTCTGGCTGCGCCTTTCGGGCGGCAGGCAGAGCGTCCTGTCCGTTGCGGTCGCGGCTTCCGCGTGCATTATGTCCGCGGGCTTCTTCCTGACCGGCAACGGTACCGTCCACACCTGCATAATGATCTGGGCCGTATCGGCCTGGGCATACTGGATCTACCTGTCTACCGGCAACTCCATCGCCCCGCTCGGAGGCTTGACGGCCGCCGATTTCGTCAAGGCGGCGTTCGTGATGCCGTGGGCCTCGCCGGCCGCCTTCGGCCGCGCCGTCTTCGGCAGGAGGGGCGACCGCTCGGGCCTCAGAAAAGCCGGCATGGCCGTGCTGTGGATATCGCTCGGCCTCGCGGTTGCCCTGCTCCCGACGCTCATCATTATCAAGGTCCTCAGGTACGACCCCGGGTTCTCCGATCTCGTTATGAAGCTCGGCTCCCTCAGGCTCGACCTCTTGCTCGATCACGCCTGGAGCCTCGTCCTTGCCGTGCCGGTCGCCTTCTACGTCTTCGGCGGCATGATCTCGTGCGGGGGCAGAAAGCTCTCCGGCGCGTTCACCGGCGACCAGGTCCGCGGCGCGGCCGGAAGGATCCGCGTGTTCCCGAAGCTGATGTGCGTGTTCTCCGTGGCGCCGCTCATCTGCGTCTACCTGCTCTTCTTCGTCTCTCAGAGGTACTACTATCTTTCCGCCTTCACAGGCTCACTGCCCGAGGGGCTCATGTCCTATTCCGAGTACGCCCGCAGCGGGTTCTTCGAGCTGTGCGGAGTGTCCGCGTTCAACGCCTTCGTAATGCTGCTCGTGACGCTGTTCATGAAGCGCGACGGCGACCGCCCGAGCCCCGCGCAGAGAGCGGTGTCCGGAATGCTGTGCTGCTGCACGCTTGTGCTCATAGCCACTGCGCTGGCAAAGATGTTCCTGTACATCGACCGCTTCGGCCTCACGCAGAAGCGAGTCTACACGACCTGGTTCATGGTGCTGCTGGCCTTCGGCTTCATAGCGGCGCTCGTCAGGCAGATCGCTCCGCGCTTCAACGCGGCCGGCTGCTTCATCTGCGTGTTCGCGGTGATGCTCGCCGGACTTGCGCTCTCGGGCGTCGACGGCCGCATCGCGGACTACAACGCCGACCGGTACATAAGCGGCGAACTCGCAGACTTCGACGCGGCAGCCATGGAGGAGCTCGGCGACGACGCCGTTCCCGCCGTGATCCGCGTGGCACGCCACCTCGAGGAGCAGGGCTTTTCGGCGGGCGATTGCGACCTGGCCTCGGCCGCCTCCGGCGGAGACGGACCGGCCGCGCGGATGCTCAAAGAGCACGGCAATGCTGAAAAAACGGCCGCCGTCAACAGGGCCGCCGAGCGCGCCGCCTCGGGCGGGTCTCTCACGAAGGCCGACGAGGCCGCCTGCCGGGTTTACGGCGCCTGTCTCGAGGCCGTCGGCAGATACGCGTCCCGGGACGCGGAGGGAGGTCTTGAAGGCCTGTTCTCGCTGACGCTGCCGCGCGTCCGGGCAAGGCGCGAGCTGATCCGGGCTGCACAGGGCAGCTGATATACGGCGATGTCCGCCCGTCAGGGCGGACATCATTTTTCTTGACAAGCGTCCGGCCATGGTTTATAATTTACATGTGCGAATATGCGCTCCCGGCGCGTCCGGGACGGCGGAAAACCGCCGTCCGGGCAGACGGGGGATCCGCATCCGGACCGGCCCGCGCTCAGGGCATCCGGCCGCGCAACTCACATTTCAAGAGGTTGCATCATGTACAGGATAGGCATTGATCTCGGAGGGACAAACATAGCGGTAGGCCTCGTTACCGGGGAGGGCGCGGAGGCCCGCATAATACGCAAGAGATCGGTCCCCACCCGGGCCGACCGCCCGGCCGCCGAGATAGTCGCCGACATGGCCGCCGTCTGCAGGGAGATCGCCGCCGAGGAGGGCCTCGGCGCGGAGGACATCGCAATGACCGGCATAGCCACGCCGGGCATAGCGAACCACGACACGGGAGTCGTTGAGTACGCGAACAACCTTCCTTTCAGGAAGTTTCCCATCGCCGCCGAGCTCGGAAAGCTCTTCCCCTGCCGCGACATAAGGATAGAGAACGACGCCAACGCCGCCGCCTGGGGCGAGGCTGTCGCCGGGGCCGCCGCGGGCTCCGAGAATTCCGTGATGATCACGCTCGGCACCGGCGTCGGAGGCGGGATAATCGCCGACGGAAAGGTATATTCAGGCTTCAACTCCGCGGGCGGCGAGCTCGGCCACATGGTCATCGTCGCCGGAGGGCGGCCCTGCTCCTGCGGGCGCAGGGGCTGCTGGGAGGCGTACAGCTCCGCGACGGCCCTCGCCGCTATGACAAAAGAGAAGATCGCCGAATGCCGCGCCTCGGGCCGCG
This sequence comes from Clostridiales bacterium, assembly GCA_016281895.1. Lineage (GTDB taxonomy): Bacteria > Bacillota > Clostridia > Oscillospirales > CAG-272 > CAG-390. Next base: position 11,757 of record JAEEJM010000194.1, read on the forward strand.
CCACGCTCATGGAGGAGCGGGCCGCAGCCGACGGCCGCGTTACGGCGCGCACCGCCTACGACTGCATGAGGGCCGGCGACGCGGCCGCCGCCGAGGTCGTCGACGAATACGTCCGCTACCTTGCCTGCGGCCTCACCAACATAGTCAACATATTCCAGCCCGAGGTCATATCCCTCGGCGGAGGCGTGGCCAACGAGAAGGACACGCTGCTGAAGCCCCTCGTCCCCCTGATCTATAAGGAGCAGTACGGCGGAGGGGTCGTTAAGTCGACAGAGATCAGGGCGGCCAGACTGGGCAACGACGCCGGGATAATCGGCGCCGCCATGCTCAGATGAGCGGGCATGGAAGTCACGTTTAAGAACATAATCGAGAACGGTCTCTGGGGCATACGGGTCTCAAACGAGGGGATCACCGGCATGGCCTTCATGACGGAGCTCCTTGTCGTCTGCCTCCTGTGCGCGGCCGAGGGCTACCTGTTCGGCAGCCTCAGCCCGGCCGTGATCATCTCCAGGAGGCTGTTCGGAAGGGACATCCGGGAGTCGGGCAGCGGCAACGCCGGCATGACCAACATGTTCCGCGTGTACGGTAAGAAGGGCGGCCTGCTCACCCTGCTCGGCGACACGCTCAAGACCGTCCTGTCCACCGCCGTCGGCTACCTCATATTCGGCTACGTCGGCGCATGGCTGTCCGGGCTGTTCTGCGTGCTGGGGCACGTGTTCCCGGTCTTTTACGGCTTCAGGGGCGGGAAGGGAGTTCTGGTGGCGGCCGTACTGCTGCTGCTTACCGACTGGCCGGTCTTCCTGACAGCCATATTCATCTTCGCGGGAGTCCTGGTCCTGTCCGAGATGGTCTCGCTGGCCTCCGTTATGGCGGCTCTGACCATGCCGCTGTTCCTGCGCGGGCTGTACGCCGTCGTGTACGGCGAGGGCTCGGTTGCGGGGATCAGGCTGCCCATCGCCATAGTCATAGCTGCCGTGGTGGTGCTCAAGCACATACCGAACATCAAACGCATAAGGGCGGGCACCGAGAACAAGGTGACCATGCCCTGGAACAAAAAAAAGAAGAAAGCCGGAGACCCCGGCGCGCAGGCGCCTGAGGAGCCCGGGGCCGAAGGCGGGCCGGAACGGAATGCCGCCCCGCGCCGCTCCCCCGGGACGCCGGATCCCAATACATCAATAAAGAAACAGAAGCGAAGGAAAAAATGAAGAGACTTGCAAGACTGTCGGCCGCCATACTCGCGGCCATCGTGCTCCTGTGCACGCTCTGCTCGTGCGGCCTGCTGTCGGGCGTCGACATCGACGAGCTCATCAAGGCCGTCGACTCCATCATCGACGGACTGACCGAAGCGGAAGCCGGCGACGCGACCGAAGGCGACGCCACCGGCGAGGCCTCGGCCGACGATACCGGTGCCGCGGCGGCTCCGGACAGGGACGGCGTATACACATCCAGGGACGACGTCGCCCTCTACATCCGGACCTACGGAGAACTCCCGTCCAACTTCGTCACCAAGGGCGAGGCAAAGCAGAAGGGCTGGTCCGGCAACGGCGGCGACGCCCTCGACAACTACGCGGCCCTGAAGAACAAATGCATCGGCGGCGACGTCTTCGGCAACTACGAAAAGAAGCTGCCTCAGAAGAGCGGGCGCACTTACCGCGAGTGCGACATCGACACCCTCAACGCGAAGGAGAGGGGGGTCAAGCGCCTCGTGTTCTCCAGCGACGGCCTGATCTATTACACCGAGGACCATTACGAGACCTTCATTCTTCTTTACGGGGAGCCCTGACATGGCATTCAAGCTTTTAAGATTCAGAAGGCGCAGGACCGTGACGGTCGACGCCGGCCTCTTCACTGACACGGAGAGCGTGCACGAGGCCTTCAGGAAGGCCCTCGGCAGGGAGGATTACGTCGGCAGCAACCTCGACGCCCTCCACGACATACTGACCACCACTTTCAGCTCCACGACCCTCCGCGTCGTAAACTTCGCGGCGGCCGAGCGGACCCTCGGCGAATACGCCGCGTCGCTGAGGCGCGTCCTCACCGATTCTGCGGAGCAGAACAGCTGCCTCCGCGTCGAGATAACGGACTGACGCCCGGCCCGCGCGCATTCGCCGCGCGGCACCTCAACTGACGGAGCAAGGCATGACCAAAAGAGCGCTTATAATAATAGCCGTCCTCATGATCCTGCCTGTCCTGGCGGCCCTGGTGTTCTATTCCAGGTGGAAGGCCGGGAACCGCGTCGTCGCGACCTACGGCGACAGCGTCGACCAGGTGATCTACGGAAAGAAGACGCTAAACCGCATCGACGGCGCCGGGGACTATCTCTTCCGCTTCGGCGATTACCTCGGCAAGGTCGACGACAGGCTCTTCGGCACCCAGCTGTACACCCTCAGGGACGACGAGAGCGGCAAGTATTACGTGATCGCCGGAAAGGACGGGGGCATCCTGCTCTCCGAGACCGGCCTCATGGCCGACGGGCTACCGTCGGAGGACAGCAGCGTGACGCGCCTCATCCTGGGGCGCTATCTGGCGTTCACCGACGAGGGGAGCGAGATCGCCGTCCTGCTCGGGGGAGAGAAGGATCCGGCCGTCTCGCCTTACGCGAGGTCGGAGTACGGCGACGGCAAGGCGTCCGAGTATCCCGTGAGCGTGTGCTACGACGGCTCCGCCGTGGCCACGGGGAAGGCGGGCTTCTTCGTCCGTCTCACCGAGAAGAACAGGTGGCTGTACGTCTCCGAGACCGAGTCGGAGAGGGCGGAGACCGCGTTCGAGGAGGGCGAGGACGACGTCCTCACCTACCGCGCGGTGCGCGTCGAGCTGCCGGCAAAGCAGAGGCTGCTGGACCGTCTGACCGGGCGGGCCGCCGCCGCGACGGACACCGCGGAGGTCTCCGGAGGCTGAGATTCCTGCAGTTTTTGCAGAATTTTCAAAAAGTTCACATTTTTTGTGCACAATGCACACACTGTCGTCCGACAAGCGGTCAAGGCCGTCACCGGGGCTTCCCGGCGGCGGCCTTGACCGCTTTCCGGCATATGCAAGCATATGCAAAAGCAGGTAAAAATCAATTACCGCGCACTTCCGGAGGCCAGCAAAGGCCGGAAAAACGCCCAAAAACCTGCCTGGGGAAGCCCTCTGACGCCGAACGCGGCTTACAAACAGGTAAATAAAAGTTACCTTTTTCGGCCCGCCCGGAATCCGGCGGGGAAAACACGTCCGTCAAACGTTTCACGCAGTCACGTGAACGCGTACCCCGCAGTGCCCGCCCCGCGCCCTATATAATAATATTAAAGAATTTCGTGCTATTGACACGCCCCCACGGGCCTGTGCTATAATAACACCGTTAAAACTATTTCAGGGAGGAAACGCAATGGCAAAGACATTCCAGAAGGCGCTCTCGGTGCTGTTAGCGGCGCTCTGCGTTCTGGGCTGCCTCGCGGTTCCGGTCTTCGCAACCGAAAGCGAAGCCGAAGTTGAGGAACCGGTAAACGAGAAGTCCAAATCCAGCGTCGCCATAGCAGCCGCCCGGGAGCTGCTTGACGCTCTTCAGTACGAGGACTATGTCGCAAGGTACTCGAACGAGGAGCTCTATCCGAGAGCGACCGCTCCCATCTCGGTCAACGTGTTCGACTACATCAAGGATCAGTCCACGGCGACCATCAGAGAGGTCGAGCTCGACGGCGTGAAGGGAATCGAGACCGGCTCGTCCGGCATGGTCGTGTACAAGGTCGACATCCCGAAGACCGCCAAATACTCCGTCAAGGTCAAATACACGACCCTCGACGAGACTCCCGGCTGCTCCACGATCCAGAGATCGTTCCGCGTGAACGGCGTGGTCCCCTTCAAAGAGGCCTACACCGTCTCCTTCACCAAGAACTGGGGAGTGCGCTACGATCCCGCTTACAAATCGACCACCAAGCAGGGAGACATCCGTCTGTTCAAGACCGACGTCGACAACAACGAGATCAGGGCCGAGTCCTATCTTATCCCCGCCTGGTCCGAGTACTCCCTCAGGGACGTCGACGGCTTCTTCAAGGAGCCCTTCGAGATCGTCTTCGAGGCGGGCGTGAACTACATCTCGTTCGACGCGATAGCCGAGCTGTTCACTATCGCCGAGATCACCCTCTACCCCTGTGAGGAGCTGATCTCCTACGCCGATTTCATCGCCGCCTACGCCTCCGCTCCGAAGGGGACCGGGAAGGTGAAGTTCGAGGCCGAGTATCCTTACAGGACCTCGACCAACACGATCTATCCGATCGAGGACCGCGCCTCCGCCGCCACCAGCCCCTGCGACACCCACCGCGTGCTTCTCAACACGCTGGGCGGTGAAAAGTGGGAGACCTCGCAGCAGTGGATCTCCTACCAGTTCACGGTGGACGCCGACGGACTCTATGAGATCGTGGCGCGCTTCAGGCAGAACATCAACGACGGTATGTATTCGTCCCGCGTCCTGTACCTGTACAGCGACGACTCCGTGAAGAGCGGGGAAAAGGGCTATTACGACGGCATACCGTTCGACGAGGCCAGGGAGCTGCGCTTCAACTACAGCGAGAACTGGCAGGTGAGCCCGCTGTGCTTCGGCACCGTCTCCAAGGACGGGGAAGGCTACAGCTCCATAGAGTACACCGACTGCGAGTTCTACTTCAAGGCCGGCGTGACCTACACCATGAAGCTCGAGATAGCTCTCGGCACCATGGGCGAGATCGTTAGCTCCGTCCAGAACTCGATGGAGATCATCAACAACGCCTACCTGAACATAATGAAGCTCACGGGCTCCAGCCCCGACTCCTCCCGTGACTACAGCTTCTCCGCCGTCATGCCGGACACCGTCATCTCCCTGATCAGGCAGTCCGCCAAAGTGCAGGAGATCGCCGACCAGCTCACGGCCTTCGCGGGCATCAAGAGCTCCAACGTTTCCACCCTTGAAAAGATAGCCAGACTTCTGAAGAAGATGGGCAGCGACCCCGAGGCCGAGATCGCGAAGAACCTCTCCGAGCTGAAGACCTACATAGGCAACCTCGGCACCTGGCTCTCCAACGCGAAGATCCAGCCTCTTCAGTTCGACTACATCGTCGTGCAGAGTTCGGAGGAGAAGCTCCCCGTGGCCAACCCCTCCTTCTTCAAGACCTTCCTGCACGAGATGTCCTCCTTCATTCAGTCGTTCTTCAGGAACTACAACCGCATGGGCGCCACCGAGGAGAACCTCAACTCCAAGGACGCCGTCCAGGTCTGGAACGCGTTCGGACGTGACCAGGCCCAGGTCATACGCAACCTGATCAACAACAACTTCTCGCCTTACTCCGGCATCACCGTCGACCTCAAGCTCATCAGCGGAGGCACGCTGCTGCCGTCCATCCTTGCGGGAGTCGGACCCGACTGCTACATCGGCATAGGCGACGACACGATAATCAACTACGCGATACGCGGAGCCATAGTCAACATCGAGGACTTCGACGGCTTCAGGGATCTGCTGTACTACCGTGTCGACGACAACTTCAACACCGTGTACGACGAGACCGGCACCCCGATAAAGAATCCCAACGCCCAGTTCAACGAGGCCGCCATGCTGGTCCTCGGCATCGCCGACGCCCAGGAGAAGATGCATTATTACGGGCTGCCCGACACGCAGAGCTTCCCGATGATGTTCATCCGCACCGACATCCTCGCGGACCTCGGCATCAAGTCCCTCGACACCTGGTCCGAGCTGCTCGAGACCGCCACGGTGCTCGCGCAGAACTCCATGACCATAGGTCTCACCACCAGCTACAACATCTATCTGTATCAGATGGGCGGCACCCAGTTCGCGGACGGAGGAATGAGGATCAACCTCGACTCCAACCTCGCCCTGGACTGCATGGAGACCATGTGCAACATGTTCACCATGTACTCGTTCCCCTACAGCTACAACTTCGTCAACCGTTTCAGGACCGGCGAGATGCCCATAGGCATCGCGGGATACAACGGGACCTACAACCACCTCGTGGTCTTCGCGACTGAGATCCGCGGCATGTGGGAGTTCGTTCCCGCCCCCGGCATGGAGCGGACCGACGCCGAAGGGAACACCTACATCAACAACAACGTCATATCCAGCATCAGCGCCTTGATAATCCCGTCCGGCGCGAAGTCGGTCGAGGACGCCTGGTCGTTCATGAAGTGGTACGTCGGCAAGGATTTCCAGGTCGATTACTCCAACGAGATGATCGCCATCCTGGGCGACTCGGCCAAGCACGCGACCGCCAACCTCGAGGCCCTGACCACGATGCCCTGGACCAACAAGGAGCGCTCCAACCTGATGGCCCAGTTCGAGAACCTCGCCTCCATACCCAACTACCCCGGCGCCTACATCATCGGCCGTTACACTCACTTCACGTTCCTTGCCGCCTACAACGACAAGGCCGACCCGGTGACCAAGATGCTGAGCTACATCAACATCATCAATAAAGAGATCACCAGGAAGCGCGCGGAGTTCGGCCTCGAGACCCTCGAGATAGGCCAGACCCTGGCAAGCAAGCGCCGCGACATGGTCGTCGCGGAGCTCGACGCCCTCTCCGAAGCCGACAAGAGCGCGTACTCGTCCCAGATAGCCGCGGTCCGCAAGGCCATCGGCGATATAGACGAGTTCGGCACCTGGAAGGCTTACTGCGAGGACAAGTACATCGACGCGCTGGCAGCCGCCGGACAGGCCCTCAAGGCCGCCGACCCGCAGCTGTTCGAGAAAGTCGCGACGTACATCGAGACCATCGCCTCCTGCCTCAGGGAATATCAGATCTCCTACCCGCTCGAGTTCAAGTTCGATTTCTAAAACGAGACCATAAAGGAGAAAAAACATGTCACAGAAATCCGCTGTAAAGGCTGTATCGAGAAAAGATATGACCAGGGCTCAGTGGACATGGAAGGAAATGAAGCGCAACTGGATCGGGTACGCGTTCATCGCCCCGTTCTGCTTCATCTTCCTGCTGTTTACGGTCTGTCCCGTCCTGGTTTCGATCGTCGTCAGCTTTACCGACTTCAACCTGCTGCAGGTGCCGAACTTCGTGTTCCTGGACAACTACATCAGGCTGTTCCTCGACGACGACATCTTCCTCATAGCCATTAAAAACACGTTCGTGTTCGCGGCCATAGTCGGCCCGGCGTCTTACCTGATGTCCTTCATGGTCGCCTGGTTCATCAACGAGCTCGAGCCCAGGGTGAGAGCCATAGTGACCCTGATATTCTACGCCCCGTCCATCTCCGGTTCGGTCTACCTGATCTGGGGCACGCTGTTCTCCGGCGACTCCTACGGCTGGGTCAACGGCTGGCTGCTCAAGTTCGGACTGATCGACACCGAGATCCAGTTCTTCCAGAACGCGAAATACGTCATGCCGCTGTGCATCGTGGTCGCCCTCTGGACCTCGCTCGGCACCGCGTTCCTCTCATTCATTGCGGGTCTGCAGGGCATCGACCGCTCGCTCTATGAGGCCGGCGCCGTCGACGGAGTCCGCAACAGATGGCAGGAGCTTTGGTACATCACGCTTCCTTCCATGAAGCCGCAGCTGATGTTCGGAGCCATCATGGCCATCACCGGCTCCTTCGGTTTCGGCGGAGTCGTCGACGCCCTCTGCGGCAATCCGTCGGTCGACTACTGCGCGTGGACCATCATGCACCACCTGCACGACTACGGCGGCGCCCGTTTCGAGGTGGGCTACTCCTCAACCATCGCCGTCGTTCTCTTCGCGATAATGGTCGGCGCGAACTCTCTGGTCAAGAAACTCCTTAACGGAATAGGTAAGTGATATGGCTAAGTTAAGAACTAGAAGACACAGAGTCGTATTGAGCCGCTCCATCGGCGGCGACGCCGGCATAACAGTGCTGCTGGTGCTTCTCGGACTGTTCATGTTCCTGCCTATGGTCTACGTCGTGGCAAACAGTTTCAAGCCCCTCGACGAGCTGTGGATGTTCCCTCCGAGATTCTTCGTCTACCATCCCACCTTCGACAACTTCAAGTCCCTCTTCGTCCTCATGAACACCTCGTGGGTGCCGTTCTCGCGCTACATCTTCAACACGGTGTTCATCTCGGTCGTCGGGACGTTCGGAAACCTCGCCTGCGGCTCCCTGGCGGCCTACGCGCTGTCCAAGATCATGTTCCCGGGCCGCAAGTGGATCTTCAAGACCATCAGGCTCTCGCTGATGTTCCACAAGACCGTTACCGCCATCACGAACTTCATCATCATGAGCGCCCTGCACCTGGTCGACACCTACTGGGCCATCATCATCCCGGCCTGGGGCTCGACCCTCGGTCTGTACCTCATGAAGCAGTTCATGGAGACGAACATCTCGGACGCCGTGCTCGAGTCCGCGCGACTTGACGGCGCCACCGAGCTGCGGACCTTCTGGACTATCGCGATGCCCATGGTCAAGCCCGCCTGGCTGACGCTGATCATCTATTCCTTCCAGGATCTCTGGAACTCCGGTTCCTCGATCTACGTCTACTCCGAGCAGCTCAAGTCCTTCAACTACGCCATCGGTCAGATCACGGCCGGCGGAATCAAGCGCGCCGGAGCCAGCGCGGCTTCAACGGTCATCATGATGGCCGTGCCCATAGCGGTCTTCGTCATATCGCAGTCCAACATAATCGAGACGATGGGCTCGTCCGGCATGAAGGACTAAAGGAGGCAGGATCAATGAATAAAAAGATCGTATCGGTCGTCTGCCTCGCATTCGTCCTGTTGATGCTGGCGGCCGTACCGGTGAGCGCGGGGAAGTCCTACCAGACTTACACTTACTCCCTTGCGGGTAAGGCGCTGTACTCGCCGGACGCCTACACTCCGGTCAGGACGATCAACTCCGACTTCATGGGGCTGACCACCGCAATCGACGACCCGAGAGACCTCGTGGTCGACGAGTCCGACAACATCTACATCGCCGACGCCGGCAACAACCGCATCGTCGTTCTGGACCGCTACTTCAAACTGAGGTTCACGATCTCCAAGTTCAAGAACGACGAAGGCATCGACGACTCGCTCAACACCCCCTCGGGAGTGTTCGTGACGCCCGACCTCATCTACGTGGCCGACACGAACCAGAACCGGATCGTTACCTTCGACCGCGAAGGCAACTTCGTCAGGGTGATCCCCGAGCCCGAAAGCGACCTGTTCGACACCGATTCCGTGTACAAGCCCGTGGCGCTCGTCGTCGACGACTACAACAGGATGTACGTCGTCTCGTCGACCACCTACCAGGGCATCATAGTCATGGACCACGACGGCACCTTCATCTCCTTCATGGGAGCCCAGAAGGTCGTCATGTCGGCCTGGGACAGGCTTTGGAGAAAACTCCAGACCGACGAGCAGAAGGCAAACAGCATCTCCTACGTCGCTACAGAATTCAATAATATAGATATGAATGAAAAAGGATTCATTTATATCACCACCGACCAGATCACGGAGAGCAGAGTGTCATCGGCCATCAGGAGCAAGACAAAGTCCGGCGACTACCTGCCCGTCAAGCTCATCAACCTCTCCGGCGACGAGGTCATGTCCAGAAACGGCTTCTGGCCGCCCGCCGGCGAGATCGACTTCTCCGGCTCCAGGTCCGACGGCTCCATCAACGGCGTGTCCAAGATCGTCGACGTCGCCTGCGGACCCGAGTTCACCTGGTCCATAATCGACCAGAAGCGCCAGAAGGTGTTCACCTACGACTATCAGGGCAACCTGCTGTTCGCGTTCGGCGACTCCGGCCCTCAGCTCGGCAACCTCGTGAACATCGGCGCCATCGTCTACACCAGCGACGCCACGATGCTCATCCTCGACAAGACCAACGACAACATCACGGTCTACTCGAGGACCGAGTACGGCGACATCCTGATCAAGGCCCTGGCCAACCAGAACGCCCGCCAGTACGACCGCGCCATCGAGGACTGGACCGAGATCCTCAAGAGGAACTCCAACTTCGACGTGGCTTACGTCGGCATAGGCAACGCCCTCTACCGCCGCGGCGAGTTCGAGAAGGCCCTCGAATACTACGAGGCCTCCTACTACACCAGCGGCTGGTCCGACTCCTACAAGGAGATCAGAAAGAACTGGATCTCCAAGTACGTCGTCCTCATCCCGATCGCCGCGGTGGCCGTCATCGCCGCCCTGGTGGTGTTCTTCAGGTGGGCCGGAAAGGTCAACAAGAGGGCCGAGACCTCGGGCACCGAGAGGACGTTCAAGGAGCACCTGCTCTTCGGCTTCCATCTGATCCTGCATCCGTTCGACGGATTCTGGGATCTCAAACACGAAAAACGCGGCTCGTTCGGCTGCGCGTGGATCTACGTGGGTCTGACCATACTGGCGTTCTTCTACCAGGACGTCGGCTCTGGCTACCTGTCCAACCCCTCGGGCATCTACGGCAACCTCTTCTCCGACGCGCTCGGAGTCCTGGTCCCGCTCTTCCTGTGGGTGGTCGGCAACTGGTGCCTGACGACTCTGTTCGACGGCGAAGGCAGCCTTAAGGACATCTTCATCGCCTGCTCCTACTCGCTGCTGCCCATACCCATGCTCATGATCCCCATGACCATCTTCTCCAACTTCGCAGTCAGCGCCGAGCTCCAGCTCATCGAGTTCATCAACACGATCGGCCTGATCTGGGCGTTCCTGCTCATCTTCTGCGGGATGATGGTCACCCACGACTACACCATCTTCAAGAACTTCATCACCACCATCGGAACTCTGGTCGCCATGGGCTTCATAATGTTCATAGCGATCCTGTTCACCACGCTTCTCGGAAAGATCGTGTCCTTCATCACCAACATCATCACCGAGATCAACTACAGATTGTAAGGCAGGAGGAAAGGCAAAGATGAAAAGAATACTTGCACTCGTTCTTTCCGCCATCATGCTTCTCGGCGCGGTGCTCACCGAGGCCGGGGCTTATGCCGTAGATCTGCAGTATAAGAAAGACGAGAACAAGAAAGACACCGAGGAAGTCGATTACTCCGCGACCCTCGCACAGTATCTCTCGCTCGAGTTCAAGACGGCCGAGGAAAAGCTCGCTACCATGAAGCTCAGGTTCGAAAAGGACGGCTTCCAGCTGTGGGTCGACGAGCTCACCGGCGAGGTCGCCACGGTCAACGTCGAATCCGGACAGATACTGTTCTCGAACCCCTACGACATAGGCGCCAGCTACGCCTCCGGCAAGGGGCCCTCGGACTCCACGAAGAAGAAGCTCCTCTCCCAGGTCATGGTCAAGTATACCGACAATGACACCGAGAAGGAGATGTGGTCCTTCGAGGAAGCCGCCATGCGCGGACAGATCGTCATCAAGAACATCAAGAACGGCATCCGCGTCGAGTACTCCATCGGCCGCGAGGAGACCAGAATGCTGGTCCCGAAGCTGATAAGGCAGGACCGCTTCGAGGAACTGCTGCTCGACGTCTTCGCCAAGGAGGTCAACGAGATCTCCGCGGCCGAGGGCAAGCCGGTCATCAACTGGAGAGACTACTCCGAGATCTCCAAGCGCCAGCATGCCATCCGCGACACCGGCAACACCCTCTGGTTCAACTTCAACCAGTTCTACGCATACTATCAGCTCAAGGGGACCGACTTCTGCGCGACCCAGAGAGAGAGGATCTCCCTCTACGCCGCGTACCCGATCTGCCGCAGGATGAACGTCTACGTCTTCGCGACGGACGCCACCCAGACCGAGATGCTGAGGGTCGAGAACTACATAAAGACCTACATCCCGTCTTACACCTATGAGACGATGGAGCAGGACCACAACATCACCGAGTACGAAGGCTCCGACAAGCAGCCCCCGCTGTTCAAGCTCTCGCTCGAGTACACCCTCGACGAGTGGGGCATGTCCGTCAGGCTTCCGGCCAACGGTCTGCGCTTCACCGAATCGCTCTACAAGCTCAACTACATAAGCCCCCTGCCGTACATGGGCTGCGCCGGCAACTACCTGCTCGGCAATCCCAACGAGAAGTTCACCGGCTACAACTTCTTCCCGGACGGCTCGGGCACCATCTTCCGCCACGAGGATCTGGCGGGCGGAGCCACGACGACCATCAACGCGAAGGTCTACGGAATGGACTTCGCCTACAACGAGATCGCCGGCTCCCACACCGAGGCGGTCCGCTACCCCGTGTTCGGCATCATAACGAACTACCACGAGTATCACACTGAAGAGGAAGAGGTCGTCGTCGAGGAGGCCGTCGTTGATCAGGCCACCGGCGAGGTCATCAGCGAAGCCGTCACCGAGATCGTCTCCAAGGACGTTCCGTACTACGAGGACCGCGGCTTCATGGCCATCATCGAAGAGGGAGACGCCCTTGCCGAGATCTCGACCTACCACGCCGGAGCGCTCAGCAAATACAACGCCATGAGCATGCTCTTCTACCCGAGACCCAAGGACTCCTACAACCTGGCCAACGCGATCTCGGTCGGCGCCAACGCCTCCTGGACGGTCGTGTCCAAGAGAAAGTTCGTCGGCAACTACAAGATCCGCTACATCATGCTGACCGACCAGAACATCGCAAAGGATAAGGGCCTCGACACCAAGGAGGGCTACCGCAACTACGAGGTGTCCTGGATGGGCATGGCGGCCGCCTACCGCGACTACCTGTACGCCACCGGAGGTCTCTCCGAGCTCAAGTCCGAGGACATCCAGGAGAACATCCCCGCCTACATCGAGACGTTCGGCGCCATGAAGACCGTCAAGAAGATCCTCTCCATGCCCGTCAACGTCATGACGCCTCTCACCTCGTTCGAGAACGTCAGGACCATGTACGACGAGCTCTCCGCCGAAGGCGTCACTAACATCAAGTTCAAGCTCACGGGATTCGCCAACGGAGGCATGTTCTCGACGGTCCCGTACAAGCTCAAGTGGGAGAAGGCCGTCGGCGGCTCCTCGGGATATAAGGACCTTGTCGCCTACTCCGAGGAGAAGCGGTTCGAGGTCTTCCCGGACTTCGACTTCGCCTACGTCGCCGCCTCCAGCAACAAGATGTTCGACGGACTGACCTTCAAGAAGCACATAGTCAAGTCCATCAACAACACCTACATGTCAAAGAGGTATTACTCGGCCACGAGGCAGACCATGATAGGCCGCTTCGAGCTGGCAATATCTCCCGCCTACTACTCGCACTTCATCGAAAAGCTCACCGACAACCTCACCAAGTTCTACGGGGAAGGGCAGACCTCGACGATATCCATCGCCTCTCTCGGCTATGCCCTGAACTCCGACTTCGACGAGAAAGAGCCGTACAACCGCGAGGACTCCAAGAAGCAGACCATCGAAGCCCTGCAGAGCATATCCGGCAGCTTCGACGACGTCATGACCGAGAGCGGCAACGCCTACAGCTGGTCTTACGTCGACTACATCACGAACCTTCCTCTCGACTCCAGCCGCTACAACAAGTCCGGCGCGTCAGTGCCCTTCATCGGCGTCGTGCTCCACGGCTCCGTGCAGTTCTCGGGCTCCGCGCTGAACATGGAAGGCAACATAGGCTACAGCCTTATGAAGGCCATCGAGAACGGAGCCGGTCTGTACTTCATCCTCTGCTACCAGAACTACGCCGAGCTGAAGGAAAACGTGACCCTCAGCCAGTACTACTCCGTACGTTACGATATTCTTAAAGAGGATATCATAAAGTACTACAACATCGTCAACGACCTCACCAAGGATCTGCAGCTCAGCAAGATCGTCGGCCACGAATTCCTCATCGGCGAACGCGTTCCCGACGAGGACGAGATCCAGGCCGACCTCGAAGCCGCCGAGCAGGCGGCCCAGAAGCTTGCCGACCAGCTCGCGGCCCAGGAGGAGAAGGCCCGCGTCGAGAGCCTTCTGAACGGCCGTGTGTTCTCCGAGAGCACCGCGACGCTCAGCTTCGAGAAGATCAAGGAGTGCCTCGACAACGCCAAGGGCTACGAGGAAGGCAACCTGACCATCTCCGAGACGGGTTACACCACCCTGACCGTCGGCATGAAGTCGCTCATCAACAGCTTCGACCAGTTCCGCGCCGATAAGACCGCGGCCGAGGAGGTCAACGATCAGAAGGAACACGACAACCTGATCAAGACCGCTCTGCTCGAGACCTGGACCGAGGCCAGAGTGCCCTTCAAGACCTTCATCTCCACCGGAAACAACAGCACCTACGCCTCCATCAACAACTCTTACGTTAGCGCGCTCAACAACTACAACAAGCAGAAGGACAACGCGGAAGCCAAGCTTGCGGAGCTCAACGATTCCATCGACACCGTCATTGCTTCCAAGATCAGAAGCATCCCGACCATGCTTGGACAGTACGACAGCGCCAAAGCCGCCCTCGAGGCCATAACCGCGGAAGAGAAGAGCGCATATGACGGTGCCAGGTCCGCGGCCGTCGCCGCGACCAACGCCCTTGCCGACGCGCTCACCGCCGCCAACAAGGACGGGGCCCTCGACGCCGTCATCGCCAAAGTCAAGGCCTGCGCCGCCGATCCCGAATCGTTCTCCGCGGAGTTCAAGGCCGCCGCCACCGACGCCAACACCGCGCTGCGCTCCGTCGAGAATTCCGACGCCAAGACCGCCGCGACCACGGCCGTGTCCGATCTTACCGCAGCCGCTACGGCTCTTGCCCCGACCGAGACCCTCTACTCCAACGCGCACAGCACCGAGGCCGAGCTGCTCAAGTACGCCGGCTCCGTCGCCGACGCCAGGGCCTATGCCGAGTTCTCCGGCGCGGCCGAGAGCGCCACTGCCGCCTACGAGGCCTACCTGAAGTCCGTCAAGGACGGCCCGACCTACATCGCCGCCAAGGCCGAATACGACGCCGCCAAGGCCGAGTACGACGCCGCCCTGGCCGCCGATAAGGAGCTCATCGACAAGTACGACGCCATCAACGCCGGAACCGGGACGGGCACCGCCGCCGAGGCCGAGGAGGCCGCGAAATACCAGGCCGTCAAAGAGGCTTACGAGGCCGCCGTCAAGGCCGTCGACGCCCTGAAGACCAAGTACAGCCAGATCATCGCCACCGCCTCCAGCTCCCGCGAGAACCGCACGACTCCTGGCTCCCGCGAGTACGAACTCGCGACTGCAGCCATCGAGGAGGCCGAGCAGAACCTTCGCGATCTCGAGGCCAATCCTCCCGCCGAGCTCGTGAGCGCCAAGGCCGCCTACGACGCCTACTATCCGAATTCCGCGGAGAAGGGCAACAAGGTCACCGAGCTCCAGGACAAGCTTTCCGCCATCGAGAAGGCTTATAAGGACGACATGGAGGCGACCGCCGACTACGCGACGCTGAGCGGAGCAAAGGACGCCGCGGACGCCAAGATCAGCACCTACGTCGACAAGTTCACCGCCAATTCTCCCGTCTGGTCCGCCCTCAAGGCTTATGAGGACGCCTGCAGCGCCAAGCTCGCCGCCACCCGCGCCCAGTCCGCCGAGACCGACGCGGTCTACGACGATGCCGAGTACATCAGACTGAAGAACGTCGCCGATAACGCCGCCGCCGCCCTCCAGAAGGTCTACGACGAGATCAACGCCGGCAAGGAGAACAACGCCGATTACAAGACGCTCGTCGCCAACGTGGAGAGCAGCCTTGCCGAGCTCGAGACCTACACTCTCGGTTACAAGACCGAAGAGAAGTATCTGAAGCTCGAGGCCAAGCTCAACGAGGCGGACGCGGAACTTGCCGCCATCACCGACACCTATAAGAACGGCTCCGAGTACAAGAATCTCGCCAAGGCCGTAGAGGACGCCGAGAAGGCATACGACACCGCCTTTGCCAACGTGACCGCCAAGGCTGTCGAGAACTCCGATCTCAGCGACGCCCTCGTGAACGCCCTCGACGCGGCGACCGAGAAGCTGGCCGAGGCCAGGTTCAAGCTCGCCGAATACGAGGACGCGCAGGTCGCCGCCTACTCCTCCACCCAGGAGTACAAGGACGCCCTCAACGTCCAGAAGAAGGCCAAGTCGGCCGTGGATTCCTACATCGCCGAGTACATCGCCTCCCTTGACCAGGCCTACGAGGCCACCAAGGACATGAAGGCCGAAGACAAGCCCGAAGAGACCGTGGGTTACAAGTACCACGCCGCCTCCGAGGCCTACAACAGCGCCGTCCTGCTGCTCGAGTACTTCAACGGTGAAAAGAGCGTTCCTTCCACCAACAAGACCGCAAAGGTCTGGACCAACGTGATCAAGGCCGACTCCAGGTACACCGCCGCAAAGAGCGTCTCCGACAAGGCGACGGGCGACGTGTCTGCCTATATCAGCACCTTCAGCGCGACCGCCAAGAGCGGCGACGCCTACAAGCAGGCCACCGCAGACGTGTCCGCGACCACCACGGCCATCACCGAGGCCAGCACTCCAATCCGTCTCATCGACTCCGGCCTTATGACCAAGGCCGCGGCGTACTACAACACGGCCCTCACCACGCTCACCAGCGCCGAGATCGCCCTGGCCAACGCCAAGAAGGTCTGCGACATCTCCGAGCTCAAGGAAGGCTACGAGAAGAACTACGCCGTCTGCGACAAGGTCGAGCAGAGACTCGCCAGGGCCGAAGAGGAGGCCGCGACAGCCGCTACCGAGTATCAGGCCGCCGCCGCAGCCTATAAGGACGCCACCACCAAACTCGACAACGCGTCCAAGGAGCTCAGGCTCCAGATCAACCGCGTCGTCAGTAACGTAAAGACGGAGAACACCCTCGTCGACGCCGTCATCAAGGCCGACAAGGACGCCGCTTACGCGCTCGAGTTCTTCAAGGACAACCCCGATTATCCCGATTCCCTTAAGACGGACGTCGCCGAGAGGCAGAAAATCGTCGCCCAGCTGGCCGAAGAGGTCAAGGGGCTCTCCAGGCAGACCCTCGAGTCCGCCAGAGCCGCCGTCAAGCTCGTCGAGGATACCAACTACCTGCCCGACACCGTCGCCGCGGCCTACAAACAGATCACCGATCCGTATGACGAAGGCGAGACGGTCGTGCCCGACACCGACGGCGAGACCGAAGAAGAGGGCTATCAGTATACCAAGTATACCGATACCTCCGGAAACATCGTCCGCGTCTCTTACGACAACGGCGTCTTCTTCATCCTCAACTACAACTACTTCGCGGTCACGACGGTATACGGCACAGAGACTTACGAGCTGCCCGCGTACGGCGGAGTCAGGGTGAACGCCGACGGTACGGCCACCGTGTTCACCACCACAGAGATCGAATAAGGAGGTAAGGTGCGATGACAAATGACATTCAGTTGAAGAACGTCACCAGCGCCCCGAAGGCGGCCCCGCAGAAAAAGCGGAAAGCTGCCTCGCTCGACAGGCGCAAAGCGCGGGCCGGCTGGTGGTTCTGCATGCCGTTCATAGTCGGCTTTATCGCGATCTACATTCCGATCATCTTCGATTCCATCCGCTACAGCTTCTCGAAGATCAAGATCGTGTCCGGCGAGGGCTTCACGATCGAGAACGTCGGCTTCGCCAACTACAATTACGCGCTCTTCGAGAATCCCAACTTCGTAAGGACACTGGTCACGGGCCTCGGAAGACTGGCCTTCGACATCCCGGCCATCATACTGTTCTCGCTCTTCATGGCCGTGCTGCTCAACCAGAAGATGGTCGGGCGCGCAGTGTTCCGCGCGATCTTCTTCATCCCCGTCATCCTCTCCACCGGTCTTATCGAGTCCATCGACGCGCAGAACATAGTCGCCGAAATGATGGAGGAGACCGAGGGTATCGCAAGCGGCACCGGCCAGAGCACGGCGTCCGACATAGTATCGGCCATGGACGTCGAGCGATTGTTCGCGAACATGAAAGTCGGTACGGAGCTGGTCCAGTACGTCGTTCAGATCATCAACAACATCTACGGCATAGTGAACCGCTCCGGCGTCCAGATGCTCATCTTCCTTGCGGGTCTGCAGTCCATATCCCCGGCGATCTACGAGTCCTGCCAGATAGACGGCGCAACAGGCTGGGAGACGTTCTGGAAGATCACCTTCCCGATGATCTCCCCGATGATCCTGGTCAACGCGGTCTACACGGTCATAGACTCCTTCACCACGGATTCGAACACGGTGATGAGCTTCATCGCGGCGGAGTACAACCAGTCGTCCGGCCAGGAGATCTCCTCGGCCATGGCCTGGATGTACTTCCTGATAGTTATCATACTGGTAGGGATCATCACGGCGATCTGCTCCGCGTTCGTCTTCTACCAGCGCAGAGACTGATGAAAGGAGGACGGTAAAATGAACGCACAGCCTGCGGCTCCCAGAATCACCAAGGAGACCAAGAACACGATCAAGGTCGAGTTCGATCGCACTCCGCTGAAGGAACGTCTGAAGGCCAAATTCGTGAACCTTGCCTTCCTTACCGACGTCATCTGGTACATCTTCAGACTCATCCTCCTCATCGGTATCGCCTACATCGTCCTGTTCCCCTTCTACACAAAGATTGCCGGCTCGTTCATGAGCAAGAACGACTTCGTCGACGTGACGGTCATGCTCATCCCGAAGGAGTTCTCGCTGGATATCTACAAGTTCATCCTGCTCGAGAACCACTACTTCGAGGCCTTTGCCAACACGTTCATCCTTGCCGGCTCCACCGCCGTCATTCAGGTCTTCATCTGCTGCGTCATAGGATACGGACTTGCCAAGTTCAAGTTCAAGGGCGCGAAGTGGGTCTTCATGGCGGTCATACTCACGATGATCATTCCTCACCAGACGGTGCAGCTGTCGATGTTCATGGAATTCCGGTTCTTTGACGTGTTCGGCATCGTCAAGCTGCTGTCCGGCCACGCCAGAGTCGGGGAGGTCGAATGGATCAACAACATCCTTTCGTCCATCAACATCTTCCCGGCCTCGTCGTCGAACAAGATCATCAAGGGCATTATCATGGACGGTGCCATCAACCTCAACAACACCTACTGGCCTCTCATCCTCATGTCCCTCACGGGCCTCGCATTCAAAAACGGTCTGTACATCTTCATGCTCAGGCAGTTCTTCCGCGGCGTTCCCGACGAGCTCGAGGAGTCGGCCTACATCGACGGCTCCGGGACCTTCCGCACCTTCCTGCAGATAATCCTCCCGCTGTCCGTGCCGATGATGATCACGGTGTTCCTGTTCGCCTTCTCCTGGCAGTGGACCGACGACTTCTACACGTCGCTGTTCTTCACGGCCAACAAGACGGTCCTTATGCCCAACATAGTGACCATACCCTCGTCCCTCGAGACGACCTATGCGGGCGCGAACCTCTACTACGCGGCGATCCGGAACACCTGCGGACTGCTCATCATCCTGCCTCTGGTCATTCTGTACGTCTTCCTCCAGAACTACCTGGTGCAGGGCATCGAGCGCTCCGGCCTGACCGCCGACTGATACCGCGGACGGAGCCGCCGCTCCGGCCGGGCCGCGCGCGGGGGACCGCTCCCCCGCGGGCGCGGCGGATCATTTCCGGCGCCTGCCG
>JAEEJM010000020.1 GCA_016281895.1 Clostridiales bacterium
GACGCACCTGTGCCAGAAGACTCCGGTCATGATGTGTCCGAGCGGATATCTGAAATCGTGCGTTATGATCTTCGGATATCCGGTCGTGCCGGACGAGAAGCACATCATCATTACGTCGTGCGCCGTCGTGGCTTCGTCGCCTTCCGGACGCTTCCAGTCGCCGCCCGAGCTCTCGAAGAGAGCGTCGAAATCGAGCCAGCCGTCGGGGGCGCCGCCGCCGGTGACGAGCTTCTTTTCGACCGTTTCGTACGAAGGCGCTCCCTCGTCGAAGCGCTGAGTGCAGCCGTCCTCGCCGGTGAGAATGACGAACCTTATCTTTCCTGCGTTGCAGCGGTAGACGTAGTCCTTCGCCGTAAGCATGGACGTCGCCTGCACCATTACCGCGCCGATCTTGTTCAGCGCCAGCAGCAGCACCCAGAAGATCCAGTGGCGCTTGAGCACCAGCAGGACGCGGTCTCCCTTTCGCACGCCGAGCGTATAGAGGCAGCGAGCGGCCCTGTCCGAAAGGCGCGACATGTCGCCGAAAGTGAAGATACGCTCCGTTCCGTCCCTGCCGAGCCAGACGAGCGCGCGCTTCTCCGGCTTCTCCCGGCCGAGGACGTCTATGACGTCGTAGGCGAAGTTGAAGCTCTCGGGATATTCGATATGATAATTCCGCTGGGCGTCCTTAAGCGACGTGAAGCTGTCGCGGCTGCGCCCCGTGTATTTTTCGTAGATTGCCATATCCGGATGAAACTCTGACCTTTATTTGATGACTATCGCGAGGAACACCGCCGGCGCGTCGCCGACGGCCTTGAGGGCGTGGGGATTCGACGAGTCGAAATAGGCGCTGTCGCCCTCCTCCATGACGTACTCCTCGTCGCCGACGAAGAGTATCATCTTTCCGGACACCATGTATTCGAATTCCTGGCCCGGATGGCTGTTGAGCACCGGGACGCCCTCGCGCGGCTCGACGGTGACGAGGAAGGGCTCGGCCTTCTTGTTCCTGAAGGGAAAGGCAAGATGCTTGTAGCCGTAGGCCGCGTTGCGCGTTATGTCGTACCCGCTCCCCTTTTTTACGAAGGTGCAGACCGAAAGCTTCGGCGACTCACCGCTCATAAGATCGTGAACGTCGATGCCGAGTATGTCGGCCGCCTCGCAGAGAAAGCTGATCTGGAAGTCGCGCTCGCCGCGTTCGTATGAGCGGTAGTCCCCGGGCGAAACGCCGAGGCGCTTCGCCATTTCCTCGGGCGAGATCTCGCATATCTCGCGCATGTCGGCGAGGCGCAGACCGATCTCCTTAAGTGATTCCTGACTTGATGCGGACATGGTGACCTCCGGGAAATGAAAGAATGAAGGAATGAAGTGCCGCCTGCCGGCGGCAATGAAGTTGCGCGCCGCGCGCAACTGAAGGCGCAAAGCGCGTCTGAAGCTGCCGGTCGCGGCCGGCAGCTTCATCGGATCAGCAGGAAAATCCCAGCTCTATTGCCCTGATGTTGAACTCGTACAGGTCTTTGTGTTTTGCCGACACCACCTTGGCCATCGCGGCGGGGATGTCCTTTTTGTCGATGACGGCGCTGTGTTCGATGACGCTGCCGAGCAGTATCATATTGGCGATACCGTCGAACCCGCGTTCGGTCGAGAGCGCCGTGGCCGGAACGTAGTGGACCGTGACGTCGGTTCTTTCGACCTTCCGGTCGACGAGCGATGAATCGACGTAGATCTCGCCGCCCGGTACGACCGCCGACTCGAACCTGTCGAGAGAGGGACGGTTCATAACGATGAGCACGTCCGGCTCGGTGACGATCGGCGAGCCGACCGGCTCGTCAGATACGATGACCGAGCAGTTGCAGGTGCCGCCGCGCATCTCCGGACCGTAGGACGGGAGCCAGCTCAGCTGTCTGTCCTCAAGGAGCGCCGCGTAGGCGAGAAATTTGCCGGTGAAAAGTACGCCCTGTCCGCCGAAGCCGGCTATAAGAATGTTCTTCGTCATGTCGGCCGCCTCATTTCTTCTCCGCGTATTTGTCGCGGTACACTCCGAGCGGGTAGTAGGGGATCATGTTCTCCTCGGCCCACTTCATCGCCTTTTCGGGCGTCATGCCCCAGTTGGTCGGGCAGGTGGATATGACCTCGATCAGCGAGAAGCCCTTCTTTTCGTCCTGGTAGCGGAAGGCCTTCTTTATGGCCCTGCCGGCCTTGCGGATGTTGGCCACGCTGTTGACCGCGACGCGCTCGATATAAGCGGGGCCGTCGAGCTGCGAGAGCATCTCGCAGACCTTGACGGGATAGCCGACCGTCGCGACGTCTCGCCCGTAGGGCGAGGTCTGCGTGACCTGGCCGGGGAGCGAGGTCGGGGCCATCTGGCCGCCGGTCATGCCGTATATGGCGTTGTTGACGAAGATGACGGTGATGTTCTCGCCGCGGGCGGCCGAATGAACGGTCTCGGCGGTGCCGATGGCGGCAAGGTCGCCGTCGCCCTGGTAGGTGAAGACTATGTTTTCGGGGTTCGCGCGCTTGACGCCGGTGGCGACGGCGGGGGCGCGGCCGTGCGCGGCCTGGACCATGTCGACGTTGAAGTAGTTGTACGAGAACACCGAGCAGCCGACCGAGGCGACCCCCACGGTCCTTCCTTCGGCGCCTATGGAGTCGATGGCCTCGGCCACGAGGCGGTGGATTATGCCGTGGCCGCAGCCGGGGCAGTAATGCATCGGCACGTCTGCAAGGGCGTGCGGGCGGTCGAATACGACGGCCATGTCAGTTGCCTCCTTTCTGTGCCGCGCCGGCGGCCTTGATGGCGGCCAGGACCTCGGCGGGCGAGGGTATCATTCCTCCCGTGCGGGAGCACAGGCTAACGGGCCTCGTGCACCTGACGGCAAGCTCGACGTCCTCGATCAGCTGCCCCATGGACAGCTCGACGGATACGAACGCCTTTGCCGTGGCGGCCCTGGCGAACAGGGCCTCTTTCGGGAACGGCCACAGGGTTATCGGGCGGAACATTCCGGCCCTGATCCCGGCGGCTCTGGCGCTGTTGACGGCGTTCCTGGCGACCCTGGCGGCGATGCCGAAGCCAACCACTATCACGTCGGCGTCGTCGCAGAGGTACTCCTCGTACATGACCTCGTTCGCGGCGATCTGCGCGTATCTTTTGTATCTGTCGACGTTCCAGCGCTCGAGCTCGTCGGGCGTGAGCGACAGGGAGTTTATTATGTTGTGCGGGCGGCGCATCCCGGTGCCCGTAAGGGCCCAGGGCTTTTCCGCCGTTCCGCCGCCGCTCTGTCCGAGCGTCACGGGCTCCATCATCTGGCCCATGGTGCCGTCGGCCAGCAGCATGCACGGCACGCGGTATTTGTCCGCGAGATCGAAGCTGCGGACGGTCAGTTCGGCCATCTCCTGTACCGAGGCGGGCGCAAGGACTATCAGGTGGTAGTCGCCGTGGCCGCCTCCCCTGGTGGCCTGGAAGTAGTCGGACTGGGAGGGCTGGATGCCGCCGAGTCCGGGGCCTCCGCGCTGGACGTTGACTATGAGCGCGGGGAGGTCGCAGCCCGCCATGTAAGAGATGCCCTCGCCCTTGAGCGAGATGCCGGGGCTGGAGCTCGACGTCATGACGCGCACGCCGGCGGCGGCCGCGCCGATGACCATGTTGATGGCGGCTATCTCCGACTCCGCCTGGAGGAAGGTCCCGCCTATCTTGGGCATGCGCTTTGCCATGTACGCGGCGACCTCGGTCTGGGGCGTGATCGGATAGCCGAAGTAGTGCCTGCAGCCGCAGGATATGGCCGCCTCGGCTATGGCCTCGTTGCCCTTCATAAGTACTTTCTCAGCCATAGTCTCACTCCTTTTCGATCCTGATCACGCAGTCGGGGCATACGGTCGCGCACGAGGCGCAGCCGACGCAGGCGGCCATGTCGGTTATGGCCGCGGTATGGTGGCCCTGGGCGTTTATTCTTTCCCGGTCCAGCACGAGCAGCTTTTTGGGGCAGGCGGACACGCACAGCCCGCAGCCCTTGCAGCGGTCGGAGCGGAATGTGATCTTTACCATTTGTTCATACCATTCCTTAAGTTTCGTTATTTTCGCGGTCGCGGAGGTCAGAAGTTCTCGATCCCTCCGTGAGATATTATACGGGATACGGGAAGGACGCGCATGCCGTCGGGCAGAGCCCCGCAAAGCTCCCTCCTGGCCGCCGAGAAGGCCACCGGGACCGACGTCAGTTCCGCCACCTTTTCGGCGAAGGCGAGGCCCGAGACCACCGTTCCGGCGTCCGTGTCGCGCCCGAGATTCGTGCAGTTTACGAGTCCGGTGAACGGGATGCCGCAGGCCGCGGAGATCTCGCGGAGCACCCCGGCGGCGTCCTGCGGAGTCCGGGTCAGCGGCCGGCAGGCGTTGATCACGCCCAGCATATCGAGATCCCCCTCCGCGAGCAGGGCCGGGGCGTATCTTCCGAGGGCCAGCGCGCCGCGGTCGTCGCCGCCGACGTCCACGACCACGCGCAGGCCGGGGTCGCCGGTGATGCGGTAGGCGTCGCCGGGCATTGCCGGCACGTCGACGTTGGACGAGGCGAAGCCCGACGCGATCAGGCCGATGCCTTCCTTTCGCAGCGCGTCCCCGCAGTCCGCGGTGCGGAAGTACGGATTCACTATATCGAGGTCCGCGAGGGCGATCCTGCCGTCGGGAAAACGGCTGCGGAGCAGTTCCGCGCAGGCCAGGGCGACGGTGCTCTTCCCGCTGCCGTAATGGCCCGCGAGGACCGTCACCCTGGCCCGGAGCTCCGGAAGGACGGTCACGTTCAGACGACCTCCACGGTCCAGCCGAACGGGTCGGCGATCTTCCCCCACTGGATGCCGGTGATGGTGTCGTAGAGCTTCTGGCTCACGGGGCCTATGGAGCCGTCGCCGATGGTCATGACCTCGTCGACGTAACGCAGCTTGCCGACGGGCGAGATGACCGCGGCGGTGCCGGAGCCGAAGACCTCCTCGAGCCTGCCGCTCTTCTGGGCGTCGATGAGCTCGAAGACGGAGATCTTTCTCTCCTCGACCTCCATGCCCCAGCTCCTGCAGACCTGAATGACGGAGTCGCGGGTGATGCCGGGCAGTATGGAGCCGTTGAGCATCGGGGTGACGATGCGGCCGCCGATCTTGAAGAAGATGTTCATGGCGCCGACTTCCTCGATGTACTTGCGCTCAACGCCGTCGAGCCACAGCACCTGGGAATAGCCGTCGTCGTGGGCCTTCACCTGGGCGGCCAGCGAGCAGGCGTAGTTTCCGCCGGTCTTGGCAAAGCCCATGCCGCCGCGGACGGCCCTTACGTAATCGTCCTCGATCCAGATGCCGACGGGCTTGAGTCCGCTGGCGTAATAGGCTCCGGACGGGGACAGGATGATGCAGAACAGATAGGTCTGCGACGGCGCGACGCCGAGGAAGGCGTCGGTGCCGAAGATGAACGGTCTTATATAGAGCGAGGTGTCGGGATCGGTGGGGATCCAGTCGCGGTCGACGGCGACGATGGCCTTCACCGCCTCGACGAACATCTCCTCAGGCAGCTCGGGGATGCAGAGCCTGCGGTTGGAGCTGTTGGTGCGCCTGGCGTTCATGATCGGCCGGAACAGGCGGACCTTTCCGTCGACTCCGTAATAGGCCTTGAGGCCCTCGAACATCTCCTGTCCGTAGTGAAGCACCACGCAGGCGGGCGATATCGTAAGGTCGTGGAAGGGCTCGATGCGGGCGTCGTGCCAGCCGATGCCCTCGGTGTAGTTCATCAGGAACATGTGGTCCGTGAAGATCTTCCCGAAGCTGGTGATCGGTCCTTCGGGCTTCTTCGCGGGATGCGTCGTACGGGTGACTTTGATGTCAAGCATTTCGGTTCCTCCTTATGGAAATCTTCCTTTGATCTTCCTTGTGATCCTGCCGGCCTCCGCCGGATGCGGCCCGGCAGCACGGGCGCTCTGTCCCTCTCCCCGGCCGGCCGGCCGGGCGCGGGTCCGCGGCTCACTGGCCGCGCAGGGGCCCTTCGGGATCCTTCAGCATGGCGGCGCCGGTCTCGCGCATCCTGTACTTCAGTATCTTTCCGGCGTCGTTCATCGGGAAGGAGTCGCAGATGTATATGTAGCGCGGCACCTTGTGCCTGGCTATCCGCTCCGCGGCGTAAGTCCGCAGGTAGTCCACGGTCAGCTCCTTTCCCTCCTCGGGAATGATCCAGGCCATGCACTCCTCGCCGTAGCGCTCGTCGGGCACGCCGACGACCTGCACGTCGGACACTCCGGGACAGCCGTAGTAGAACTCCTCGAGCTCGCGCGGGTAGATGTTCTCTCCTCCGCGGATTATCATGTCCTTGAGGCGCCCCGTAATGCGGTAGTTGCCGTCGGGGTCCCGGCAGGCGATGTCGCCCGTGTGCAGCCAGCCCCCGGCGTCGATGGCCTCGCGGGTTGCCCTGGGCATTTTGTAATAGCCCTTCATCAGGTTGTATCCGCGGGCGACGAACTCTCCGTTCTGCCCGTCGGGCAGGTCCTGATTCGTGGCCGGGTCGACGATCTTGCACTCGACGTGCGGGAAGGCCCTTCCGACCGTGGTGGTCCTGACCTCAAGGGTGTCGTCGACGGAGCTCATGGTGCAGCCGGGCGACGACTCCGTCTGTCCGTACACGCTGACGATCTCCTTCATGTTCATATCCGAGGCGGCCATCCTCATGAGCTCAGGCGGGCAGTTGGAGCCTGCCATTATCCCGGTCCGGATGTACGAGAAATCCGACGAGGCGAAGTCCGGGTGGCTGCGCATGGCTATGAACATCGTCGGCACGCCGTTGAAGCAGGTTATGTGCTCCCTGGTCACGCAGGCCAGCGACGATTTCGGGCTGAAGTACGGCATCGGGAACAGGGTGGCGCCGTGGGTCATGACTGAGGTCATGGACAGCACCATGCCGAAGCAGTGGAACATGGGCACCTGGACCATCATGCGGTCGGCGGTGGACAGATCCATCCTGTCGCCTATGCACTTGCCGTTGTTGACGATGTTGCGGTGGGTGAGCATGACGCCCTTGGGGAAGCCCGTCGTGCCCGACGTGTACTGCATGTTGGCCACGTCGTCCGGCCGCACCGCGGCGGCCCTGCGGGCGATCTCCTCCGCGGGGACCTTCTCGCCGAGCTTCAGAGCCTCGTCCCAGGTAAGGACCCCGCTCATGCGGAAGCCGACGGTGACGACGCCCCTGAGGAACGGCAGGCGGCGGCAGTGCAGCGGCCGGCCCGGCACCGACGTCGCGATCTCCGGGCAGAGCTCGTTTATAATGCCGCGGTAGTCGGAATCGCGGCAGTTCTCGATCATGACGAGAACTCGCGTATCGGACTGCCTCAGCAGGTACTCCGCCTCGTGGATCTTGTAGGCGGTGTTGACCGTGACCAGCACCGCGCCGATCTTTACGGCCGCCCAGAACGTTATGAACCACTGGGGTATGTTGGTGGCCCATATGGCGACGTGGTCGCCCTTCCCCACGCCCATGGCCACGAGGGTCCGGGCGAAGGCGTCGGCGTCGTCGCGGAACTGGGAATAGGTGCGAGTATAATCGAGCGTCGTGTACTTGAAGACCAGCTGATCCGGGAACTCCCTGACCATGCGGTCCAGCACCTTCGGGAAGGTGAGGTCGATCAGCTCGTCCTTGGGCCAGACGTAGCGGCCCGTGCCGGCGCGGTTCTCCGGCAGGCCCGGCCTGTACGAGCCCTCGGACTCGAAGCGCCTCATGTAGCCGCAGAAGTGCGGCAGCAGGACCGACGTGTCGTCGAGACCTTCGAAGTCGCCCGGGAAGCACTCCCAGCTGACAAAGCCGTCGTAGCCGATGGAGCGCAGGGCGTCGATCATCTCGGACACGGGCAGATCGCCGTCGCCCATGAGACGGAACGAAACGGGGCCGTCGTCTCCGGCGGAGGAGTCGCGGATGTGCACGTGCCTGACGTACGCGCCGAGGTGCTCGATCGTCTGACCGGCGCTCTCGCCGGCGCAGCGGTAGGGATGGTGCATGTCCCACAGCGCCCCGAGGCTGTCCGAGGCGTAGCCGTCAAGCACGCCGCAGAGCCTGGCGGTATCGGCATACACGCCTGTCGTCTCGATGAGCAGCATTATGCCCTCGCCCTCGGCAATGGGCAGCACCTTGTCGATGAGCGCCCTGACGGCCGAGTCGGTATCGGGCCCGCGGTCGGACACCGCGTGGACGCGGACGTATCTGCAGCGCAGTCTGGCCGCGGCGTCGATGCATTCGGAGATCTCACAGACGCTCTCGTCGGCCTGCGAGGCGTCGGCGATGTCGGCCAGCGCGTCGACGCAGGCCACCGAAAAGCCGGTGTCCGCGAACCTCCTCGCCGTCTTTGATATGTTCTCCGGCGAGAACGGCATGCCCGGGCCGGAGAGGCCGGGCTGGGAGATGCCGTGGAGCTCGATGCCCGAGAAGCCGGCCTCCCTGGAGGCGGCAAACAGCTCGGCCCAGCCGTACTTCTCCCATCCGTTGGTCGAAAGTGATAGCTTCATCCGTCAGCCCCCGCTGCGCTCTTCGAACGCGATCTTGTTGAGGGCGCTGACGTAGGCCCTTATGGAGGCGCCTATGATGTCCGTCGAGAGCCCCTTGCCGGAATACAGCCTGCCCTCGGAGCGGAGCCTGACCAGGGCGTCGCCCATGGCCTCGCGGCCCTCGGTCACGGCCTGAATCTGGAAATCGTCGAGCTCGTAATGATGCCCTATGATCTGCTCGATGGCAAGGAACGAGGCGTCTATGGGGCCGTCGCCGACGCAGAATCCGGTGAGCTTCTTCCCGTCCCTCTCGAGCGAGATGTGCGCCGTCGACGCGATGGTGTTGCCGCTGTTTATGACGTACGAGACGAGCTTGTACGTCGCCGGGACCTTCGCGGTGCCCGAGGCCACTATGGCGTCGAGCTCGCGGTCGGAGAAGGCCTCCTTTCCCGACTTCTCGGCGAGCCTGCGGAAGGCCTCGTAAACGCTGACGGTGTCCTCCTCGGACAGCTCGTAGCCGATCTTTCTCACGGCCTCGCTGACCTCGCCTATGCCGGCGTCTGCGGACACGGCAGCGGAGCCCGACAGCCCGCCCGCGCCGTTCTCGAACGGCGAACCGGCGCTCGCGCCGGTCCGGCCGGCGCTCTCGAGTATCCTTCCGGCCGTATGGCCCAGCACCGTGCGGTCCACGCCGCAGCTTATGCCGAGCTCGGCGCCGCGGGCGGCCACGGCGTCGCAGAAAAGGGTCAGCGGCACCGCGCCCTTGCTTATGGCGCAGCAAATCTTACCGGCGCCCGCCGCGGCGGCGGCCAGCGCGCAGGCGACTCCGAGGCCCAGCCTGTCGCTGCACTCGGCGCCGACGGTGACCCCTTCGCCGGCCGCCGCCCTGACCCTGCCGATAAGGGCGGCCGTCTCGTCGGGCAGGATCTCGCCGGCGGTGTCGCACACGGTGACGGTGCCCGCCCCCGCCTCGACGGCGGCGCGGACGGCGGAGGCAAGGACCTCGTCCTCCGCCCTTGCGGCGTCGAGAGCCCTGAACTCCACGTCCCGGCACAGTCCGCGGGCATAGCTCACCAGAGCCGATACTGTCTGCGGCATCGCCGACGGCTTCTTGTGATAGATATATTCGCACTGGACGGTGGAGAGAGGCAGCGATACCGCCAGTCTCGGCCTGGCGGCCGAAGAGAGAGCGGCGGCGGCCTCGTCAGCCCCGGCCGTGTCTGAGACCTCAAGTGAAAGAACGCAGCTGTCCAGCAGAGCTCCCGCGGTACGGCAGAGCAGGGCCGCGGACTTGTCCCCTTCCGGCAGGGTGCCGAGTTCAAGAGCGTCGACTCCCAGCCGGCCTATCTGCCTGACCGTGTCGAGTTTCTCCCTGAACGTGAATCCGGCGCCGTTCTTGAGCGTGGCGTCGGAGATCAGCAGACGTCTTTCGGTGTTCATGCGGTTAAAATCTCCTTATTCGCGAATTGATAAACACTGACTCATTATAATTGATTTATTTATTATACAACCGAAGAGCGGAGATGTCAAGAAAAAACAACGGATATTGCGAATAATTATGCGACTTTTTTGCGATTATTATGCGCATTATGCGGAAGGATGCCCACGTTCCTGGGCTCTCCGGTACCGGACAGACCGGCCGGCGATCCGAGCCGAACGAGAAAAAGCGGGAACAAGCGAGACAAACGCAAACAAAGGCCGGTCCTCATAATGATAATGAGAACCGGCCGACCGGGAGCCAAGTGATTTTATCATGGAGCTTAGCTTTGTTGGGAGAGTGCCGCGTTCGCGGACGCGGAGGTCCGGGGTTGTTTTTATGGATTCAGGCGGAAGTAAAATGCTTCCGCCTGTTTTTAGTAATCCAGTGTAATTATCGCGACTCGGACGAACCTGACTCAACCGGTTTTTTTGTTATGTTTTGGCTATTTTGCCCGTCGTAGGAAAAATGCGAAATATAATACTTCATTCCATGCTGAGACTTACCTGCTAGAATTGGCGTCAGTTCGATAATCGTATTTATCAGTTTCCACATTTAACACGATTCCGTTAATTGATACTGTACTTTCGTCCATCCAATCGATTTCTACAGTTCTTTCATGATAATTCCAGTAAATGTTTCTTGTTTTTCCTTCAGAATCTGTGACAGAGCATCTAATTGCATAGTCTACGGTGGCTCCTCCGTCACATAAGAAGGCTTCAACAGTATAATCTCCGCTTGGTGAAATAGAAGAGCATATTAAACTGCCTTTAGGTAGGTTGTTGATGTCTCCAAATAAAGCGTTACACGAACAACACACTATTATCAGTGATGACAATAATAAACAAATCATTATTTTCTTTCTCTTAACTACCATTGATAAACACACTTTCTATAAAAAACACTCCATAGTGCTCTACCTATTGTTATGCAAAAAGTATCGCGCGGATCATCAAAAAATGAATCCCAATATCTCCAAGAAGAAGTCTTGCTAATAATTTGGTAGAATCCAGCTCCTGCGCACATTGTTGACCAAGAAAACAGTACTGATGCAATAAAGCCGAAATGGATATTACCAATATCTTGAAATTGAATTCTAATTCCGAGAATAGTATAATAATCAAAAGAGGATGATAATTTCCACTGACTCTTATTTTTAAAATCCCATTCGCCTCCTGTTTTTACAAGTTTATAAAACTTCATAAGAATAATCCCTTGTCCAATTTAGATACAGTCTGTATAATGGTGTAAATTCAAGGAAAAAGAATGAGCCAAAAGCTCAACCTTCTGGTATAATGTTAATCGCCAACCAACATAACACCGAGGAGGAAGAACCAATGGCTCAACTCAATATTACACTGAATCGGGAAGAAATTCAAGAGCTTTTATCAGAAAATAGCAGCGCAGCGTTCAAAAAAAAGCTGGAGGGGGCGGTAAACAGCATTTTGCGGGCGGAATCGGAAGAGCAGTTGAGCGCGGGGCGGTATCAACGGTCGGATGAGCGGACGGATTACCGGAACGGAAGCCGGGAC
>JAEEJM010000021.1 GCA_016281895.1 Clostridiales bacterium
CCCAAGTAAAACAAGAGGTTTTCTCCTTTTTGATTCTTTCCAGTTTTGCAGATCATTCATTGCGTATCGTTTCATATTCATCACCGTCCTTTGCTACGATATTATAGCCTTCACGGTGTGTATTGTCAAGTAAAATCACGTTATTTTTAAGAAAAGCGTGATTTCAATCACGGAATTCGTTATTTTTACGTGAGACGACCTCCCCAAAAGTTACAAGCCGATAACTGTCTTTTATATATCTGATCTTTCCCGTTATTCTCTCCGGACATTCCCGGTTTTCGTGATATTGTGTTGCTGCCGGCGGGAGACCGCGGCGGAATACATATAAGTGAGGGAAGGCTTATTCTCATAATCCGCCAACGCCCGCATAGACCGTTCCGCCCGGGCGGACGCCCGGGCGGAACGGTCTATGAATCAATCGAGCACGTCCGGTTTCGGGTGCTGCCACTCGTCGCCGGGATATCTTTCTTTGTAATTGAATGATGCGACATCCTCTTTTTGGGAAAGATCATACCTGCCGTTTTCGTCCGGAGCTCCGTAGACTTCTTTTAACAAATAAGCTCTCAAAAGGAACCCGCCGTACAAATTAAGCTTATACATGTCATAAAAGAGAAAAAAGCCGTAAGGGATCTCTTCTTGAATTTTATAATTCCGGTAGTACGTATGATAAACCATACAGTCATCGAACAGGAAGCGGAATTCAATTGGAGTTATCTCATCAAAGTCATCATATCTTATAATCTTTTTTTGGTATTCCCGCTGCTTCTCCGTGCGATCCCCCGTTAATCTCAGTTCCAGAGTCACACAGTGATGAGAAGACTCATGCTTGTATTTGGCGGGGTCCGGGTTGTTAAGTCCTCGGTAGGATTGCGATAAAGAATCTCCAAAATATACCTTGAATTCTTCCAGCCTGATCACCGCCTCCGGATCTCCCGGAGCAACGGAGCCTTGGACGGCGTCTTTTTCCCCCTTATCATCTGCACCGGGGTATACAAAGATAATTTCTTCAGTCAGACTCGTCCATCCTTCCGGAGCTGGAAGAAACAAAGAATCGTCAAGCTCGAGCTCCAGGTATCTGATCGTCAGGCGGTTGATGTCGTCATGGACCTGCATCATGTCCAGTCTGTTCATGTTGTAAAAGCGCCTGTTCAGGAATTCTTCGTTCGGACTGATTCCCAGCTCCCGGCTGACCTCACCGCGGTTCCTGTAGTCAGCCTCGACCCTGTCCTGAAGTTCCAGCAGATAGTCCGCGTCCCAGCTGTCTCTCTTCGCCTGAACGGGAGGCTCCGTCTGCTCGCCCGTGTCCGGTCCTCCCGTACCGGTGTCCTGTTCTCCCGTGACCTGGACAGTGCCGGTGTCAGCCGGATCGGAAGTCGCAGACGTTGTGCCTGTCCCGTTCGTGCCGCGGCCGTCAGCTGTGGTTTCGCCCGGAGCGGTACTGTTGCAACCCGAGAAGACGGAGAAGATCATTATCAAAACTAACGTCAGCGATATATAATACTTAACTTTTTTCATAATCAGCCGGACCTTTCACATATGAGTTCGATCGGTTGTTTCATAATCCTTTTTGTCGGCAGTGCTGTTTTTATGATATCTGGACCGAGTATTGCCTGTAAAAATCGACTACAGTCTGATTGGGTGAATAGATCTTAAAATAGTACAGATTGTTTGCCGTGAACTGATAAGAAACACTTCCTGATCCGTTGCTCACAGTGCATGTCGACACGACCGTATCCGACGAGTCTCTAATCTCGAGCACGAGCGGGAAGATCTTGGGCTGATTATTCGATGAATTCAATGTGTTAATGGTTATTGTTCTGTACCCTGTCGTTTTATAATTCAAAGAATAATAATCGATGTCCCCCTTGAAATCGATTTTGCCGGTAAAGGATGCCGCGCTCAAATGCTTTGAATTGTTCGTATTGCTTCCGGCTCCGTCCAGTGTGGAAAACGGATTCCCCGGAGTATCTCTTAAAAAGCTGTCTCCCGTGATATATGTATCTAGAGCGGCAGGGATTCCCACATAATAAAACGAGTAGTCAAAACCGTCTTGCAGAGAATATGGGGGTTCAACGATATGGTCAAGAATAGTCTCATTAGTTAAAGTGATGCTAGGAGTGCAACTACAATTACATGTTGCAGCAGAAGCTCCGGGTTTGTGCGACCATGAATCATCCTCATTCTGTATGTAAAAATGAAAACCAAATTTAGTCGCAATTAGAAGAATCAGCCTTCTGTCGGCGAATTCTGTCGCACTTGGAATTTGTGATGCGGTTGAATACTTGACCGCGCCGTAATACTCGACTCCCAGTGTTTCGCAGTCCAGTTCAATAAACTCAAGCAACTGCGGAACTCGATAAGAATCGGAATCATGTTCATACAAAACTGAACTATAATAGTGCTCCAAGTTGTTGTTGTTCTGTAATTGCCCATTATAGTAGATAATGCTATATCCATCAGCTGGTTGAGGTATAATGCTTTTGTCCCAGATTTCCCCAGGAAGATGAAAATTTGGCTGCTCCAACTCACATTCTAGGAGGAAGTTAAGCCGCATAGCATATCCATAACAGTTACAACTGTATTGCAGGCTGGTCGTGTCGGAGTAGCATGCCAGATCATTGGTCGAGACCAGGTACCTGTTGTTGTATATGACTGTCAGACTAGGTTTGTATGATGCCCTGTTGTATGAGGCAAACGTCTTTCTGTAATATGTATTGCCCGTTTCAAATGAATCAGAAGCCTTAAAGACTAGACCCTTTGCGGCTTCCCCGGCGGACCCTGCCCAACTCCTTACAGTGTCGGTAATGTTAAAGCGATACCGGTGATTAGCTCCGCTTCCGGATTGATGCCCGTATCCGTAACTTACTTCTCGCTGGTCAAGCAGCTGCCCGACAAACGATGAGCCGAGAGAACTCCAGGACGGATTCCCGGACTCCTGCCAAGAGTTTCCGGTATATCTGTGGCAGTAAACTGTAAGAGGCGTCTGATCGCAGATTACGTCCCTCAGTTCAACATATGCCAGAGCAATGCATTCCGGATCAAGATGGAGAGAGGTTACGGTTGAATCAAAAGTTGGAAACCTCATGAGGGTCCTGCATATGCCGTAACTTGAATGAAGGCCGGCAAACAATGAGCCGGATGAGCCCGACGATGATGTGTTGCTGTATACCGTTACGTCTTCTATGGCTCCTGCATCGGAAGGATCATTGTACTGTATATTGATCGACGGGTCTATTACGACAGGGTATGACGTTGTTTCGGCAGTCAGATAATCCACAGGTACGGTTATAGTTACCGTATACTTCTGCTCAGGAATGATCTCCTCTACCGAAATCGAACCGACACGGCTTTCAGAGCCGTCAAGAGAATAAACCAGGATGTCATCAATGTTTCCGACGCATTGACCCGACAAGGTCTCCAGCAGTACGTCTTCTTCCGCACATGTTATGACGAGACCGTTCGTAATGATTTCAAAGGAAAACGTGGAGATCCCGGTGTACTCGCTTAATATGATATTTTCTTTTACCCCGGAATGCGAGATGCCGTATTCATATGATACTGAACCGTTCCCCGAGTAAACAACGCTTTTCAGATCCTCAGAAAGAACGCCCGCGATTTCACCGGGAACGTTGCCTGGAATAACGGAAACGGATGTGTCGTTGAATGAGATCGAATAGCCTTCATCAAGGAACGATCCGAAGCAGATATGCATTGGATGACTCGATTCTCTGAATCCTTCCTGCGTTTTTTCTATCCTCAGGGAGATATCTCTAATATTACCGTCAGAATCGAGATACTTCACAGGATACCCGAACGATCTCAGAACAAATGATCCCGATACAGTCCTGAAGATCAATGAACTCATGTCAGGCTCAAGTCCGTACATGCGTTCGGTATATCCCGCGGATTCAAATTCCTCTTCGGAGATCACCTCGTTCAACCACTCGCGGTCATCTGGCTTTGACGATGCGAAACCTCCCATAGGCAGAAAAAGCGAAAGCAATAAGGAAACGTTTATCAGTATGGCCATAAACTTTTTTGCTGTTTTCATTCTGACAAATCCTTTCTTTGTTTTTTTCGGCAGTATGCAGTCGGAGTCGGACTTCTGAACGAGCAATGGAAAAACGAATTGACTGCAGGATAGTCCGTTTAGATTATCCCGATGATCATCTCCGCCCTATATAATACAATTTTTCTAGCACATTTGTCAATAGGCCTGAAAAAACCGGAGAGGTCTGCATCTTCCCGCGGCGGCACCCGCCGATAAAGACGGTTCGCCCCCGGCGCCGTTAACGGCGCCGGGGGCGAACCGTCATGCAGTCAGTTGCGGCCGATGCGGCCTACCTTTCGAGCATGATCCTGTCGACGGCCATCTCCCTGCCGGCGGCCTCGCGGAACCGCTCGGTCAGGTCAGCGACGGTGAGGGACGCGCGCTCGTCGCCGGCCGCGTCGTAGATGACGCGGCCGCGGTCCATCATTATTGTCCGGTTGCCCAGATCCAGCGCGTCGCGCATGTTGTGGGTGATCATGAGGCAGGTCAGGCTGTTCTCGGAGATCATCCGCCTCGTGATATCCAGCACCTTCTCGGCGGTGGCGGGGTCCAGGGCGGCCGTGTGCTCGTCGAGCAGAAGCAGCTTCGGCGGGTTGAACGTCGCCATCATAAGGGTGAGAGCCTGGCGCTGGCCGCCGGAGAGCGAGCCCACCGGGCTGCGCAAACGGTCCTCGAGCCCCATGCCGAGGCGCGAGAGCCGCTCGCGGAACAGCTCCCTGTCCTGTCTGCGGATGGCGGAGAACCAGCCTCCGAGGCCGGCCGCAAGGGCCATGTTCTCCTCGATGGTCATGCCGGGAGCGGTGCCCTTCATAGGATCCTGGAACAGGCGGCCGATCTGCCTCGCGCGGACGTGCGGCGGGACGGCCGTTATATCGCTTCCGGCAAGCACTATCGTTCCGCTGTCGGGCTCGGCCGTGCCGCAGATGACATTGAGCAGGGTCGATTTGCCGGCGCCGTTGCTGCCTATGACGGTGACGAAATCGCCCGCCGGCAGATGGAGCGTCACCCTGTCAAGCGCCAGAGCGCAGTCGGGGGTGCCACGGTTGAAAGTCACGCTTACATCGTTGACGTACAGCATCTTAAGCCTGCCTTCCGGAGCGGCGCGAGAACCGCTTTCTTATAGAAGGATACACTGTCTTGAGGTAAGGCAGGAAGATGGCAAGCACGACTATGACCGAGGAGATCAGCTTCAGCATGAACGCGGGCATGTTGAAACGGAGGGCGACGGCGTAAACGATCCTGAATATGACCGCGCCCAGCACGCAGCCGGCCGCCCTCCACGGGATGCGGCCGCGCGGTATGAAGACCCCGCCTATAAGCAGCGAGGCCAGGGCGATGGTCACCACGCCGGAGCCTATGTCCACGGTGACCGACCTGTTCATCTGCGAGAGCAGACAGCCGGAAAGGGCTGTGAACGAATTGGCGATACACAGCCCTATTATCGTTGTTGCCGAGGGGTCGATGGACGACGAGCGGACCATGTCGGGGTTGTTTCCCGTCGCCCGGACGGCCATGCCGAGGCGGGTGCGCAGGAACAGCGACATGAACAGCACCGTAAGGCAGGCCGCCGCGGTAAGCACCACGAGTTTGTACTGCCCTCCGAGGAAGCTGCCCTCCAGGAACGCCCGGCACCTGGTGAATACGGTCTCGCAGCGGTTGAGGTTGAGAAGCGACGCTCCCCCCATGACCGCCATGTTGACCGAATACAGACCGGTGTTCACTATAATGCCCGACAGCAGGCTGTCGACGCCCATCTTCGTCTGCAGCAGGGCCGTCACGAGGCCGGAGGCCATGCCGGCGCCCATGGCCGCCAGGACGGACAGCCACGGGTGGCCTGACAGGGCCACCACGGCCCCGACGGCGGCACCGAGGGTGAAGCAGCCGTCGGTGGACAGGTCGCAGACGTTCAGCATCTTATAGCTCAGAAACAGCGCCAGAACGGTCACCGAAAGCGCAAGGCCGTTCTCGAGCGCGGTCTGAAGCAGGGTCAGAACGCTAGACAGATTCATAATGACATTCCCTCCGGCCGGACCGCGGCGCCTGGGCCGCCGCGGTCCGGGATGCCGGTGATCCCGTGATTATTTATTGAGGTCCTCGAAGCTGTCGGCGGTGGTTATCTTCTCGACCTTGGTGCAGTAAGGCGCGAAGACCTTGCTGATCTCGTCGAAGCTGATGCCGAGCTTTGCGCAGACGTCGGTGTTGACGGTGGCCGTGCCGTTGTCGAAGGTCTTCACGGAGACGTTGCCCGGGTCCTTCTTGTTGATGAGGATGTCGGCGATCATGTCGGCGGTAGCGCGGCCGAGATTGGCGTAGTCGACGCCGTAGCCGAGAAACGCGCCGTTGAGGGCGAAGGAGTCGGCGCCGCAGTAGTGCGGGATCCTGGCGTCGGAGAAGATCTCATTGATGGCAAGCTCGGACTTCATTATGGTGTTGTCGGTCGGGGTGAACACGGCCTCGACGCCCTCGGAGACGAGGGCCTGGGCGGCCAGGGTGACCTCCTCGACGGTGGTCCCGGTGCGCTCGACGACGGCGATGCTGCGGGCGGCCAGGAACTCCTTGGCGGCGGCTATCGGGGCGGTGGAGGCGTCCTGTCCGACGTCGTAGAGCAGGCCGACCTTCTTGATCTCGGGCTTTGCCGCGACGATGAGGTTCATGACGGCTCCGGTGTTGAGATAGTCGGAGGTGCCGGTGATGTTATGGCCGGGCTTCTCGAGCGAATCGACCAGCTTGGCGCCGAGGGGATCGGAGACGGCGGCAAAGACCACGGGTATCTTGTTGTCTTCGGTGGCCGACTGCATCTGCATGGCGACCGGGGTGGCGACGCCCACCATGAGGTCGACGTTGTCGACTATGAAGTTGGAGATGATCTGCGACAATACGGCCGCGTCGGCGTTGCAGTTCTGGAGGCTGACGGCGAAGGTCACGCCCTTTTCTTTGCCGATCTCTTCGAGGCGGTCCCGGATGTTGTCGACGATCTGGTTGAGCGAGGCGTCATCCACATAGTTGCAGATGCCGATCCTGTAGGTTCCCTTCTTTCCGGAGCAGCCGGCAAAGAGGCAGAGGAGCATGATCGCAGCGAGAGCCGCGCAAACGAGTTTTTTCATGGTGTGTATCCTTTCGTTTTTAAAGATTTTCAGAAACAAAGGTTTTCGGAAGCAAAGCTTTTCAGAAACAATAAGGCGTTAAAACCTTCTCAGAAACAAAAAACCCGTCCCAACGAAACGCCGGGACAGGAAAGATCCTGCGGTGCCACCCTGCATGGTACTTGCGTACCCACTCACATACCCTGAGATATGTTTCTGTTGTTGTCGGAGTGCCGTCTCCGTCTCACATACTGGGCCGCAAAAGCGGCTGTTCAGCTTGCCCTCGGAAGTCCATTCGGAACCGGTCTTTCCTCCGCGATCTCACCGCCCGCGGCTCTCTGTACGAAAGGTTGCCGGACTTACTACTCTTCCTCATCGGTTGTATTGATGCGCATATTCTATCACCGTCCGCGCGGCTTGTCAAGGGGTTTTTGAATATTTTTTCTTTTTTTCGGAAAAACGGCTGCCGCCGTCGACGCCGCGGCGCGCGTCTTCCCGCGGAGGAGCACGAACAATGACGAATCCGTTTTCTTCGAAAGCACCATCAACCCCGATCCTTCTTTCGGGAACCGCGCGGGAGCCCGGCCGCCCGACCGGGAAATAATTGTAAACCGGTCCCGGGTGTGATATAATAATAGGTAATGATTCAGTTCATATGATTTCTTCGCGGCTGCCGCGGTTTTTACGATCCGTCCGCTGTTACCCGAAGTTCATATGATCCGTTTGCCGTTTGCCGCGGCCAATGCGAGCCGCTTGCCGTTGCCGCGGTCCGCGCGATCCGCTCGCTAAAGCCGTTTCTGCTTTACAATTTCCTTTCCGGAGGTCCTTATGTTCGCTTCAGGTCAGTCAGGCCGAAGACGTTTCCCGGCTCTGTTCCGTATCCGCTTTACGCTGTCCGCGGCCGCTGCCGCGGCGCTGCTCCTCTCTGCCCTTGTCACGGCTCCGGTCGCCGCCGCGGCGGCCGCCGGAGAAGCCGCCGCGGACGCGTATACGGTCAGTTCTTATGCTGCCGGCGGAGCCGCCGCGGCGGACGCTTACACCGTCAGCTACGACGCCGGCGGCGGGACCGGCGCCGTCGACCCCGTCCGCTGCGAAAAGGGCGGCTTCGTCGCCCTGGCCTGGCCCGACGGACTCACCGGACGGGACGGGCTCGCATTCGGCGGATGGAAGGACGGCGATGGAAAGATACGGCAGCCGGGCGAGATGGTCAGGCCGTCGGGCGACGCCGTGTATACAGCCGTCTGGGTAAGGCCGGTGACGGTGTACATCGACCCCGCGGCCGGAAAGTCGACCAACAGCGGAAAGACTCCCTCGTCGCCGGTCTCTTCGATCACCGACGCCCAGAGCAAGGTAAAATCGACCTACGGCTACTACGGCAGCGTCTATTCCACCACCTTCGTCTTCATGTCGCCGTTCGAGACCTCCTCCAAGGGGCAGACGATCACGGTCCCGGTGACGATCACCGCGGCCGAGTCGACGGGCGGCGAGAGCGACGGCGACGCGGCCCTGCTCACGCTGGGCGGCACCGTGCTTGCAAAGGCGCCCGTCTGGTTCCGCGACATCTCGATGAAGGACAGCGGCTCGCACAACCTCTGCGCCTGCGGCAATCCAGTGCGCTTCACGGGCATATCGACGCCCGACGGTTATACCGCGGCCAACCTGTTCGGAGCCGGGAGCTCGGTGAACTATCCGGCAGGCACCGACGTCGGGTCGACGGCGGTGCCGACCTCGCTCTTCATAGAGAGCGGCAGCTTCAACTTCGTATACGGGGG
Organism: Clostridiales bacterium; assembly: GCA_016281895.1. Taxonomy (GTDB): domain Bacteria; phylum Bacillota; class Clostridia; order Oscillospirales; family CAG-272; genus CAG-390. The sequence goes on from JAEEJM010000021.1 coordinate 8,907, forward strand.
AGGCAACACCGTATCCGCCTCCGACGTATGCATCGAGTTCTCGGGCGGACGGGCGGTGAGCCTGTTCGGAGGAGGAAACTCGGCCGGAGTGACCGGCGACGTCGTTGTCCGCGTCAGCGGAGGCAGCGTGGGGTCGCTCACCGCGGGAGGAAGGGCCTCGGGCGTCGAGGGCGGCTGCAGGCTGTACATCGACGGCGGCGAGGTGGCATCGGTATCCGAGGGCTGCGGCAACGGCACCTCGGTCATAAAGAACGGCACGACGGTGGGGTGCTCGGGCGAGTTCGTCCCGGTATCGTACTCGCAGAACGGGGCCGTCGGGACAGTCAAGGTCGACCTGCAGTACAGGTTCGGCGACACGATGAGGCTCGCCTATCCCGACGGGCTCTATCTTGAGAACCGCGGCCTGTACAGATGGACGCTGGGCGGCAGGAGCTATGCCCCCGGCGACAGATTCGAGACCGGAGACACCTACCTCGTCTTCACGCCCGAATGGCGCGTCCCGTACAGCGTATGGGTCGACCAGAAGAACGGCAGCGATTCGGCAAAGGGGACTAAGGCCGCGCCGGTCAGGACCCTTGCCGCGGCATACGCCCTGCTCCGCGACGCGGACGGCGGCGGATCGGTATATACGAACGTTATTCATATAGTCGGTACATATAAGGCCGATGCCGGCGAGCAGACGGGAGGCAAGCCCGCCTCGCTCACGGACGGGACGCTGGAGCTCTTCGAGCTCACGGCGCACGCTGACCTGAGGGTGGCCTGCGCCGTGACCGGATGGGGCGTGCTGTCGTCCGCCGGCGGCAATGTGCGCATCGAGCACAGGGACGCCTGCATCGGGCAGATCGTCAGCGCCGGCGGAGTCAGCGTCGCGGCGGGACACGTTAGAACGGTCTCGGGCGGCGGCGATCTGACGGTGTGCGGAGGAACGGTCGACGCCGCCGGGTTCTGCGGCGACATAAGACTCGGCTCCGGCACGCTCGGCAGGGCCGACGAGTCGAACGGGGTCCTCACGGTCACCGGAGGGAAGCTGGGGGGCACGTCCTGCGCAAAGACGGAGATACTCCTCACAGCCGGGCGGAGCCTCGAGATAACCGGGCCGGCCGTCTGCGCGTCTTATACGGGCGGCGGGAAGCTTGCCATCACGGGGTCCGGGAAGCTCGAGATAGGGACTCACAGGGGCTCCCCGACAGAGATAACGGCCGTTCCGGAGCTGTCCGGCGCGGTGGCGGTGAGCTCGCCCGGCAGCCGGTCCGGCCTGTTCTACGGGGCCGGAGTGCTGGCCTCGGACGGCGAGTGGAAGACGGGGACACTCGTCACCTGGCACCTCGACGGTCAGACCGGCCGCGTCTTCGCTGAGCAGGACGGGAGCTTTACCCTGCCGGACATCTCGCCGGCCGCGGGCTATTCCAACGGAACGTGGTATACCGACGCCGCCATGACCAGGCCGTATACCGGCGCCCCTGCGGCGGGCGCGCTCGAGCTGTGGTCGCCGGCCGCGCCTAACGGCGCGTGCACGCTGTACCTCTCGACGACATCCGGCAGTGTCGACTTCGGCGGCCGGGAGTATTCCTCCGCACTTTACAGCGACATGTCGTCGCACAGCCTGCGCGAGGGCTCGACGGTCACGCTGACCGCGAAGGAGACCTCGTCGGCACCCTTCATATGCTGGCTCGACGAGACGGCCGGCAGGGTCGTGTCGACCGGGGCCGTGCTCGAATACAGACTGTCCGGCGACGTCCGCCTTACGGCGCTCTTCGGGAACGCCGTCGGAAACAACTGCACCGTCCTGTTCTGCGACGGGGGACGGGTCGTCTCCTCGCTCGGGATAAAGCGCGGCTCGAAGCTGTCTGAGGATCAGATCCCGCAGCCTCTTGAGCTCGTTCCCGGCAGGCGCTTCTCCGGCTGGGACCGTCCTCTGACCGATCCCGTGACGGACAGCGTCATCATAAGCGCGGTCTATGAGGCCGTGCCGGACCGCGTGACACAGACCTATACCGGCGCTCCCGGCAGCGGGACCGCGTCCGACGGCAACGGCGCGTCCGCCTTCATGACCGCGATCGTCTCGTCCGGCCGCTCGGTCACCTTCGTATGCGGCTGGAGCATCCCGGACGGCTTTGAGGCAGTGCGTGCCGGCATCGAGATAGAATCGCCCGACGGGCGCCTCTCGTACACCTCCCCGGCTCCCCGGGCGGAAAACGCCGGGACATATTACCTGACCAAAGGCTCCGCCGGAGGCACCGAGTGGCGGGCACGGGCGTACGCGTGTTACGCATCGCCCGACGGCAGGATATTCACGGTCCGCGGCGAGACCGTGACGGGCAGCTGCGGCGCGGCGGCCTCCGATCCGGTATCCGCGTCGGTGCACGCGACTGTCGCCCTCGACGGGGGCGAGACCGTGTCGACCTCAATGCGCGAGTTCTACGAGAGCGTCGTCGACACCTCGGACGACCTGTATCTGTACGACGAGATGGCAGATGACCTGCGCCTGCTGGCCGAGCGCCACGCCGACAAGAACATCCGCCTCGTCTCCATAGGCAAGAGCGTGCTCGGGCGCGATCTGTGGGTCATGGAGGTCGGCAACGCCGGCGCCCCGTACCGCATGTTCGTCAGGGGCTCCGACCACGCCAGGGAGTTCATAAACACCGTCATCGTAATGAAGACCCTGGAGTTCTACCTCGAGAACTGGTACAACACCGTCGGCGGCGAGCGCGTCTGCGACATCTTCGACAGCCTCTGCATCTGCTTCGAGCCCATGGCAAATCCCGACGGAGTCATGCTCTCGCAGCTCGGCCTGACGTCGATCGAAGACCCGGCCCTGCGCGAGAAATACGCCGGGCTGCTGGTGCCCATAATGATGCGCGAGCAGGCAAAGATGGTCCGAGGCATCGACTACGACGACGACCTCGACCTCTCCTCGGTGTGCGACGAGAACGGCATCTGGTGGGGCCGCTGGGCCGCCAATATAAACGGCGTCGACCTGCACCGCGACTACTTCGAAGAGACGCTGAAGATGTACAACACGGCCTTCAGGAACTACCTGGCCAAGCATCAGACGCCCGACATAAAGGACGCCTTCGGCTCCGGGGGGCTGTCGCAACCCGAGACGCAGGCCGTGGCCGCCTATGTGGCCAGGTACGGCTTCAACATGTCGTTCACCTACCATTCGTACTCGCCCTGCCTGCAGCTGCCCACGGCCCTCTGCGAGGCCGCACAGCTGGAGAAGAACTATGAGCTGATTGGTCTGCTGTCGCGGATCACCTCGTACAACCTCAACTCCAACACAGGCACATCGAAGGCCACGGGCACGAACGCCGGCTACAACAACTGGTTCATATGCAAGTACCCGCATACGGCCTGCTTCACGATAGAGACCGGCTACAAGCAGGTTGGAGGCGCCTCTGACAACACTCCGCTCAAGATGGTCCAGATAGAGCGGCTGTTCCCGCAGAACCGCATGGGACCCGTCATGGTCGCAATGAGCGCCCGCGACAGCAAGGCGGTCGACGCGCTCGACTGAAAAGCAAGCCTCAATGACCCTCTCCGGCAGACGCGTCCGGAAGAGAAAGGATAACTCCGATGAAAGATGAAAGACGCTCAGCCATAATGATCCGTGGATCAAAAATACACCTCCGCGCCGCGGCAGCGGCAGCCGCCCTGGCACTGCTCTGCCTTGCCCTGTGTTCGTGCGTCAGGGGAGGCGGCGACGAGACCTCACAGCAGCCCGCCGACTCCGCCGGGATCTCCGGCTCCGGGACGCTGCCCGAGATCTCCGTCGACATCCCGGACGACGGCGACGTCATACCGTAAGTTTCCATCCGGCGCGCGGCGATACCTTTCCGTAAGACGCCCCTGTGACGGGCGGCGATACATTTCCGTAAAAAACCCCGGTGACGGGCGGCGACGCCGTTCCGCAAGCCCGGCTCCCGGCGCCCGCCGGGACTACAACAGGCCCCGCGCCGCTTCTGCAGCGGCGCGGGGCCTGTTGTATTATCTGCTGCGGGGCTCAGTTGCCCTCGACGGCCTTGTAAGAGGTCTCGATAAGAGTCACATAGTCGTTGAACATGCGCAGAGTGCTCTGGATCGGGCGCTTCTGCGATGCGGCCGCGGACGCCGCGGACGAGCCGCTGAACACGGCCGATATGATGGTGTCGACCGGGTTGAATATGGTATAGAGGTCGGAGATGTAATAGCCTATGGTGTCCTTGATGGTGTCGAGCATCTCGGCGGTCTCGGCGTCGCTGGCGCGCTTGGTCTTCATGGTGAGCTCGTAGTAGGCCTCCATGGTGGTCGTGGAGGAGACGTACCCCCAGTAGTCCATGACGGCCGCCACGCGCTTCTTATCGACCTGGACCGAGTTCGGTATGCAGAACAGGGCGGAGTTGTTGTCGATCTTCTCGACGTACTCCTCCTGGTCGGAGTTGAACTTCGGGTTCATGACGATGCCGAAGCCGCGGGTCATGCCGACAAGGTCGCTGGAGGAGTCCATCGTGGTCTGGGTAAACAGGAAGTGGTCCTGAGCGAACAGGGCGCGGCCGCGGGCGAAGCTGTTCGGGAAGTCGCCTTCGATCTGGCCGAGGGTGTTGGCGTCGGAGTATGTGATGCAGCTCTCGGGATCGTTCAGCAGGCTGTTGAGCTTCTCGGCGATCAGGTCGAGCCTGTCGATGTAGCCCTCCTCGGCGACGCATATGACCGGTTTGCCGTCGGCGTCCCTGCCGACCCACGGGATGCCGCAGCCGGTGACCATGAAGTTGCGGTTGGCCGAGGGCTCGGCAAGCATTCCGTAAGTGCCCAGGGTGCCTTCGGCGGCGTCGTTCTTCACGCTCCTGGCGAGCAGCAGGAAGTTGTCGAGCGTCCACTCGTTATCCTTGACGAACTGGTAGGGGCTCTTGAGGTTGTAGTCCTCGAGCACGCCCTTGCTGAAGAAGAACGCGCGGCAGGCCGCCACGTTGGCGACCGACACGTCGTTGGGCATTATGAAGACCCTGCCGCCCATGGTATAGGCCTTCAGAGCGTTGGCGTCCCACCATTTGGACGTCAGGTCGACGTTCTCCAGCGAATAGAAGTCATAGAGCAGGCCGTCCGTGGCGCTGGAGGAAAGGGTGTTGCGCTGGCAGATCATGATGTCGTAATCGACCTGCTCGCCGGCAATGTCCGTCTTGAGGGTCTTCTGGGGCGATTCCACCTCGCGGAACACGAGGTTCACGCGGTACTTCTCCTCGACCATCCGGTTGCGTGAGGTCGACGCCTCGCTGACGATGTCCGTCCCCTCTTCGGTCGTTACGTAGCGGACCTTGTAGCTGCCGACGGTGTGGCTCCTCATGTAGACCGTGAAGTCCTCTCCGCCGTAGTCGGCGTCCACGAACTGCTTTTCGGTCTGCGCGGGTTCGCCGCTCCCGTCGCCGCCGGACTGGACGGCCGGTCTCTCCCCTGTCCCGCTGTCCGTACCGGTATCGGTGTTGCCGCACGCGCCGAGCAGCCCCGCGGCAAGGACGGCCGCGAGGATCAGCAGGGCTGTGATCGTTTTTTTCATTCTGACATCTCCTTTTCAGAATTATTCCAGGCCGCCCCGCAGGGCGGCGGCTTCATTGCCGCGAAGCGGAACTTCATTAGCGCCCGCAGGGCGCGTCTTCATTTGCCGGCCAGCAGGCCGGCAGCTTCATTGCCGCCGCAGGCGGCACTTCATTTCTTCAGTTACCCTCTATGGCCTTGTAGGAGGTCTTGAGATACTCGACCTGCTTGTCGTACTGGTTCATCGTGTATGTGATCATACGGGCCTGCTGGGCCGCGGCCGTGGCCGCCGACGAACCGCCGAACGTCTGGGATATTATGAAATCGACGCTGCCGAAGATGGTGAAAAAGTCCGAGATGTAGTATCCCACGGTGGCCTTGATCGTGTCGAGCATCTCGGCCGTCTCGGCGTCCGTGGCGCGCTTGAGCTTGAGGGTGAGGTCGTAATACGCCTCCATGGTGGTCCCGTGGGACTCCCAGCCCCAGTAGTCCATTATGACCGCCACGCGTTTCTTGTCCACCTGGACGGAATTCGGGATGCAGAAGATGGCGGAGTTGTTGTCGATCTTCTCCACGTACTCCTTCTGGTCGGAGTCGTACTTCGGATTCATGACGACGCCCACACCCTTCGGCATCTCGGTGAACTGTTTCGAGTCGCTGAGCGTGGCGTGCGTGAACAGCATGTGCCCCTGTGCGAACAGCGCTCTGCCGCGGTCGAACTCGTGGGCGAACGATCCCTCTATGACCCCCAGGGCGTTGGCCTCGCTGAAGGTTATGGCGCACTCCCTGTCCTTGAAGAGGGAGTTCAGCTTCTCGGCTATGAGGTCGAGCTTCGCGAGGTTGCCCTCCTCGGCGACCGAGATGACCGGCCTGCCTTCGCTGTCCCTTCCGACCCACGGGATGCCGCAGCCGGTGACCATGAAGTTCTGGTTGGCCGCCGTCTCGACCAGCATGCCGTAGGTGCCGAGCTCGCCGGCCGGCGAGTCGTTTCTGACGCTCCTGGCCAGGGCGATGAAGTTGTCCAGGGTCCACTGATTCTCCTTCACGTACTGGTAGGGGCTCGTGAGGTTGTAGTCCTCGATTATCGACTTGTTGAAGAAGAATATGCGGACTGCCGAGATGTTGGCTATGGAGACGTCGTTCGGCATGATGAACACCATGCCGTTGATGTCGTAGGCCTCCCTGGCGTTCGCGTCCCACCAGACGGTGTCAAGGTCCACGCCCTCCAGGCGGTTGAAGTCATAGAGCAGGCCCTTGGTCATAACCTCGGAGAGGCCGTTCCTGGCGGCGATCATTATATCGTAGTCGACCTGCTCGCCGGCGATGTCCGAAGCGAGCGTCTTCTGCGGCGATGCGGTCTCGCGGAACTCGAGCTTTACGTTGTATTTGTCCTCGACCCTGTGGTTCCTGGTCGTCGAGGCCTCGCTGACGATGTCGGTGCCCTCGTCGGAGGTCACGTACAGCACCTTGTAGCTCTCGGTGTCGTGGCTGCGCATGTAGACGGTGAACTTTTCCCCTCCGTAGTTCGCCTCCCTGAACTTCGGGCCGGTGTCCTCCTGATCCCCGGACTGATCCTCCGCGGGACCTGCGGACTCTCCCGGGGGGACGGTGGTGATACCGCCGGCCTCGCCGCTCCCGCAGGATGCAAGAAAAGCAAACAGAACGAGGATCGAAAGAGCCAGAGCGGCGGCAGCTGTTTTTCTGATCATGATTCTTCCTTCCGGACCGGCGCCTCCGGTCCCGTTCCCGCCGGCCGCCGCGGATGCGGGGCCGGCGCTTCTGCAAAAACCCGGGGGCCGGAGCCCCCGGGTTTTCAGTCTTTTAAACCCTTAGGATCATAGTTTGCCCGAAGGCGATAGATCAGTCCTCTCTTCTTCTCCTGACGGTGAAGAAGGCAGCGCCGGCGGCCATTATCGCGACCGCTGCGGTGACGAACCAGACGGCGTTGTCGCCGGTGGCGGGAGCGGTGGTCCCGGAACCGGATCCGCCCTGGGAGGCGTCTCCGCTGGCGGAAGTGGTGGTTTCGGATTCGCTCTGAGAAGCGACCGCTTCATATACGTTGAACTCGGTGAGTCTGGCGCAGTACCAGAAGCCATCGACCTTGGGCAGATTGTTCGCGGCATCTCTTCTGGAGCTGACGCAGGCGTAGGCAATGTTGGTGACGCCCTTGTAAGTCTGCTTGAAGTCCGCGGAAAGCGTCCTGTACCAGTAGAAGTCAGTTGCGGGGTCGCTGCCCTGGACATGTTCCCAGTCGCCGCCTTTGTCTTTGAGCCAGAAAGAAGCCTGCATACCTTCCGTGGTGTCGTTGCCGTCCGCGTCCTTTTTGATGTTCAGTCTTGTGGACTCATAGGCGACGGTCCAGGTATTGCCGCCGTCCTGGGAAACCAGGATGTCGAAAGCCGAATCCGCCCACCATTCGGCAATGGGATAATTGATTATGTCTGTTTCTCCGCTCCAGAAGAGCTGGAAGCTGTCGACGTCGCAGGAAAGATCACTATACTGAATGTCGTAGAGATATTTTTTCGTGGAACCGTCGGCAAGCTTGAATTCAATGGTTCCCCCCTCTTTTTCAATCCGTGTGGCATATTGAACTTGAGCTGCATAAGCTGTGCTGCTTGAATCGAGAGCCCAGACCTCGTTAAGATACTGCGCCTTTCTATTATTGTCAGGACTCCAGATAGTGCCGTCGGTGAGTTTCTTGTCGACCACTCCATTCGGTTTTTCGCCGTAAAGCTTGCCCTCCTTGCCGCTAAGGACGTCGACCTTGGTGCCGAGATCCTCTTTGATCGGAGCCGTGGCCCAGTTTACAGTCGCTGCAAAAGCCGCGGGAGCGAAAGCAAGGATCATGAGCGCCGCGAGAATGATGCTGATAGCTCTTTTCATTGTTTTTCTCCTTATCGTTTATCCGGGATCAGAAACCCGGGAAGAATAAACCGTACGGGCGGAACTGCCGCGGTCGCGCCTTGGCGCGCATCCCGTGCAAGACCTTGTGCCACTACTAGTATATATCACTATCTTATGATAGTCAAGACTTTTAATAAAAAACACACCCTCCGATACAGCTTTTTTCACCGTTTTTTCAGTACTCTTTCATACTGTTGTCGGACCTGTCCAAATCACGGCCCCGCCGGATGTGCACAGTGAACAAAACAGGCTGAAACAGGCTGAAGCGGCCCATGACCGGAGGCAGAAACAGATCCCGGGCACGGAAACCAAGGCCGGCGGCTTCGGAAGAGTTCCGTCCGGACGAACGGAGGCCCCGGCGGACGGATCCGCCGGGGCCTCCGTTCCGCGCTTTGCGCGGGAACGAGTTATCCGGAAGCTTCAGGCTGTCCCGTCAGCTTCTTTTTCTGCGGAAGACGACCGCGCCGGCCGCGGCTACCGCGAGAACGGGGAGCAGGGCAACGGAGTTCTTGCAGCCCTTCTTCTCCTCCTTGGGGGCCTCGGTGGCGGGAGCCTGGGTGGCCGGAGCCTGAGTCTCGGGGGCCTTGGTCTCGGGGGCCTTGGTCTCGGGAGCCTGGGTCTCGGGGGCCTTGGTCTCGGGGGCCTGGGTCTCGGACTCGGCGGCCAGCTTGTGGTTGGTTCCGTATACGTCGAACTCGGTGATCCTGGCGATGTAGTAGAAGGCGTTGGAGGTGAACGTGGTGGTTATGCCTTCACGCCTGGGGTTGACGCAGCCGTAGGCGATGTTGGTGACGCCGGTGTACTCCTTGTTGAAGTCGGCGACGATATACCTGTACCAGTAGTACTCGGTATCGGTGGCCTTCTCGACATGGGTCCAGTCGCCGCCCTTGTCAACGGTGAACGCCGACATCTTGTCGACGACAGTTTTGCCCTCGGCGTCGGTGGTCCAGGTGAGTCTGGTGGACTCCCATGCCACGGTCCAGGTCTGGCCGTTGTCCTGGGAGACCAGGATGTCGAAAGCGGCGTCGGCCTGCCACTCGGCTACGGGCTTGTCACCGACGGAATAGTCGTTCTCGTTGCTCCACCAGATGGCGAAGCTGCGGACGTCGCAGTCGAGGCCTTCGAAATCCCACTCGTAGAAGTACTTCTTGACGGTGCCGTCGGTCATGGTGAACTCGCAGGTGCGGATGTCGTTCTTCTCGTCGTTGGTGGCGACTTCGACGGCGGAGGTGTCGCCGTCCTTCTTCTGCCAGGACTTGTTGATGTACTGGGCGGAGCCTTCCAGAGGCCTGCAGACGATGCCGTCGGTGAGGACGCCGCTTCCGTCGGGGCTGAACTCCTGGGTCGGAGCGTTCACAACGGCGATCTCGCCGTCAAGCACGTCGACCTTCCCGCCGAGATCAGCGTGGATGTAACCGTCTTCCGCCAGTGCGAAAGCAGGGACAGCCATGGAGAGCGCCAGCACGGCGATAAGAGCGAGATAGAGTGCTTTTTTCATGTCTTTCTCCTTTTTTTGCTGTTAACTATCGGGCAAAAAGCTACCCGACGTGAGAACAAATATGTTCATACGTAACAATTATACACTCGGAGGGCGGGATTGTCAAGGGCGAACGGAAAAAGGGATGATGAAAAAATGAAGACGGGAAGAAGACGGCATGAAGAAGGAAAAAAGCGCGGCGCCGCACGGGGCGGCGCCGCGGATGAGTTTATCCGGCAGTGGGCTTATTTCCTTTTTCTGCGGAAGACGGCCGCGCCGGCCGCGGCTGCCGCGAGAACGGGAAGCAGGGCGGCAAAGCTGCCGCAGCCCTTCTTCTCCTCCTTGGGGGCCTCGGTGGCCGGAGCCTGGGTGGCGGGAGCCTGGGTCTCGTGGGCCTGGGTGTCCGGAGCCTGGGTCCCGGGGGCCTTGGTCTCGGGAGCCTGGGTATCCGGAGCCTGGGTCTCGGGGGCCTGGGTCTCGGGCTCGGTCTCGACGGCCTTATGGTTGGTGCCGTACACGTCGAACTCGGTTATCCTGGCGATGTAGTAGAAGGGGTTGTTTGTGAAGACGGGCGTCGCGCTCTCGCGCCTGGCGTTGACGCAGCCGTAGGCGATGTTGGTGACTCCGGTGTACTCCTTGTTGAAGTCGGCGCTGATGTACCTGTACCAGTAGTACTCGGTGTCGGTGGCCTTCTCGACGTGGGTCCAGTCGCCGCCCTGTTCGACTGTGAACGCGGACATCTTGTCGACGGTCTTGTTGCCCTCGGCGTCGGTGGTCCAGGTGAGTCTCGTGGACTCCCATGCAACGGACCAGGTCTGGCCGCCGTCCTGGGAGACCAGGATGTCGAAAGCGGCGTCGGCCTGCCATACGGCGACCACGGATTCGGGGACGGAGTAATCCTTCTCGTTGCTCCACCAGATGGAGAAGCTGCTGACGTCGCAGTCAAGGCCTTCGAAGTCCCACTCGTAGTAGTACTTCTTGACGGTGCCGTCTGTCATGGTGAACTCGCAGGTGGCGTTGCCGGCGTTCTCGGCCTCGGTGGCCTCGGCGACGCTGCCGATCCAGCTCTTGTTGAAGTACATGGAGCTTTCAAGGGGCTTGCAGATGATGCCGTCGGTGAGTCTGTCGTCAGAGTCCGGAGCGAAGTCTTTGTTGGGAGCGTTCAGCACGGCGATCTCGCCGTCGAGGACGTCGACCTTCCCGCCAAGTTCCGGGTAGACATAGTCGAACGCGGCGGCCGGGACGGCCAGAGACAGAGCAAGCAGCACGGCAAAGGTGAGTAACAGTGCTTTTTTCATGGGTCTCTCCTTTTTTTGTTTTTGTACCGGGCCGAACGGACCCGGCCGGGATGAATGCGCGGCCGCGGGTCATGCTCCCGCGCCGGCGCCCCGGCCGGTATTACGTCGGACGGAAACCGACGTTTTCAGATTATTCGTACCTGCGGCGTCTGACGACGAAGGTCCCTACGGCGGCTGCCATGGCAAGTATGGCGGCGCCGGCGAACCAGACGGCGTTGTCGCCGGTCGGGGCGGAGGGAGCGGGAGTGCCGGAACCGGAGGAGGCGGGCTGAGCGTTCACGATCTCTTCATAGCTGAGGCCTACGCCCTCGACCAGCCTGAGGTTGTTGCAGTAATTGTGGCGCTCGTAGCCGTCTCTGCAGGATACGCCGAGCACGATGTCGGCGCCGTCCTCGGCGGTGTAGGTTACCGCGCTGCCTTCGCTGTCGGCCTTGACCCATTTGTTCTGACCGTCGAGGTACCAGGCGCTCACGTCGAGGCCCTTGTATTCGACCTTCCAGGCGGTGAAGAAGACTCCGCCGGGATGGGTCTCGGTGGCATTCTCGTTGTTGATGGAGGAGCAGTTGTCGTTAAAGCCCGCGGGAAGCGCGATGTCGATGCGCTTCGGGTGTGAGGTGAGGCGGTGATCATCGGAGTAGCCCGTGCCGAGCAGGGTGTCGTCGCAGCTGTTGCGGTCATAGCAGAAGAAGGTCTCGGTCCATCTCTTGCCGTTGGCGTCCTTGGTGTCGCCCTCGTCGGAATAATGACCGGAGAGCATCACTATGCGCTTGTGGACGGGGATGCTGTCGTTGCCTTTCTCATCGTCGTCGGTCTTGGGATCGAAGTCGCCCGGCTCGCGCATGATGACTATGCCGGAGTATTTGGTGTGGTGCGGGGAGGCCGCTTCGAAATAAATGGTGTAATTGGTGTTCGCGGAGATCTTGTAGCCGGTCTCTTCGAAGTAGCAGAGCTGGCCGTCTTTGTCGCCGGTGGATTTCACGGGAAGGAGCAGATCCGAGGTGGAATTGGACAGGTCGTATTTCTCCTCGAATTTGACGGTCTTTCCCTTCCAGTAGTCGACGGTCACGAATTTGTCCTTGTCGGCTATCCAGTCGACTTTGAACAGGAGGTCGCCTTTTTTTGCCGAGGCCGTGACCGGAACGAACAGGGCCGCCGCCATGGCAAGAAGGATTACGAAAACGATCGCTTTTTTCATGGTTTCTCTCCTTGTATGAATGATATTGATGAAAAACATCAATGGGTGACCGGAATGAACGCGGCAGTAAAAAGCATATGACCGCGGAACGGCGGCAGCGGAGCAACGGAAAAATCCGGAAAGCTGTGCTCCCGGCACGCGCCGTTCTCACTTTTAACACGATTCTATCACAAAAACCACGGGTTGTCAAGCCGTTCCTGCATCCGTGTCAGATGGATTTTTTCGAAAGATAGTATACAGGCGGCATGCCCCCGGCGTAGAGATGCCCGATGTCCCCGAACGTGGCGAGCCGCGGCGACGTCACCGTGCCCGCATCGGCATTGTCGAAGAGGAAGGACGTCACTCCGGTGTAATTGGAGCCTATGGCCGAACCGAAGTAGTTGTAAGGGATGTGCAGCAGATGCGACATGATGACCCTGCCCATGCCCGCGTGGGCGAACAGGACCACGTGGCGGTCGCTGCCCCCGGTGACCTCGTAGAAGCCCTCGGGAGTGCGGCGGTAGCCGTTCTCCGCCAGCAGGGCGTCAAGGCCTTCCGAGATCTCGCGGTAGCGCTCGGGAAAGCCGCTGTCGTTGAGGCCGGGGACCTCCAGCAGCTCCTCGCCGACCGCCAGGCGGCGGAAGCTCTCCCCGTGCAGATAGGTCACCGGGAGGTTCGATATCGCCTTCGGGACGCCGTCGGGGTAGGTCGTCTTAGACTCGCCGGAGAGCTCGCGGGCCCACTCGCACACCGTGACCCCGAGACCCAGGGCCTCGGCGAGGGGCGCGGCGGTCTCCCTGGCCCGCCCCATGGGCGACGAGTATATGCGGTCGGCTCCGCTTATGAGCATCCGCCGCGCGCACAGCCGCGCCTGTTCGATCCCCTCCGGCTTGAGGGTGTCCGTTACGTAATCGGGTTTTCCGTGTCTGATAAGATAAAAAACCATGTTCAGTCTTCTTTCAGGCCGTTATTTGTAAGGCCGTTATTTCAAAAAATAGAATTCAATAATCGATCTGCCGGCCGTCATACTCGGCCCGTCATTTCCCGCCGTCAGGTCTCCCTGACCCGACGCGCTCGGCGACGTATGCGGCGACGGCGGCGCAAAGCAGGCAGAGACCCGCGGCCGCGTAGAGGACCATAAGGCGGTTCGATGTGCCGTATATGTCAAGCACTCCCCTCAGCAGGCAGCCGAGCGTCAGCACGGCCACGGCATAGGTCTGGAACCTCGACGACAGCCTGCCCGGAGGCGGTATGACTCCGGCCGCGCTCAGGGCCCACGGCAGGGCGCCGCAGAACAGCGGTACGGCGAAGGCGTAGACCATGTAATACGACCAGACTCCGTGTCCGAAGTGCTCGTAGACCGCGCCGAAGAGGGCAAAGAACGCCGAGGCGCAGACGTAGACGAGCGTCCTGCGCTGCGGCCGCGTGCGGTCCCGGACCTCGCGCGGAGGGCGAGGCTCAGCCGATATAAACAATGTCGCTCACCTTCCTTTCGCTCACCTTGTATCCTCCGGACGAGGTGGTGTTCAGGACCCTGCCGTTGAAATACAGCGTGGACGAGCCTCCCCCGTCGAGGTTGTACGCCGTGCGGACCCCGAGCCGGAGCATGAAATCCGCCAGCTCGTACAGCGACAGGCCGGCGTTGCCGGTGGTCCTGCCGTCCGAGACGACAAAGACGTAATGCAGCGGCTCAATGATCCCCACCGCCGTCCGCGGGTTGCTGGCAGCCGCCTTGGCGACCTCGTCCCTGAGGCCGACGGATATCGCTCCGTCCTCTATCAGCCCCGGCCCGAACGACAGGACTTGCAGCGCGCCGGCCGCGGCAAGGGCCTCGCAGGTAGTCTTGCCCTCGTCGACGATGAGAAAGCTCCCGTCGGACATTATTGCCAGGTCCTCCTGGCCGGCCGTCCCCGATGTTCGGTAGACGCGGCCGTTCCGCAGGACGAAGCCCCGCTCGCGCGAGCCGTAATAGTCGCCGTTGACCGCCAGGACGGCGCCGCAAGAGGCCGCCATGTCGGAGGTCGTCGCCGTGATGTTCCGCCCGTAGGTGTTCCTGGCGAAGGCGGTCTTGAGATAAGACAGGTCCGACAGAGTCACGTCGGCGACGTAGATGTTCGTGCCGTACTCGCGGTCCCGCGAGATGACGACGCGGATGCTGCCGTCCCGATACTCGTCGTCCGTGATCACGGGCCCGGAGGGAAAGGTCTGCGCTTCGGTCTGCGAGGACGGATGCTCATTGTCATTCCCGGGCGTCTGCGACGGCTGCTCAGTGTCATTCCCGGGCGTCTGCGACGGCTGCTCGGGGTCCTGTCCGGAGATCTGTCCGGATGACCTGTCCGTGCCCGGCGCCTGTCCGCTCCCGGCGGCGTCCCGCCCAGGCTGAGAGCCGGAGGGCGATGCCCCGAGCGGCAGACCCGAGGGCTCGCCGCCCTCGGCCGTCAGCACCCGCTCTATTACGAAGGTGTCGAGGACCACATACAGCGTGAGGGCGGCAAGCAGTATCACGAAAAGAATGTCCCAGCCGTGTTTTCTCATGAGCCCCTCCTTTTCGCGGTCTGCCGGTCGCGCCGGCCGTATAAAACATTTTATCATAAAACGGCGGGAAATACAAAGGTTTTTTCCGCGGCTGCGCGCGGCGATGAAGTTGCCGCTGCGCGGCAAATGAAGTCGCGCGCGGCGCGCGCAAATGAAGTGCCGCCTGCGGCGGGCTCCGATTTTTATTGACTTACCCGCAGAACGGTTATATAATATAATAAATATCGGCCGCCGTCGCGCGGCCGGCCCTTCGGGGCGGGGGATGCAATGAAACGGGAAAGAAACAGAAAAAAGACGGTGTTCCTCATCGTCTGGCTGGCGATCATAGTCGCGCTGCTGGCGGCGGTCCTGATCATCGGACTTCCGGGGGAGCGCGCGGAGACGATAGCCGAGACGATGAAGGACGGAGTGCTTCACGACCGCAACCGCGTAAGTCTGTTCGGTCTCCTGGACGTCAGTCCGGCCCTGATCTCAGCCTTCGCGGTAACGGGGATACTGCTCTTCTGCGCGCTGCTCATAAGGATCTTCGCCGTACCAAGGTTCCGGACCGTGCCCGGCAGGTTCCAGGCGGCCGTCGAAAAGCTCGTCGGCTTCTTCGGGGACCTGGCCGCGTCCAACAGCCCCCACAAGACGGGGTTCGTCGCCGCCTACATTTTCAGCGCCGGCGTCTACGTGTTCTTCAGCACGCTGTTCGAGCTCTTCGGCTTCCAGGCGGTGTCGACGGAAGGGACGTCGGTCACGCTGCCGGCGCCGCTGGCCGACATCAACGGCGCGCTGGCCATGGGCATCATGTCCTTCCTGGTGATACTCGTCGCCGGCTTTGCCGTAAACGGCGTCAAGGGCGGACTGCGGGTGCTGAAGGACTTCTCGCTGCCCGTCTCGATGAGCTTCAGGATCTTCGGAGCCCTGCTGAGCGGCCTCATGGTGACCGAGCTCGTCTACTACTACAACGCACTGAGCTTCCTGGTCCCCGTCGTGGTGGCCGTCCTGTTCACCCTGCTCCACGCGATAATACAGACCTACGTCCTCACAACGCTTGTATCCGTGTTCTACGGCGAGGCTGTCGAGCCCCCGGCGCCCTCTGAAAAAAAGAAAAAACTGAAAGGTAACATAAAGTCATGAAAAGACAGGTCGTGAAAACGCTGTCAGCCGCGGTCGCCGCGCTGATCGTCATACTCTCCGCGCTCTGCTTCTCCGCAGCCGCCTCGTCCGACGCGAACGTACCTCCGGTGGAGGGCGAATTCGTCCCGGCCGGCTCCGGCGCCCCCGAGGGCGAACAGGCCGGCAGACCCGAGCCCGGACAGGAGGGCGGATCCGGAGAAGGAGCCACGGGCTCCAAGGCCATGGCCACCGCCATACTGCTCGGCGCCGCCTGCGCGGCCGGAGCCATCGGGATGGGCCTTGCCATAAGCAAGAGCACCGAGAGCATGGCCCGCCAGCCCGAGGCCGCCGGAAAGATCAACTCGGCCATGATGCTGGGCCTCGTGTTCATCGAGACCGTCGTCATATACGCCCTCTTCGTGGCCATCCTCATCATATTCGTACTCTGATCCTTACGGAGCAAGACCATGCCGCTGAACATCGATATCGTGCAGATACTTCTGCACATGCTGAATTTCGCAATACTCGCGGGCGGTCTGACGCTGCTGCTCTTCTCTCCCGTCTCAAAATTCCTTGAGGAACGCCGGCGCCACTTCGAGGAGCTCGAGCGCGAAAACGCCGAAAAGGCCGCCGAGGCGGAACGGCTCCGCGAGGAGTACGAGCGCAAGCTCGCCGAGGCCGGCGACGAGATCGACAGGATGCGCGCCGAGGCCGAAAAGGAGGCCGCCGAGACCGCCAGACGCTACCTCGACTCCGCGAAAGAAAAGGCCGGAGAGCTCGTCTCGGGCGCCGAGGCCGAGGCCGAGGCGCGAAAGGCCCAGATCCTCGAATCGGCCCAGACCGAGATAAGCGAACTGGTCCTCACCGCCGCTCAGAAGCTGATCAGCTCCTCCGGCGACGAGGAGCACACCAGGGCACTCTACGACGCCTTCCTGGAGGAGGCCGCGGGCGAGGAGCGCGCCTCCGCGGAGAGATCCGATGGGCGCTGAGGAATTCGACCGCACCGAACCGGCCGGGGAGCCCCTGAGAGTCGAGATACGGTGCCTGGTCCCCCCGACCGATGAGCAGAAGGTCCGCATACGCGACTTCATGTGCCGCAGGTACGGCCGCTCCGACGTCAATCTGGCCGTCGTGCGCGATCCCTCCGTCGCCGAGGGCTTCAACATCTTCGTCGGCGACGACAACTACGACTGGACGGCCCTCGGCCGCGTCCGGCAGCTGAGAAGAAAGATCCAGCAGTCCTCCCTCAGGAAGGGCGGCCGGGACTTCATATCGCTGCTGCGCGAGGACATCGAGAGCTTCACCCTCGACGCGGGCTACCAGAAGGTCGGAAAGGTGCTGACCGTAAGCGACAGCATTGCCGTGACCGAGGGCCTCGCCGAGGCCGCGTACGGCACCGTGGTCCTGTTCGAATGCGGGATCAAGGGTATGGTGCAGGACATCCGCGCGGACGGCACCACCGGCATAATCCTCTTCGGAGACCCGTCCGAGATCACGGCCGGCTCGAGGCTCGTCGACACCGGCCGCACCGCAGGCATCCCAATAAGCAACCGGGTCCTCGGGCGCATGATCGACCCTCTGGGCAGCCCGGTCGACGGAAAGGGGCCCGTCGAGGCCAAAAAATACTATCCCATTGAGCGGCCCGCGCCCGGCATTATGGAGAGGCGGCCCGTCAGCCGTCCGCTCGAGACCGGTATCATGGCCATCGACTCTATGTTCCCCATCGGGCGCGGCCAGAGGGAGCTCATAATAGGCGACCGCCAGACCGGAAAGACCTCCGTCGCGGTCGACACGATACTGAACCAGAAGGGAAAGAACGTCGTCTGCGTCTACGTGGCCATAAGCCAGAAGGCCAGCTCCGTCGCCTCGGTCATCCGCACGCTCGAGGCCGCAGGCGCCATGGAGTACACGGTCGTCGTCACGTCCCCGGCCAGCGACCCCGCCGCCATGCAGTACATCGCGCCGTACACGGGCTGCACCGTGGCCGAATACTTCATGCGGCACGGCAGGGACACGCTCGTCATATACGACGACCTGTCGAAGCACGCCGTGGCCTACAGGACCATCAGCCTGCTGCTGGGCCGCGCGCCCGGCCGCGAGGCCTACCCCGGCGACGTCTTCTATCTCCACTCGAGGCTGCTGGAGCGCTCGGCCCAGCTCTCCGACGAGCTCGGCGGCGGAAGCATGACCGCCCTGCCGATAGTCGAGACACAGGCCGGAGACGTCTCCGCGTACATACCGACCAACATCATCTCCATAACGGACGGGCAGATCTTCCTTGACAGCGAGCAGTTCCACTCGGGCCAGCGGCCGGCGGTGAACGTCGGTCTGTCGGTGTCCCGCGTCGGCGGCGCCGCACAGACGGACGTAATGAAAAAGTCGGTCGGCTCGCTGCGGCTCGACCTTGCCCAGTTCCGCGAGATGCAGGTGTTCTCGCAGTTCGGCAGCGAGCTCGACGAGCAGACCGAGAAACAGCTTCGCCACGGCAGCGCCCTCATGCAGCTGCTGAGGCAGCCCAACCGCAGGCCGCTGGAACTCTGGGAGCAGGCGGTGGTCCTGCTGGCCGCCAGAGAGCGGCTGTTCAGCTCCATGCCCGAGGCACGGGTGCCGGAGGCCAAGCTCGACCTGCTCACCTGGTTCCGCCAGAACCGCAGTCTGCTCATCATCAGCATTCAGAACTGCAGGAAGTTCACTCCCGAGCTCGGCGCAGAAGTGACCGGGGCCGCTAAGGAGTTCTTCGCGTCGCACAGATATCAGTAACACAGATATCAGCAAGGAGGAAACGCGCATGGCAGGCGCATCGGAGATCCTTATCCGTATACACAGCATAGCGGAGACGCGCAAGGTGACCGACGCCATGTACATGATCTCCTCCGTCAAGATGCGCCGGGCCAAGCGCGGACTCGACTCCACGATACCGTATTTCGACACCCTGCGCGAGGAGATCGGCGAGCTGCTGCTCTACTTCCCGAACCTCGGCAACCGCTACTTCCGCAGGCCGGGCGGCGAGGGCACCGGCCGGCGGGCGCTGGCCGTCATCACCGCCGACAAGGGCCTGGCCGGGCCGTACAACCAGAACGTCATAAAGCTGGCCGATCTGGAGTGCGCCCGCGACCCGGGGACCCTGCTCTTCCCGATCGGCGAGTACGGCAGGCAGCACTTCATCTCGAGAAAGCTCGACACGGCCGAGGGCTTCTTCAGCCCGGCCGCCTTCCCCACCCTCGCCGCCGCGCGCAACATCTGCGGCGAGCTGCTCGAATACTACTCCGACGGCAGGGTGGACCGCATCGACATCATATATACGGACTTCCTGGGCGGTGCCGGCTGCCGGTGCCGGACTCAGTGTCTGCTGCCGCTCGAGCTCTCCGAATTCAAGGCCGACGACGCCGCCCCGCTCCCGTTCGGAAAGCAGTATCTGCCCGATCCGGACACGGTCCTGGAGGGCATAGTCCCGTCCTATCTGACGGGCTTCCTGTACGGCGCCATGGTCGAGAGCTACTGCAGCGAGCAGAGCGCCCGCATGGAGGCTATGAAGACCGCAGGCAACAACGCGGACCGCATACTCCGCGAACTGCGCATCAGATACAACACCGTAAGACAGGCGGCCATCACCGCCGAGATCACCGAGATCACCGCGGGGGCCAACGCGCTCCGCAGGCAGGCCGCAGAGGAGGAGACGCCGGAATGAATACCGAAAACAGAAAGACCGGCAGGATAACCGGGGTGAACGGCCCGGTGGTCGACGTCTTCTTCCCGGACGGCGATCTTCCCAGGATCCGCGAGCTCATAACCTTCGACGTGGCGGGCGAGACCCGCTCGGCCGAGGTCGCCCAGCACATCGGCGGCGGCACCGTGCGATGCCTCATGCTCGGCGGCAGCGAGAAGCTCCGCAGGGGCCTCGAGGCGACGGCCACCGGCGCCCCCATCAGCGTGCCGGTGGGCGAGTGCGTCCTCGGGCGCCTGTTCAACGTCTTCGGCGAGCCCGTGGACGGCCTCGGAGCCGTTGCCGCAGACGCGCCCCGCTCCCCCATCTACCGCGCGGCTCCGGCCTACGAGGAGCGCAGCGGCGAGGAGGAGGTCCTCGAGACCGGCATCAAGGTCATAGACCTGCTGGCCCCCTACGCGAAGGGCGGCAAGACCGGCCTGTTCGGGGGCGCCGGAGTCGGAAAGACGGTCCTCATTCAGGAGCTGATACACAACATAGCCACCGAGCACGGGGGCTACTCTGTGTTCACCGGGGTCGGAGAGCGCAGCCGCGAGGGAAACGACCTCTGGAACGAGATGAACGAGAGCGGGGTCATATCCAAGACCGCCCTCGTCTTCGGCCAGATGAACGAGACCCCCGGCGTGAGAATGAAGGTCGCCCTCACCGGCCTCACTATGGCCGAGCACTTCCGCGACCGCTCCCACAAGGACGTCCTTCTGTTCATCGACAACATATTCAGATTCATACAGGCCGGATCCGAGGTCTCCACCCTGCTCGGAAAGATGCCGTCCGCGGTCGGCTACCAGCCGACGCTGGCCAACGAGCTCGGCGAGCTCGAGGAGCGCATAGCCTCCACCAAGTCCGGCTCCATCACCTCCGTCCAGGCCATATACGTGCCGGCCGACGACCTCACCGATCCCGCCCCTGCCACGGCCTTCGCGCACCTCGACGCCACGACGGTGCTCAGCCGCAAGATCGCCGAGATGGGCATCTACCCGGCGGTCGATCCCCTCGAATCGACATCCAGATGCCTCGAGCCCGGCATAGTCGGCGCCGAGCATTACGCCGTCGCCCGGAAGGTGCAGGAGATACTGGAGCACTACCGCGAGCTGCAGGACATCATCGCCATACTGGGCATGGACGAGCTCGGCGAGGAGGACAGGCTGACCGTCCGCCGCGCAAGGAAGATACAGCGGTTCCTCTCGCAGCCCTTCAGCGTGGCAGAGAAGTTCACCGGCCTGCACGGCATCTACGTGCCCATGAGCGAGACCGTGCGGAGCTTCAGGGCCCTTATCGACGGCGAGCTCGACGACTGCCCCGAGGCGGCCTTCTTCAACGTGGGAACGGCCGACGATGTCCGCGCCAAAGCCGCAGGGCTCAGGGAGGAGCTCCGATGAGGGACTTCGAGCTTCAGATCCTCACGCCCGAGCGCCCGTTCTACGAAGGCAGGTGCGAGTCGATAACGGTCCCCGTCAGCGACGGGATGCTCGGCATCCAGGCCGGGCACGAGGCCCTCACCGCCGCCGTTATGGACGGCGAGGTCGCATTCTCCCTGCCGGGCGGGGAGCGCAGGCTGTGCTCCGTGAGCCGCGGCCTGCTCGACGTGTCCGCCGAGAACGTGCGGCTGATCTGCGAATCGGCCCTGGCGCCGGAGGAGATCGACGAGGAACGCGAAAGGCGGGCCCTCGAAGAGGCCCGCCTGCAGCTTGCCGAGCGCCGCAGCCGGCGCGACTATATGATGACGCAGCTGGCGTTTGCCCGCGCCGTCAACAACCTGAAGGTAAAGCACCACAACGCAGAAAAATTCATATAATAGCGGCGGGTGCACGGAACAGCCGGAGGGAGGCGGAGCATTCCCGCCGGGACGGACACCGGGCCGGAAAGAGCGGCGCTCTTTCCGGCCCGGTGAGTTTTTTTATCCGCGTTTTTTCCCCGGAGAAGATCCGAAAATGGTCTCAGCCCTCCGGGACCACTACCCCGTCAGTGCAGACGACGCTTTGCGTAAACGGGAAGAAATCGTTGACAGCGACAGAGACCCTGACCCATTCCTTCACCGTTCCGTCGTAATCAATAACAGAGAGAGACGGACAACCGCCGAAAACGTTCAGGCCAATATGCGTCAGGGTCCCCGGCAGCGACACTTCCGACAGCGAATGGCAATCTCTGAAAGCAAACTCATCGATACTCTTCAGGCCTTCTCCGATCACGACCTTGCGCAAAGACGTACATCCCCAGAACGCACTTTGAGACAGATTGCTTATCCCTCCCGGGATCGTGACCGAATCGAGGGATGTGCAGGATGAGAAGGCGGACGGCGAGATGGTCTTCACCCCGCTCGGGATCGTGATCTCCTTCATAGAAGAGCACTGGTCAAATGCATTTGCCCCGATAGAGATCAGCGACTCCGGCAGAACCACCCTCTCCAGAGAACTGCATCCCCAAAAAGCGCGTTCAGGAATCAAACGGATTCCGTCGGGAACCACGACTTCCTTCAGCGAGACACAATTGCGGAACATCTCTCTTCCAGAGTACTCGGTCGTTGTCAATCCCGCCGGAAGAATCATTCTTTCAAGAGACCCGCAGAAACTGAAGGCGGAATCACCGATACTGTTGACCCCATCCGGGAGAACGAGTTCGGTCAGTGAACCGCAGTAACAGAACGCATTCCTGCCGATGACTGTAAGAGTTCCCGGCAGGCTGACGGTCCTGAGCGAGACGCACGAGGAAAAAGCTCCGGTGATTTCCAAAAGCCCGTCGGGCAGCACCACGGTTTTCAGACTGCTGCAGTTGCTGAAAGTATCGGTGAGGACAAGGACCCCCTCGGGTACAGTCACGCTTTCAAGCGAAGAGCACCCGTAAAAAGTTTCTTTCAGATTTGTATATCCGGATCTGCCGATGGTCACATTCTTCAGCTTTTTACAATCCCGGAAAGCCCCTTCCCCGAGCTTTCCCCCGTCGGGGACCGTCACAGATGACAGCGATGTGCCGGAGAAGGCAAAACCGCCTATACTGACAACGCCCGACGGTATCGACGGATCGAACTCGTAACAGGCATAGAACGCCTTGTTCCCGACCGATGTCAGAGTAGCCGGAAGCTCCAGATCCTTCAGCGAGCCGCATGCGTAAAACAGGGAATCAGCCACTGCCGTGATACCTGCGGGCAGCACGGCCCGCTCAAGGGCTGTGCACGATGCGAATGCTCCGGACGAGAGCGTTTTAACGCTGTCGGGAACGGTCACTTCCTTAAGAGAGGTGCACTTTCGGAACGCGTCGGCTCCGATGGCCGCGAGGCCGTCCGGAAGGCTGACCGAACTCAGCGACGTGCAGCCGCTGAACGCGGCCGCGCCGATCTCCCCGACTTCGCCTCCGAACACGACCTTGTACAGACCCGTCGCTCCCGAGCATATGTATGCCGGTACTTTTGACCCGGAGAACGTGATCTCCCTGATCGTCTTCAGGTTGAAAAACACCGATTTTGCGTCCTTCGGGCCGACATCGGACCGGTAAACGATCTTCTCGAGAGAGGAATCGCGGAACGTGTCGGCATCGATCCTGAAAACGCTCCCGGGTATGGTTATTTCCTTGAGAGACTGACAGCCGCTGAAAACCAGAGCCTGGATAGCCAGGGACGATGAGACGTCCGATCTCAGCTCCACGCTCCGGAGAGACGGGCAGTCGGCAAATGCTCTTCTGCATATGAGCGTGACCGTCGACGGGACCACTATGCTCTCCACCGCCGGGTTTCCGGCCAGGGCTTCGGGATAGATCTGATTCACGGTGAAGCCGTTGACCTCGGACGGTATGACCACCTTGGTGCCGGAAAACGTACCGTATCCGATAAGGCGGCAGGTCTTTTCCGACTTGCTGAAATAACCGAAGAGCAGCCCCGATCCGTCGCTGGCCGTCTCATTGACCTCTTTGAGCGCTCCGCAGATCTTGCAGGCATAGACCGCGTTTCCCAGATCTTCCGATCCGTGAAGGTATTCATATGAATGCTCGGTCGACTTCGGTATCTGGACCTGGGCCTCGATCACCGCGCCGCACACCGAACAGTGGCTGCCCTTCGTCAGGCCGGGCTCGAGACAGGTCGCCGGCACGGCTTTATCGGTCACGACCGTGTGTCCCGCCGGGATCGCAACGGTCTCGGTCTTTCCGCACGCGCACGACCTGGTCTTTTCACCGGGCCGGGTGCACGTGGCCTTTTTTACGGTGACCCATTCGCCGAACGAGCAGACATGGACCGGCTGACCTTCGGTCACAGGCACGGGGCCCGTTGTGTCATCCGTCTCTGTCTGCACGAGACATGTCTCTGTCACGGGTTCCCTGCCTGTCTGCGGCGCTTCCCCGGTTTCGGACACCTCAGAGATCTGCGGTGCGCCTGACGTATCGCCGGCCGTCTCGGGCCCGGTCAGGATCACAGTACAGGGAAAACTCTCGCCGTCGTCGCCTGAGCCGATGTCAGAAACACCGCCGCTCTCCGGCTCGGTGTCCGGGGAAGGCGCGGCCGTCGCGGCCGGATCCGACGACGGATCGGAAGCCGCCGGGCGGTCTATTGCGCCAGTCCCGTTTTCCGGCACGAAGGACATGCGCGACGACACGGCCATGCCGGCCGCGACCATGACAGCCAGGACCGCGGTCACCGCCACGACTGCCAGCACGGCCCTCAGCACGGGACGGCCGGCCCTGACGGGCGCGCAATGCGCCGACGACGAGGCATCTGTAAACTGTACGTCGATCTCCGACATGGCGTCGATGAATTCTTCAGCCTTGCTTCTCTTTCCTTCAGTCTTCATTCTTTTTCTCCTTTTCCGGTCCCGCCTCTAGAAAAGCCCTGAGCTTTTTTCTTGACCTGGACAGGCAGGTCCTGACGGCCCCCTTGCCCATTCCGTACCTTTCGGCGATCTCGGCCGGACGCTCCAGAAAGTGGTAGCGGCGGACGAACACGTCGCGCTCCCGCGCTCCGAGCGTCGCAAGAAAGGCCTCGGCGACGCGAACGGGATCGTCTCCTCCGCTGCCGAATCCCTCCGGTATGCACCGGGAGAGCTCCGCCGCCGCGGACGGGTCTGGCGGGGCTATGCTCTCGGCAGGCACGCCGAACAGTTCGGCCATAGCCTCGACGCTGCGCCTGTCGGGCCTGCGCGTGCCGTTCTCCCATCTGGCGACCAGACTCCGCGACACGAAGAGGCGGCCGGCAAGCGTCTCCTGGGAAAGGCCGGCGTCCGCGCGCAGTCCGGCTATTCTTTTACCGGGATCCACTCAAGCTCACCCCTTTCCCTTTCCGGACCTCAGTATAACAGACATTCTTTAAGATGTAAAGTGACAAACCGTTACGGCGGACCTTCTTCACCTGAAAAAAAACAGACCGCCACGTCGGTCTTCCGGATCGTTGATACAGACCGTTACGGCCGGCGCCACGCGCCGGCCGTATCCGTTTATTCCTTTTTTGCCGCGTTCATGTCGCGCTCCCTTATGGCGGCGCGCCTCACCTTCCCGCTGAAGGTCTTCGGCAGCTCGGACACGAACTCGACCACCCTCGGATACTTGTACGGGGCGGTGTTCTTCTTGACGTAGTTCTGAAGCTCCTTGACGAGCTCGGGCGAGCCCGTAAAGCCCGGTCTCAGGACTACCGTCGCCTTGACGAGAAAGCCGCGTATCCCGTCGGGATCGGGCACGCCGGTGACGGCGACCTCGAGCACCGCGGGATGCTCCTGAAGCACCGATTCGATCTCGAAGGGCCCTATGCGGTAGCCCGACGACTTGATGATGTCGTCGTTGCGCCCGACGTATCTGAATCTGCCGTGCTCGTCGCGGTAGGCGGTGTCTCCGGTGTGGTAGAAGCCGCCGCGGAAGGCGTTGGCCGTCTCCTCTTCGTTGAAGTTGTAGCCGATGATAAGTCCGCAGGGATGTTCGGCGCCCTCGGGCATCTTCGCGCAGATCTCGCCCGTCACGCCGCGAGGGACCGGCCGGCAGTCCCCGTCGACAGCCATTACGTCGTATCCGGGCACCGGGAAGCCGATGGCTCCGGGCTCGGGCTCCGACCAGGGGCGGAGCGTCGCTATAATGACGGGCGTCTCGGACTGTCCGAAGCCCTCGTAGATCTTAAGTCCCGTCCTGCGCAGCCATTCGTTGTATATGTCGTGGCCGAGCGCCTCGCCGGCCGTGCAGCAGTGCGTGACGCTCGAAAGGTCGTATTTCTCCACGTCCGCCTGAAGGAGCATCCTGTACATCGTCGGAGGGACGCAGAAGGTGGTGACTTTGTATTTTTCGATCGCGGCGAGTATGCCGTCCGCGCGGAATCTATCGAAATCGTAGACGAAAACGGCGCTCTCGGCGAACCACTGGCCGTAGGCCTTGCCCCAGAGGGCCTTCATCCAGCCGGTGTCGGAAACGGTGAAGTGGAGTCCGCCGTCGACGCACCTGTGCCAGAAGACTCCGGTCATGATGTGTCCGAGCGGATATCTGAAATCGTGCGTTATGATCTTCGGATATCCGGTCGTGCCGGACGAGAAGCACATCATCATTACGTCGTGCGCCGTCGTGGCTTCGTCGCC
>JAEEJM010000022.1 GCA_016281895.1 Clostridiales bacterium
GGCGCGGGGCCGTCCGGCCGTCCTGCGTTAATATTTTATCATTATACATTATACATCGGCGGCACGGCGATTTCAAGTCTTTTGTTGACAAGCGGCGCCAAACAGGTTATAATTATTTGATAAGAATAACGCCCTCCCCCGCCTCCGCGCGGGCGCGGGCGCCGCCGAAAGGAACATACCATGGCTGACAGCAAGAAAATGGTCGATCAGATCACCTCAATGAACACGGACTTCGCCCAGTGGTACACCGACGTCGTGAAGAAGGCCGAGCTCGTGGACTATTCCGGCGTGAAGGGGTGCATGGTGATCCGCCCGTACGGCTACGCCATATGGGAGAACATCCGCGGCATCCTTGACGCCGAGTTCAAAAAGCTCGGGCACGAGAACGTATACATGCCGCTCTTCATCCCCGAATCCCTCCTGAAGAAGGAGGCGGACCACGTGGCCGGCTTCGCCCCCGAGTGCGCGGTGGTGACGGTGGGCGGCCAGCAGCAGCTCACGGAGAGGCTCTTCGTAAGGCCCACCTCCGAGACGCTCTTCTGCGAGCATTATAAGAACATAATCCACTCCTACCGCGACCTGCCGAAGCTGTACAACCAGTGGTGCAACGTGGTCCGCTGGGAAAAGACCACCCGCCCCTTCCTGCGCACGTCCGAGTTCCTGTGGCAGGAGGGCCACACCATGCACGAGACCGCCGAGGAGGCCCGCGCCGAGACCCTCAGGATGCTCGACGTCTACACCGACTTCTATGAGAAGAGCCTTGCCCTCCCCGTCGTGCGCGGGCGCAAGACCGAGAAGGAAAAGTTCGCCGGCGCCGAGGAGACCTACACGGTCGAGCCCATGATGCACAACGGCTTCGCCCTCCAGGGCGGCACGTCGCACTACTTCGGCGACGGCTTTGCCCGGGCCTTCGGCATCACCTTCACCGGCCGCGACAACTCGGTCAGGTACCCCTTCCAGACCTCGTGGGGGGTCTCGACCAGGATCATAGGCGCCATAATCATGTCCCACGGCGACGACAACGGCCTTGTGCTTCCTCCCGCCGTCGCCCCGATCCAGGTAGTTATCATACCCGTCGCCCAGCACAAGCCCGGCGTGCTCGAGGCCGCATCGGCCGTCGCCGCCGAGATAGGAAAGCGCTTCCGCGTGAAGCTCGACGACAGCGAGCAGTCCGGAGGCTGGAAGTTCGCCCAGTACGAGATGAAGGGCGTCCCCCTGCGCCTCGAGATCGGTCCGCGCGACATCGAGAACGGCTCCTGCGTGCTCGTCTCCCGCGTCACCCGCGAGAAGCGCCAGGTCCCGCTCGAGGGCATCGCCGACTCCGTGGCGGCCGCACTGGACGGCGTTCACGACGAGCTTTATAAGAGAGCCTCCGACAACCTCGCCGCCCGCACCTCCGACGCCCTCGACTACGCGCAGTTCCTGGACGTCGCCGAGCGCAGGTCCGGCTTCATCCGCGCCATGTGGTGCGGGGACGCCGAGTGCGAGGATAAGATAAAAAACGACACGGGCGGAGTCAAGTCCAGATGCATCCCCTTCGAGGAGGAACGGCTGTCCGACGTGTGCGTATGCTGCGGCAGGCCCGCCAAACACATGGTGGTCTGGGGCAGACAGTACTGAGACCCGCCGGGCCGCCATGAAAGCCTTCATCACCCCGTTCCGGCAGAGGCTGCGGCAGTTCGATCCGTGTCTGATCGTCTGCACGACGCTGCTCTCGGCCGTGAGCGTCCTGCTGATATACGGTCTGCGCGACTCGCCCATGGCGGGCGGCATTGCGCAGTTCCGCATGCAGCTGGCCGCGACTCTGACGGGCATCGTCGCCATGCTCTTCATCTCCACCCTCGACTATAAGGAGGTCGTCAGCAAGACCTGGATCCCCCTCATAATAGCCGAGATAGGGATCCTGGGCATAACCCTGCTCTTCGGCAGGGCCGCGGGAGAGAACAAGAGCTGGCTGACCATCGGCCCCGTCACGCTGCAGCCCTCGGAATTCGTAAAGCTCAGCTACATAATCACTTTTTCGAAGCACATCGACCTCGTAAAGGAAAAGATCAATCACCCGCTGTACGTGCTGACGCTCATCGCGCACTCGGCGGCGGTGATCTCGCTGATACTGCTCTCCGGCGACCTGGGCGTCGCGCTGGTCTACATAGGCTTCTCGGCCGTCATGCTCTACTGCGGCGGTCTGTCGGTGTTTTATTTCCTCGGCGCGGGTCTCGCGGCGGGACTTGCGGTCCCGTACGTATGGCCGCACCTCAGGGAGGACCAGCAGCAGCGGATCATATACGGCTTCACCCCCGAGAAAGACCCTCTGAACAGGGGCATGCAGCCGCTCATGGGCCGCTCGGCTATAATGAACGGAGGCCTGTTCGGCAAGGGGCTGAACGGCGGATCCGTGTATAAGACGCTCTACGCCTGCGAGACCGACTTCGCCTTCTCCAGCCTCTGCGAGAAGTTCGGCATGATCTGCGGCATAGCGGTGCTTGCCGTCATGTGCGTGCTCGTCGTCCGCCTGTTCATGATCGCCGGAAAGGCCCGGGACGACTGCGGCTGCCTGCTCTGCGCGGGAATCGCCGGGATCATCATCATTCAGACCGCCGAGAACGTCGGGATGTGCCTTGCAAGGCTGCCCGTCGTCGGCATCACCCTGCCGTTCATCAGCTACGGCGGCTCGTCGGTCTTTGCCATGTATCTTATGATGGGAGTCGCTCACAGCGTCCGCGCCGGCCGCGTCAGGTACAGGTACGAGACGGCAGAGCCCCGCTGAGGCCGCGCGGAGCGGCCGCCACTCTCGAAAGGAAGACACCCTATGAACGGACAGACCCGGGACGGCGCCGGAAAAGGCCCGAGAAAGACCTCTGCCGAGCGCCAGGAGGAGTACCGCGCCCACGCGATGGGCAAGCTCTCCGAAAAAGAAAAAAAGGCCCGCAGAAAGCGGACTCTGACGACGCTGGCCGTTGCGGCGGTCTCCGTCCTTGCCGTGGCCGGGATCACCGCCTGCATCCTTCTCAACAACATAGTCTGGGAGCCGCGGCGCAGGTACGCGGCCGCCGAGAAGCTCTACGCCGAGGAGGACTACCTCGGCGCCTACGACGCCTTCTCCGCCCTCGGCGACTACTCCGACGCCGCCGCCCGCGCCGACGACTGCATACTGCAGAACGCCCGCAAGCTCAGCGGCCGCGAGAGCGTCGTCATCGGCGACGACAGGACCATGAAGTGGTTCTCGATCACCGACGACGGCGTGCTCATGTTCGACGACGAGGTGTACGTCGGCGGCACCGACGTCGTGATCCCCGACGTATTCAACGGGATCCTCGTACGGGCCGTCGGCGACAAGGCCTTCTATTACGCGGAGTTCATGACCTCGGTGGTCATACCCGCCTCGGTCGTGTCGGTCGGCGAGCGCAGCTTCTTCCACTGCACCGGCCTCACTGAAGTCACCCTGCCCGACAGCATAAAGACCGTCGGCGAGTACGCCTTCTCCGGCTGCTCCTCGCTGAAGACGGTCCGCTTCGGATCCGGCCTGCGCGAGATAGGCCAGCGGGCCTTCCGCGAGTGCTCCGCGCTCGAGTCGGCGGAGCTGCCCGAGGGACTGACCGTCATAGGCGTGCGGGCCTTCAACGGCTGCACGTCGCTGAAGACCGTGTCTCTCCCCTCCACGCTGACGACGGTGATGGGCTACGCCTTCACCGACTGCACATCCCTCGGGAGCGTCACCTTCAACGGAGCCGAGGGGGCGCTCAGAGCGGCCTGCGCCGCCGAGGACGCCGAAGTCATCCTGAACTGCCCCGGCCTCGTCTGCAAGGAGGACTGAGGGCCTCAGCCCAGCAGAACGTTCATGCCCATGCCCGCGGCGATCCTCAGCCAGCAGTCGAAGTACCGCTCGCCGAAGAGCCTCAGGGACGGCGAGTCGAAATGCAGGTCGTCCGGCCTGCAGGCCAGCCCTTCGGCCCCCGCCACGCCGACGTAAGGCAGCTCGGCCTCCAGCCTGTGAAGCCCCTCGTTGAAAGCCGGGACCCCGTTCCAGCCGCGTCTCTCTTTAAGATACATTCCGAGCTCGCCCACGATCACCGGCACCGGCTCCGTGCCGATGTCCTCGAACATGTGGGTGATCATGTTGACGAAAAGCTCGCCGTAACGGGCGGAGCGCCCGGCGTTGACGACGTCGGCCTCGCCCTGATGCCAGAGTATGCCCTTGAGCCTCGACTTGCGAAGCGCGAGCTTCGTGCAAAATACGGCGTTGTCGTACAGCGCGCAGCCCGGCTGCCACGAGGTGACCGAGGTCCCTCCGTCCGCGCAGGGGATAAGCCCCACCCTGCGGCCGGTGAACTCCCGGTACCTGAGGGCAAACGACGGGGCCAGGCAGACGCCGCTGCGGTACTGGCCGTAAAAGATCCCGCGGTCCGGGTTGACCGGCTCGCTCATGGTCTGGAATCTGCCGTTCCTCAGCATGAAGATATCGCGGTCGACGATCGGCGCCACCACGCCGAAATCGCCCCTCCCGCACATGTTGGACTGACCTATCATAAGGAAAGCGTCCGTTTCCCTCTCTGTCTGTATCCCGTCCTGCGCCATTGTTTCCGTCCTTTCCGGCCGACCGGCCGCTCCCGTATATTTTTTCACAAACTATTATATCACCGGAGGCGCCTCAGCGCAAGTGTATCCGCGCCCTGCTCCTGCGGCACGCGGCGGACCGGCCTGCGGCCCCGGCCGCACAGCCGTCGCCCGGCGCCGGCGCCACCCAGACATTTTTACGGAGGACCCATAAGATGAAAAAGACCCGACGGCTTCTGCCGCAGACTCCCGCGATCCTGCTCCTTCTGCTCAGCCTTATACTCGCGTCGCTTCCGTCCTGCGCGACGGAGGGACCGGCAGACGGGACCACATCGCTCCCCTCGCCCGAATCGTCGCAGCCGGAGACGGAGGCAGTGCAGATCCCCGAAGTGACGGAGGGACCCGACGAGCCCGATCCCGGCGGAGTCGCCTCATTCCTGCTCATCGACGGCGGAAAATCCGCCGTTAACATCGTGAAGCCCGCGGAGGCCGGCGACCACGACGCCGCCGGAGACGCCGCGCTTAAGATACGCTATCTCATCAACACAAACCTCTCCACCGGCAAGCAGAAAGTAACTGCCGACAGCGCCGCCGGCGGAAGGAACCACGACTCGGTGGAGATCCTGGTCGGTCTTACGGGCTACACCGAGGGCAGCCAGTCCATAGGCTCCCTCGGCCTCGGCTCGTACCTCGTCCGCTCCTTCGGCAACAAGATCCTCGTCTACGCGCACGACTTCGCCGGCTACGCGAAGGCCATAGAGTGCTTCACCGACATATTCAACCGGTACAGGACCGTCTCCGAGGACGGAAAGGTCACCGTCGACATCCCGCGCGACGCCTTCCCCGGCAGGACCGCCTTCCACGAGGGCCTGAGGACCCTTCCCCGCCCCGAGAGGACGGTGCTCCGCTGCGTCTATGACGCCGGCGACGACTGCCAGGAGGTGATCTTCTCCGGCGCCTCGCAGGAGATCTACGACGAATACATCGGCACGCTCCAGACCTACGGCTACAGGCTGTACACATCCAACGTCCTGGGGGCGAACCCATTCTCCACGCTCTATAACTCAGGCTACACGCTCAACGTCGGCTACTACGCCTACAGCAGGGAGATCCGTGTGATCGTCGAGCCCTTCTCCGACAGCACGCTGATCGGCCTCGAGGAGGAGAACGTGTTCACCCGTGTCTGCACACAGACCGCCACCATCATCGGCCTCGAGTACGACGAGGGCGGCGGAACCAGGGCCACCAACGGCATGTGCGTGCTGTTCAAGCTCTCCGACGGCCGCTTCGTCATAATCGACGGCGGCTTCAACACCGCCTCGCACGCCGAGCTCCTGATAAACACCATAAAGAGCCAGCACGCGGGAGGCTCCTCGTATGACGTGCCGACCGTCGCCGCCTGGATCCTCACACACAACCACAACGACCACACCGGCGTCATCAACGGCCGCGCCGCCATGTTCTACATCGCCGGCATCAAGGTCGAGAGAGTCATCTTCAACTACATCGACGAGAACGAGCGCACCCGCTCCGAATACGCCTACCCCGCCAACTGGGGCTCGGGCGAGGGCGGAGGCTCACAGTCCACATACAGGGCCGTGAAGACCCTCAAGGCAGAAAAGGTCATTGCCCACGTCGGCCAGGTGTTCCATATCGCCGACCTCAGGATGGAGGTCCTCTACACGCTCGAGAGCCGCGCCCCCGAGCCGCTGACGGCCTTCAACGGCACCTCGCTGATGATAAAGCTCATCTTCACCGACAGCGCCAGCGGAAAGCAGACGTCCTACCTCTGCACCGGCGACGCCACCGGGACGGAGTTCCGCGTATGCATCGACATGTACGGGGACTACCTTAAATCAGATATCGGACAGGTCGCGCACCACGGTTTCGAGGCCTACGGCAACGAGTCCTTCACCCGCTCGGCGTACATACTCATCGCCCCGACCATAGTGTTCTGGCCGGTCGGGACCACCAGCTGGGGACACGTCAGCAACGTCTACTACAACAAAGTCATCATCGACAAGAAGTTCAACACCAACTACAAACAGGTCTACATAGCCGGCCAGTTCGGCGAGGTCAAGACATACAGACTGCGCTGACCCGCCCGCGCCGTAAAGAAAACGCAAATAATAAACAAAAAAGGAACACGACATGTCAATGCGCAGGAAGACCGCCGCCTCCCTTGCGGCGCTTACACTCACTCTGATCGTCATCATCCTCTGCGTCCTCCTTGCGTCGTGCAGGAATACGGGAACTCCCGCGGCCACGACCGGGGAGCCGGAACAGACCTCGGACGCCGGCGCCCCGTTCACCCCCGTCGACTCGTTCAGGCTGATCGACAACGGCGTTTCCATGGTCAGGATCGTAAGACCCGACCGCGAAAAAGATGACGACGACGCCACCGCGGCCGCAACGAAGCTCAAAAAAGCGCTTCAGGAACTGACGGCCGACGGCAAGCAGAGCATCGGAACCGACTGGACCCAGACCGGAGAGCACGATCCCGAAACGCTTGAGATCCTGTTCGGGAAGACCGAGTACTCCGAGGGCGCCGAGGACATCGGATCGCTGAAGCTCGGCACTTTCATAGCAAAGGCCTACGGCAACAAGATAGTCATCTACTCCGTCACGTCCGAAGGCTACGACAAGGCCGTGAGCGCCCTCATGGAGAGCGTTCGGGCCCACGCTTCCGCCGTCACATCGGGCGATAAGACGGTCTACACCGTCGACATCCCGCGGAGCGAGATCGACTACGGCCGCGTATTCGACACGGTCCTCTACAGTCTGCCGGATTCGCCGGACGGTACCGAATTCCAGGCGCTGTACCTGACGGGCGAGCGCGGCAGGGAGCTGATCTACACGAAATCCTCCGCGGATTCCTTCGCCTACTACGTCGATTCCCTGAAGGCCGCCGGGTTCACCGAATACGCCTCGCACGATATGAAGGAGAACCGTTTCGCCACGCTGTATTCGCCGGAACTCACCCTCAACGTCGGCTACTACCACTACAACGGCAGCCTGCGCGTCATTATCGAACCGTTCTCGCAGGCCACCCTCATAGGCACTGAGGCCGACAACGTCTTCGAAAGAGTCACCGGCCAGAGGATCATACTTCACGGCCTTGAGTTCCGGAACGCCCAGGACCAGCTGTTCACGAACGGCCTCTGCCTGATAGTCAGGCTCTCAGACGGCCGCTTCGTGATCATCGACGGCGGCTTCGACACGGACGGCCACGCCAACTCGCTCGTACGCATCCTGAAAGAGCAGTCGAAGGATTACATAGGCTCCGGGACGATCACGATCGCCGCCTGGTTCATAACGCACAGCCACAGCGATCACAACGGCCTGCTGAACGGAAAGAACACCGTCATTTCGAACGCCGGGATAAAAGTCGAGCGCGTCGTGACCTGTTTCCTGTCCAAAGACGAGCTCGTCAGATCGAGGGCTGCGTACCCGTCGAACTGGGATCCGGTCGAGGGCGGAGGCTACGTAAACACTTATGGAGCCGCCAGGAATCTCGGGGCCGTTCAGATCAACACCCACGTCGGGCACGTGTTCCGGTTTGCAGATCTGAAGATCGAGGTCCTCTTCACTCTCGAGAGCCTCGCTCCGGCGGCCATGAACGCCTGCAACTCCACCTCCCTGATCATGAAAATGACGTTCACGGATCCTGCGACCGGAGCCGAAACGGTGTACATGTCGACGGGCGACGCCACCGGTCCCGATTTCGAGGTCTGCAACCTTATGTACGGCGACTACATGAAGTCGGACATGGTCCAGGTCGCCCACCACGGCTTCACCACCTGGGGCAAAAGCGAAGCGACCGTCGCCGCTTACAAGTACATGCTTCCGTCCGTGGTGCTCTTCCCCGTCGGCGATCTGGACTTCCCCAACGTCACGGGTGTCGAGTTCAACGCCGTCCTTATCTCGAAGCGCACCAATCCTAACTTCGAGGAGGTCTACGCCGCCGGACCGCTCGGCAAACAGACGATCCTCGACATGCCCTACAAGGCCGGCACGGCCACGGTCGTTCCGCCTGCGGGGCGGTAGTTGCCGCTGCGCGGCAAATGAAGTGCCGCCCGGCGGGCGGCAATGAAGACGCAGCCTGCGGGCCGCTTATGAAGGAATACGTGCCGGCCGCGCCGGCAGAAACAAAAGGAGCTCGACATGTTTATGCGCAAGAAGACCGCCGCCTCCCTCGCGGCGCTCACTCTCGCCCTGCTTGCCCTCATCGTCTGCGCCCTCCTCCCGTCGTGCAGGAACGCGGGAACTCCCGCGACCACGACCGGGGAGCCGGAACAGGCATCGGATGCCGCGACCTCGGATACCGGCGCCGCGTTCACGCCCGTCGACTCGTTCAGGCTGATCGACGACGGCGTTTCCATGGTCAGGATCGTCAGACCCGACCTCGAGAAGGATTCGGACTACGCCACCATGGCCGCAGTAAAGCTCAAAAAGGAATTCCAGGCGCTGACCCTCGACGGGACCCAGAGCATCGGCACCGACTGGACCAAGAGCGGCGAGCACGATCCGGAGCCCCTTGAGATCCTGTTCGGCAGGACCGAGTACTCCGAGGGCAGCGAGGACGTGGCGGCCCTCAAGGTCGGCGAGTTCATAGCCAAAGCCTACGGCAACAAGATAGTGATCTGCTCCCTAACGGCGGACGGCTACGACAGGGCAATCGAAGCCCTCATGGCCGGCGTGCGGGCACACGCTTCCGTCAGAGCCGACGGGGAGAAAACGGTCTACACCGTGGACATCCCCCGCGCCGAGCTCGACTACAGCGCCGTCTACGACAGCGCCCTGTACGGCCTGCCGAAGCCCGAGGGGGCAAAGTTCCAGGCTCTCTACCTGACCGGCGAGACCGGCAAGGAGCTCATATACAGCGACACCTCCCCGGAGACGTTCGCCGCGTACGTCGAGGCGCTCAAGGCGGCCGGCTTCGAGGCCTACGCCTCGCACGACATAAAGGAGAACAGGTTCGCCACCCTCTTCTCCCCCGATCTGGCCGTAAACGTCGGCTATTACGCCTACAACAAGTACATACGCGTCATCGCCGAGCCCTACACCGCGGCGTGCAGGATAGGCACCGAGGCCGACAACGTGTTCACGAGGGTCACCGGCCAGAGGATCATCATGGCGGGCCTTGAGAACCTCGACAGCGACGGCTCCTACCGCTCCAACGGTCTATGTATGATCATCCGGCTCTCGGACGGCCGCTTCGTCATCGTCGACGGCGGCTTCAACACGACCGACCACGCGAACTCGATCGTCCGCATCCTCAAGGAGCAGTCGAAGGACTATATCGGCTCCGGCAAGATCACAATAGCGGCCTGGATAATCACGCACAGCCACGGCGACCATCAGGGCGTGCTGAACGGAAAGAACTCCGTCATCTCGAAGGCCGGGATAAAAGTCGAGCGGGTGATAACCTGCTATCTGTCGCAGACCGAACTCGTCAGATCGAGGGCCGCCTACCCGTCCAACTGGGATCCGACCGAGGGCGGCGGATATATCAACACCTACAGTGCGGCCGAGAACCTCGGCGCCCTGCAGACCAACACCCATGTGGGCCAGGTCTTCCATTACGCCGATCTGAAGATCGAGGTGCTGTGCACCCTCGAGAGCCTCGCCCCGGCGGCCATGAACGCCTGCAACTCCACCTCCCTCATCATGAAGATGACGTTCACGGATCCTTCGACCGGCGCCGAAACGGTGTACATGTCGACCGGCGACGCCACCGGCCCCGAATTCGCGATATGCAACCTGATGTACGGCGACTATATGAAGTCCGATATCGTCCAGGTCGCCCACCACGGCTACACCACCTGGAGCAACAGCGCGGCGACCATCACCGCCTACAAGACCATGCTCCCGTCCGTGGTCCTCTGGCCGGTCGGCGACCACGGCTACCCGAACGTCGCCGACAGGGAGTACAACGTGGTCCTCGTCAACAAGACGACCAACCCGAACTTCAAGGAGGTCTACATCGCCGGCGATCTCGGAAAGCAGACGGTCCTCGACATGCCCTACAAGCCCGGCACGGCGACGGTCGTTCCGCCTCCGGCGCAGTGAGCGCGCGGCCTGCGGGCCGCGGAAGTTGCCCGCTGCGCGGGCAAATGAAGTGCCGGCCTGCGGCCGGCAATGAAGGCGCGCCCTGCGGGCGCTAATGAAGTTGCCGCCTGCGGCGGCAAATGAGGTGCCGGCTGCGCCGGCAATGAATCCGCCGGGCGGGAACCATGCGGTTCCCGCCCGGCGGATTTTCATACCGTTTCAGCTGTGGTAACTTTCTTCCGGGATGCTCAGTCTACCGGCGCCAGCACCTTGGTCCTGATGTAGGTGAACCTCATGAGGATGAACACCGCCGACAGCGTGATGACAAGTTCCGGCAGCATGAAGAACCCGTTGTAGCAGGCCGAGTAAAGGAGCGGACGGTCTGCAAAGGTCATTCCGAACACCTCCCACTGGTCGAGGTTGCGGAATATCACGTAACCGGAGGTCAGATGAGAGAGGAACCTCAGGCCGAAGGCCAGGGCCAGCCCCGCGTACACGCCGGCCTGGCCGCGCTTTCTGAACGCCCCGGCAAGGCCCAGAACGGAGAAGCCTAAAAGATAGTCAAAAAGGATGCACCCGGCAAGCATGACAGGAGACAGCCCCCAGCCCAGCAGACCCTCGGTGACTATGCCGAAACCCAGCTGTATGAGTGAATATACGAAGGCTGAGCCCAGGCCCCACCTGAGGCCGCGGCGTATCGGGATGACGCAGACCGGCAGCATGCTGAGCAGAGTTATCGAGCCGCCCAGCGGCATCTGCCAGATCTTGATGAGAGAAAGAACGCTTGAAAGCGCCACGAGGACCGAACATTCCGCGAGAGCGCGGATGTTTCCGCTGTTTTTCATGAGAGACCCCCTTTGAATAAAAAGAATCGGCTGCACGGGAAAGATCCGTCAGCCGATTTTCGGGTATGGGCCCGGAAACACTACCTACGACGGCATTATCCGTATCAGGTTGCGGGTTCGCTTTCTGCGTCTCAGCCGGGCATCTCAGCCCAGCACCCCGGATTTCCTATGCAGTTTATTAGATTATAGCACGCCGGGCGCCCGGTGTCAACAGAAAGTTAACGTAACGGCCCTGCAGGCCTCAGACGTCGGCCTCGAAGGCCACCACGCTGCGGGAGGTCTTCACTTCCCCCTCGCCGGGGCCGGCGTTGTCGAGCTCGCCCTCCCCGCACTGATTGTCGTAGGGGTCGTGGCGCATGAAGAAACGGGGCGGATCGAAGGGCGACTGGAACTCGGTCGCGTTGATCTCGCGGAAGATGTCGAGATTTCCGGCGTAGTAATTCCAGCGTTCGGTGTTGCCCGCCCTGAGGGCGCTGCCTCCGTAAGAGGGGTCGCAATATAGCCAGCCGTAGGGCTCGACGTAATACTGTGCCCAGTCGTGGCTGCCGATCTCGCCCGGCTCGACGCGGCTTCCGGACTGCCACCGGGCGGGGACGCCCATGGCGCGGCACAGGGTGATGAACAGCAGCGCCTGGACCCCGCAGTCGCCCCTGCGGTTGAGCA
This sequence comes from Clostridiales bacterium, assembly GCA_016281895.1. GTDB lineage: Bacteria > Bacillota > Clostridia > Oscillospirales > CAG-272 > CAG-390. The sequence goes on from JAEEJM010000022.1 coordinate 12,114, forward strand.
GGCAGAACTCGGTTATGTTGTCGATGTAAAGATAGGACCTCATGTACGAGTATACGACGTTCGAGGTGATCCAGTCGTATGCCCGGCGGGCGAGGACAAGATTGTTCGCCCCGTCCGACGACAGCTCGTCCGCCAGGGCCCTGACGGCAGGGGTGAAGCGGATGTGCGGGTAAAGCTCGCCGGTACAGAAGGCGGGCTGGTCCGCCGACACCTCGGCCGGGTCCGGCTCGCGGTATGGGACGGTTATCGTATAGGAGAATTCGATCCAGTAGCGGTCTCCCGGGACGTATGGGGTCTCTATGAAGGCCGTCCTCTGCGGGGCGTCCGAGATATAGACCGGGTGCGACGAGCCGTGCAGCAGTATGCCGGTCTGCTCGGGGCACTCGCAGGGATAGGGCAGGTGGACCCTTGCGTTTCCTGCGCCGGGGCCGGGATCGCCGGCAAAGCTGAGCTGCTCCCTGACGCGCACCCTGGCGCGGCGGAAGCCCTTCTGCATCATTATGCGGATGTTCTCGTTCTTCCACTCGCGGGCTGGCGCGGCCGGCGCTCCGCCGGGCGACTCGAGCCTGTCCCTGCATCTGTTCAGCAGGTTGCGCGGGCACGAGTTCTGAAAGAACGGCTCGCCCGACCTCATAATGTAGTCCGCGCCGCCGCCGGCGACGATCTCGCGCAGAGTGCCGGCGTCAAGCAGCGGGTACTTCTCGCGCAGGCGGGAGAGCAGCCCGTCGAAGGAGATGAGATAGTCGCGGGACATCCCCTCCGCTATTACCAGCTCGATCTGCAGCCTCCGGCGCAGGCCGTCGAACAGCCCGTCCGAGGCAAGCAGCTTCCTTATAACTTCCGTCTCACCGGCAAAATCGCCGGCGTATTTGTAAAACTTCACGCTGTCCGGCAGCTCCAGCGCCAGCCAGCGTATGTCCTCCTCGCGGAACCTTATCATGACGTTCCTCCCTCGCCGGCCGCGGCATCACTGCCGGAGTCAGGCCCCCGGGGCTCGGTCCCTCCGCCCGCCACGGCTTCCGCGGCGCCGGAGTCCGGTCCGGTCCTGTCCGCGTCGACGCCGCCGGCGTCCTCGCCGTCCGGAGCGGCCTTCTCCGCCGCGTCGAGGACGGAGGCGTATTCCGAGGCTATCCTTTCGAGGCACTTCTCGACGGCCCTGCAGTCGGGTTTTACGATGAAGATGACCAGCATGACCGCGAAGGCTATGGTGAAGAACGAGGCCGCCATGAGCGGTCTGCCGTTCCCCGCGGAAAAATAGGACACAAGGGCGAAAGCCGAAAAGCCGGCCCAGAGCAGGGCCAGCACGAAGAAGCAGACCCGGAACACCGGCGACATGGTCACGGTGTACTCGACAACGGTCTCGCCGCCCCCGGTGCCGACCGTTCCGGTCATGCGGGCCTCGTAATCCAGGCTGCGGTTGTCCCCGTGGCCCTTCCTGACTATAAAGAAGCGGCCGTCGCGGTCGAGGCTGCCGCGGAAATCCGCCTCCTGCGAGGAGTCGTCCTCGCCCGTGCTCACGTAGCCCGCGAACGACTTGCGGAACAGCTCCTCATCGTCGCCGGCTATCCTGATCACCGTTATCTTATCAGCCATTGCTCTACCTCCTCTTTCGGGAATCGGTCCGTCTGTGCCGGCGCAGGCCGGCTGAAAAAAAGGACCGGGAACGACCCGGCTCCTTTTTTGTGCCGGTGCATCCGACACTGTATATGCTTACGCCATCTTGTTGAGGGCGACGGTGAACTGGCTCTTTTTGTGAGCGGCGGCGTTCTTGTGGATGATCCCGCGGGCGGCTGCCTGGTCGACCTTCTTCACGGCGGCCTTGTAGGCTTCCGCGGCGGCGGCCTTGTCACCGGACTCTACAGCAGCATAGAACTTCTTGATGGTAGTCTTGAGCTTGCTGTTGGCGATCTTGTTCTCCAGGGTCTTCTTCCTGATGACAAGAATGCGCTTCTTCGCTGACTTGATGTTTGCCAACTTCCTTACCTCCATTAAAAATCCGAGAGCCGAATACGCCTGAGAGTCGCGCACTCATTTCTTCACGAGCATATATTATAACTCACCGCGCGCGCAATTGCAAGTGTTTTTTTGATTTTGCTCCAACATTTTTGCCGAACGGGCTCCCGAGGAGGCTGTGATCGCCGCAAAACGCCGCTCACTGTGTCTTCTCGCGGCGGCGCTTCATGGCGGCGATGCGGGCCGGATCCGGCGTGACATAGGCGGTGCGGTTGGTCCTGTATATCACGAAGCCCGGCCTCGAGCCCGAGGGCTTCCTGACGTTTCCGGCGTCCGTGTAGTCTACGGGCACCTTCTCCCCGCCCGCGGCGTCCGAGTTCGCCGCGGCGATCTCGGCGGCCTCCGTGAGGTCGGAGTCGGGCACCTCGCCCCCTCCCGCCCTCAGCAGCACGTGGGATCCCGGCACGCCTTTGGCGTGGAACCAGACGTCGCCGCGCTCCGCCATGCGGAAGGTGAGCTCGTCGTTCTGCAGATTGTTCCTGCCGCAGAGCACGGTGAATCCCCCGGAGGTCACGTATACGGCCGGCGAGTTGCGCACGCTCTTTGCCGGAGCCGCTCCCCTCTTCTGCCGGGCGTATCCGGCGCGCTCGAGCTCGTCCCTGATGCCGGCGACGTCCGCACCGGTCTCCGCCCGGGCAATGGAGCCTCTGACGGTCTGAAGATAAGCCAGCTCCTCCTCTGCCTTGGCGATCTGCTTCGTCAGCTCGGCGCGGGCCTTGCGGCATTTCGCGTACCTGCGGTAAAGCTTCTGGGCGTTCGCCGAGGGGGTCAGGCGCGGGTCCAGTTCGACCGTGCGCTCGGCAAACGAGCCGTCGTCCAGCTGCACAGAATAATCCGTGAGCCGCGCAGATCTCGCTCCCCTGCCTATCTGCCCTATGTTGGCGATTATGAGATCCGCGTCGGCGCGGTACTCGCTCTCGCGGTCGCAGTCGGCAAGCTCCCTGCGCTGGATCTCGAGCTTGCGCTGGAGCCTGGCGATGGCCGAAGAGACGGTCCGCTGAAGGTCGCCCGCCCGACCCGCGGTAATGGCGGCGCGGTCGCGCTCGCCGTAGTATAGGTCCAGCAGCTCGGCAAAACTGCCGCACATCCTGAGCCTGTCCTCTCCGTACTGAGTCAGCCTCACGAACGAGAATTCGGTCATTCCGGGGCCGTCCGTGACGAGGCACGGCTCGGCGGCCCCGCGTGAGGCCTCCAGAAGGCCTCTGAGCTCGCAAAAGAGTTTCCGGGGGTCGATATCCGCCGCCGGTGCGTCCGTGTCTCCGGAGGCCCTGTAGACGGCCTCGCGGGCCACGGCGGGACCTATGCCGAAGAACGCGGAGGTCAGGGCCTTCGACGCAGGCGCGGCGCCGGCGGCCGCGAGCGCGGCGGCGACGTCGTCGGCCGAGGCCGCGTTGGGGTCGCTCTTTCCCTCCTGTGCCGGCGGAGCCTCGTACCTCATTCCGGGCAGCACCTGGCGCAGGCGCGACGTCGAGAAGTCCACGGGGCGCATGACGGCGATTATCTTCCCCTCCCCGTCAGCGAGTATGAGGTTGCTGTTGCGGCCCATCACCTCGGCGTAGAGGTATTTTCTGCAGTCGAAGCCGAGCTCGTCCCGGCAGCCGAACTCCAGGACGGCCACGCGCTCGAAGCCCTGCTGCGACACGTCCGTCAGGACCGCCCCCTGAAGGTGCTTGCGGAGCAGCATGCAGAAGGTCGGAGGGGACTGGGGATTGTCGCGCGAGGCGGAGGTGAGCTGTATGCGCGTGTCCCGGGAGCCGCAGCGCATCAGCAGACAGCGGCCGCCGTCGCGGCCGCGCAGATGAAGGTCTATCTCGTCGTTCTGGGGCTGGTACACCCTGTCGACCCTCGGCCCGCTGAGGCCGGTCTCCCCGGACCCGTCCGCGAGCCCAAGGGCCGCGCGGATCTCGCCGATCACGGCGCGCAGCATGCCCGAATCGAATGCCATGTCAGTCCTCCCCGCCGTCGGCCCCGGCCGTCCCGTCGTCCGGATTCAGGCCGTCGGGCCCGAACTCGTAGTCGATGAGGTCGGGGTTCTCGGTCTGCTCGCGCTTCCAGAGCCGGTCGCTGCCGGCAACGAGCACGAAGAAGTCGCCGTCCGGGCCGTCGACTGCCGTAAAGCCCGCGTCGGTGCGGCCGGACGCCCTGAGGGCGAACCTGCGCCACGACCGGAGGAACGACAGCCCGGAGTGGACGGCTATGTAGCTCCCCTCCTCAAGGAAGGTCGCGAAGAAGTCGGAATACCGCTCTCCGGACGACAGCTCTGCGTTCGTGTAGAGGAAGTCGGTGAGCACGAAGGTCTCGCCTTCGCCGCGCAGGATGTCCCCGGTCCTGCCGGCCGAGTGGGCCTCGTCGCGGCTCATAAGGAGGCAGGTGCCGAGGCTCTCTGCGGCCTCGCGGTAGAGCGCGGCCTCGTCGCCGGCTATGCCGACAAAGAAGAAGCGGCTGTCAGGCAGCAGGACGGAGTTGAGCAGCCTCAGGTCCGAGCAGAAATCGCGGAACTCCACCGAGGCGCAGAAGGTCCCGGCGACCAGCGAATAATAGGAAGTGTCGAGTCCCCCGACAAGCCCCTCGTTCAGGAGCACGGCCGCCTCTGGCGGGATGTCCAGCACGATGGCGGTGACGCCCCGGTCGCGGTTGAGGTAGCGGAGGTAGTCGACGGCCGTCGCGTAGCCGGCCGGGATGTCGGGCAGCAGCGACAGGGCATAATCGTCGGTCCCGTCGAGGAAGCCGTATGCGGGATACCAGTCGCTGACGCCGTTGTCGCCTGTGTCGAGCGGGCTCATGCAGAACCTGACCGCCAGCGGGAAGAAGACCCCCGGCGCCGACGGCGACAGCACGAAGAGCACGCACAGCGTCACGGCGGCCGCGGAGAGCAGAAAAGCCAGAGCGGTCCTGATCTGGCCCGCTCTGCTGAGCTTTTTCCCGTTTGCCCTTCCGAACAGTTTCATTTCTTTCCGCGGTTCTCCCTGCCTGCGCGGCGGGCGCTCCCGCCGAACATTATGCGGTCGACTTCGTCGAGCGATTCGTACGCGAAGTCGGGCCGCTCCTCCGGCGACGCGTTCTCGACGTCCCCGGGCGTCGTCTCGCCGGAGTAGACCAGCACGGACGTTATGCCGTGCCTCTTTCCGACGGCGATGTCTGTATAAAGCCGGTCGCCGAAGATGCACATGCGTTCGAACGGAACGCCGGCGGCCTCGCCGATCATCTCGACGGTCTCGCGGTACGGTTTGCCGAAATAGACCGGCTTTCTGCCGGTGGACGCAGTCACGAAGGCGGCTATGGCCCCGCTGTCCGGGATGAAGCCGGTCTCGGTGGGGCAGTTGAGATCCGGATGCGTCGACAGATACTCCGCGCCTCCGCGTATGAGGCGGCACGCGCTGTCGAGCTTGGCGTATGTCAGCGAGGTGTCGAAGCTGGTGATGACTATGTCGGCCCTCTCCTCTGTGCCGTCAAGGATCCTGATCCCGCGGGCGCGGAAGTCCTCGACCAGCTCGTCGGTGCCGACAAGGTACACGCTCCTGCCGGGGCGGTGGCGCAGCAGGAACTCGGCCGTGACGTCGCCGGAGGTCATGATCTCGCTCCGCGACGGGCAGAAGCCCATGGCGCCGAGCTTCTTCATGTAGAACTCCGCCGTGTGGCTGGCGTTGTTCGTAAAGAACAGGACTCTGCGGCCGGAGCCGCGCAGGGCGTTTATGAACCTTATCGCAAACGGGAACACGCGGTTCCCGAGGTATATGGTCCCGTCCATGTCGAAGATATAAAGATCCTTTTGCAGAAGGACGGAAGGATCCGGATTCACGAAAGACATAAGTACTCCTCTCTTTAAAAAGGCATAAATATCTTGGTCAAGTCACTAATGAGTTAATTATAACACCGTACCTTTTTTTTGGCAAGTTGATAAAATGGAAAGCATTTTTATGAAATCATCTGCCACATTTTAATTGATGTGATGGGTTAGTGTTAAACATGCCTATAGAAACAAGCTAGGAGCAAAGCCCAGACTCATTATGAGGTAATGCTATCAATATGATTGCTCTTTTTTTCATGTGCTTCACTCCGAAAAAACAATACTCAATTCGATGAAATTGGTGATAAATCCCCCAGCAACTTTTTCTTAACTGTATTAAACTCTTCAAGAGAAATGATTCCAATGTCAAGGAGCTCTTTGTATTGCTTAAGAATCAAAAAATGATCCTCTTCAATCTTTTTAATCGTTTCTCTCTGACTATTCTCTTCAACTGATGAGAAGTTGCCAATTACTTGGTTTGATGGAGCACTTATCAAGTGAATGCCTTTGTCTCTTGCGTAACTAGCTGCATAAGACCAACCATACGCGTAAATGGTCAGATTGTTGCAATAGCTAAATGCCTCATTACCTATCTCTGTGACACTTGGCGGAATAGTTAGAGCACATAACTTCTCACAACTCATAAATGCGCCATCTTCGATAGCATAAACACTTTCCGGAATAAAGACAGAAAGGAGGCTATCACACCCACAAAAAGCATACTCAGAAATGACTTTCAACCCATAAGGAAGCTTGACGGAAGTCAGGTTTGGTATCTCCTGAAAAGCGCTTTCTCCCAAATATTCAACACTTCCATCTAAAGGTACCACGCTACTATTACATGCACTGATCAACATTCTGCTTTTGGTTTCAATAACACAGTTCCCTGCCGAATGATATTTTGGATTACCTTTCTCAACTGTCAAATGTATCAATTTGGGGCACTGAGCATTCAAGCCGATTTCGATACTAGTAACACTTTTGGGAATAGAGATAGACACCAGTTCGTAACAATGCCAAAATGCTAGAGACTCTATCCTTCTTACGCCTTCCGGAATAATAATAGATGAAGCCAAACTATAATCGAACGCTTCTCTTCCAATCGTGGTTACACCATTTGGAATCACCACATTTCCGCCATTACCGCGGTACTCGACTAGCACACCGTTTTTGATAACAAAATCCAATACAATTATTCCTCCTTAACACCAAAAAGCACCACTTGGAAGGCCCTTGGCTTCTCTGATGAAAACATAGGTCTTAATAACTAAGTGATGCTTTTTAACTTCCGACAAAATGCTTTTGTAAAGATAACTGATGCAACAGTCGTAACAGGAATAAACACATTATTATTCTTGAAAAACACGCTGTCAAGTCCCTTATGCCCTTTAGGCTTTTCCCGTTTTACCAGTTGAAAGACTTCAGAATCATCCGTGAGTATGAACCAATTCTGTTCCTCGGTGCAATCCTAATAGTTGTTTATTATTCTATTGCACTCAAGCCGTTCAGGTAGCCGTCCTCTTTGCATAGTTCGCGCCGTCCCAAGATGATGTGTGTCAAGAATACCTGTGGCTCAACGAAAGCTATATGAGCAGGACAATATTGTTGAATCTGGACTGAGAGTTATGGTTAACGAAGAGCAACACATTGTTGCGCTTTGCGAAAAAACAATTCCCTGACTACCTTCGCTGTCAATGACTATGTTGATGTGTGTCAAGCAACCGGTCGCGTCGTAGATGCACTCACCACAGATTCGTCGATTCTCATTAGGAAGATCCAGCCGTCCGCCAAATCATCAAAAAGCCACCAAGTATAGAATCTGAACTCGCAATCCGTATCGGCATTGTCACTACAGTCTTTGTCTAGCCCGGCTTCTTCACTCAAGTCCGCGTTTTCTTCGGACCGATCAAGAATGGCCCCGGTATAAGTTGGGACGGTAGAGTCCGTTCTGGTTCTAGGTCCCGAGTCAGCGCATGGCGCCAGCAAGGTCAAGCCCTAAATTATGAATGCAAGAAAGATGGGGATATGCTTAGAAACTTATATATATATTTCACATAAGTTCTTTCGAGCCGCGTTTTTTTCACGGAACTCCCCCTTATCGGTTGCATTTTTCCCGGGTTGATGATATAATTTTTCCGCGGGCCGATGCAGACGCCCGCGAATGACAAGCGCCCGGAGGACCGCGGCGCGGAAAGTTTGGTGCAAGATGGCAGAGCGACGCACCGGCAGAAGAGCCGGAAAGACCGTCCTGGGGATTGACGTGGGAGGCAGCACGACAAAGATAGTCGGCTTCCGCCCGGACGGCTCCATAATCACTCCCCTGTTCGTCAAAGCCGCCGATCCCCTGACCTCTGCGTACGGGGCGTTCGGCAAGTTCACCGTCGAGAACGGCATCAGCCTTGGCGAGATCGGCAGGGTCAACATGACCGGAGTGGGCTCCGCGTTCATCACCGAGCCGATATTCTCGCTCCCCCTGACGAGGGTGGCCGAGTTCGACTCCATAGGCATAGGCGGGCTGTACCTCTCCGGCCTGGACGAGGCCATTGTGGTCTCCATGGGCACCGGCACGGCCATAATCCACGCGGTCAAGGACGGCGGAGGTCTGCGGACCGAGTACCTGGGCGGCACCGGCGTCGGAGGAGGCACCATAAACGGCCTGGCCCGAAAGATGCTGGGCATCGAGAGCGTGACGCATCTGGCGCAGGTCTGCGAAGGGGGCGACCTCGGCAACATCGATCTGCGCGTCAGCGACATCTCCCGCCCCGAGCTCTACCCGGGCATGAAGACCGACCTCACCGCGTCAAACTTCGGAAAGCATTCCGATCTGGCGACCAAAGCCGACGTTGCGCTGGGCATCTTCAATCTCGTGGCCGAGACAGTGGCCATGATGGCCGTGTTTGCCAGCCGGCGCTTCGAGTGCCACGATGTGGTGATAACGGGCAACCTGACCGTCATTGAACCGATCAGGCGCGTCTTCGAGACGCTCGGACCCGCGTTCGACACCCGCTTCCTGATCCCCGAGAACTCGAGGTTCGGGACCGTCATAGGCGCCGCGCTTCAGTGAGGCGCCGCAACGATTCACGCTCCGCAGCGCGCGGGGCATCCGCAGGATGCCCCGCGCGCTTCTTTTCCGGCCGTCCGGCGCGCCCGCCGTCGAGGCCTGTGATATACGGAAATGGCCGGCGGGAGGCCTCAGATCGAGCCGTCGGAACAGATGACCGCAGGAAGATAGTACTGAACTCCCATTACGGTCAGTTTGTATCTTCCGTCGGCTCCCGGGAACCAGTCCGAAGCAGCGCACGCGGCTTTGAAATCTTTCATTCTTCCCGCGAAAGAGATTCTTTCCAGTCTCTCACAAAAGACCAATGCTGCCGAGTTGAGATACTTCAGTGTTGCCGGAAGACTTAATTCAATGATCGACTGACATCCGGCAAAAGTACCGTTGCCGATCCTTTCAACCAGTGAATCGGAAAGGCCGTTGAATTCTGTCAGACTTACGCAGTTTCGAAAAGCATAATCATCCAGTTCCCTGAGACGGCTTCCCGCCGCCAGCCTGACCGAGCGCAGCTCGCCGCATCCGTCAAAAGCGTATTTGCCTATGGTTTCAAGGCTGGACGGAAGCATGATCTCGGCGACGGGCATTGAACCGAACGCGAAACTGTTTATTATTTTTGTTCCTTCAGGAACGATCGGATCGACCGGGCATCCGCAGATCAGCACCCCGCCGGAGGTGATCAGACAGTTGGTGTCCGAACGGAAAACGGTACTTGACGTGGCAACGACAAAACCACGAAAGTTCCCGGATTCCCTGATTTCCCAGCTCGATTCGCCGTTGTAACGCAGACTTGCCGGGATCCCGATCGAAAC